>NZ_JAMQIF010000016.1:198996-271443 GCF_023845855.1 Clostridium sp. ZBS2
CTGAGTAATTGAACTTAGGAATACTAAAAACAAGTATAGTCCCATTTTAGCTTGTTCCCAATATAAAATTGAGACAAGCAATAAATATAAATTAAAAATGAAACTCGACTCCTATTTAGTCGCTGAGTAAGTTTGAGGAACGAAATATGAAAATTCCGACTCTCACTTAACTATTTTCAAAATCCAATTACAATGCCATTTTGCCTATTGCATATATAAACATAGATTTAATTGCAAATTATTATTCTTGAAATATAACTGAATTTACTTGTGCTACAATTTCTTCTTTTTTATCTTTAGATTTATTAAATAAATCATCTAATTCTTCTTTTATTTCATTAAAGAATATTTCATCATCTCTTAAGCCATTTAAATTAACTTTGACATTCATTATTGCACTCTCTATAGTGCAGTGTAATAATATTGCTGACATGCCTAAGTCTGATAAAAGCATTTTGTTACCATACTTACTCATAACATCTAAATTTTTATAAAACTCAAAAGATTCTCTTGCTAATTTTAATGGTGGTAACATAGCTTCTTTTGTACCTTCTTTTATAGCATTATTTCTATTGCTTTTTTCTTCTTCTGTATCTTTAGGAAGTTTGTAGCAATCCATTAACTTTAAAAATCCATTTCGATCTTCTTCCATAAGTTCTAGGCTTCTATATGTAAATCCTTTAGATTTTTCTCTAAAATCATCTATCATAGTTTTAATTTCTTCATCTAATTGTTGGTATTTTTTCTTACCTACTGTTAAAGAATATACCATTGAATTCAGTGCACCTGATAATGCACCTATTAGCCCTGCTACACTTCCGCCACCTGGTGATGCTTTATCACTTTCTACATCCCCAATAAATTCTTTAATTGTTTGTTTATAAAATTCCATTAAAAATCCCCCTTATTTATTATTGCTTATATTTTTATTATCTAATATAGATATTATATATCCAAGATATATCCAAAACATAATAGATATAAAACTTATTATATAAACTAAATTACTTTCAAATGCATTTACTGCTAATATTCCAAGTAACATGGAAGATATTGTAGTCATTTGAAGCTTTTCTTTCCCCTTCAGCTTATCTAATCTCTTTATTAGAAATACCATAATACTTATTAGAAAAATTAAAATTAATGCTAATGAAATAATTCCATTTACAGTTGCTATTTGAAGATAAATATTATGAAGTCCACCATATTCTATTCCTGGTAAATATTCAACTATTCTAGCATTTCTTACTGCTTCTATTAAATCTGAATTTCCTACTCCAAGCAACAGATTGTCTTTTATAACAAAACTAGCTGATTTCCATAAAATATTTCTTCCACTTGTAAAGCTATGTAGTCTGTCTTCATCAAAAGTTAATAATACACTTGAACATAATAATGGAATTATTAATAATGCTATTCTTAAATGTTTACTTTTTAAATATACAAATATAAATAAATATATTACAGCAATTATAAGCAAATATGAACTTCTTCCATTTGCTTTTACCATTGTAATACCTTGTATAATAACATTTAGAAATAATAATATTTTCATCTTAATATTATTATTTTTTAACATTAAATATATACTTAATACAACTGCTAATCCTGCTGCTATAGATAAAGCATTTTGATTTACAAAAATCCCAAATGATCGACCTGTTCCAAATACCATATCAGTTGCTTGTATAGTTATCTTCTTATAGTCCACATATAATGATACTATTGATAATGGTAACATTAAAGCAATATAAAAATATGATATAATATTCATTTCTTTTATATTTTGCCTTTTGCTTTTAAATACATCTATTGTATATAAAGATGTAAATATCATTAAATTAACTATCCATATTTTGATGTTTTCCGTAGTCCTATAAGCAAATATGTTAAGTGCTAAAGTAAAAATTATAAATAAAATTATTGGAATATCAAATTTATATATCTTTCTTGTTTTATAATCTTTAAATATCATAATTAATATTAGTAAAATACCCCATGCTAAAACAATAGTATTTAATTTTTTTATTGCTGGAACATATAAAAAAATAGTTGCAAAACCTAAGCTGACTAATATATATAGTAATCTAAAATATAATCTGTTACCTATAAAATTGTAAATTTTATTTAATACCTCTTTCATTTACTTTTTTATACACTCCCTTCAAATTCTTTACCAATAAATCTTCTGAATAATTTTTAACTGTCATATCTCTAATATTGCTTTCATTATAATTTTTATAATTTTCTTTCATATATTTCAATGCAGATATTAATTGTTCTTCATTGTTTTTTTCAACAATAATTCCATTTTTTTTAGTTATTATATCTTCAGCGCCACCATTTTTAGCACCTATAACAGGTTTGCCACAAGCTAAAGCCTCTATATATACAACGCCAAAGGTTTCATGTTCTGATGGTAATGCAAATATATCACAATTTTTCATTTCATTAGCTACCTCTTGCCTTGATAACGCCCCTAAAAAAAATATCTGTTTTTCCATACCTATACTTTTAACTAATTCTTCTAATGAAGATTTTAGAGACCCGTCTCCCCCTATTTTAAGTACCACATTTTCATTAATAAACACTTCTTTAAAAGATTTTATTAACAACTCCATACCTTTTCCCTCTTCAAGAAAAGCACATGAGAAAAAAGTAAGCGTATTATTCTTTGCGTCTTTATTGCACTCTGCTTCCATATTAAATAAAGATAAATCAACCATATTATGAATAACTTCTATATCTCTATTTACATATGTGTTAAGTTCCTTTTTTAAGCCATTACCTACTGCTATTAATGAATCACAACTTTCATAAGCTTTATAAATATGTTTTCTATAACTATCTTTTAAATATTTTGCATACTTTAGTGATGAATGCTCTGTTATAACTAATGGTATATTATATTTTTTACTTATATAAGCTGCAGAAATTCCACCCCACATTGCAGAATGGGCATGTATTATATCAACTTTACCTTCTTTTTTAACTATTTCTTTATATAATTTATCCATTCTCTTATTAAAGCTTTTAAACATTAATGGGTTCTTAGGAAAATAATTGAAATCTTTATATCTATAAGTTCTAAGGTTATCTTCTATACTAAAATTAATTTTTCTTTTTTCTTTTATTTTACCAATTAACGTAAGTGGCCAAATTTCATTATAAGCCACCGTAATTTTTTCATCACTATTAGATAATGCTTTAAACTGTTCTTTAAAAAAGCTTCCATGAATTTTATTTCTTGGTGATGAATACCACGATGGTATTACCATAATATGCATTTTTATCACTTCTCTTCTAATATAGTATTTAGCTTCTTAACTATGCTATTCCATTCATATCTATAATCTGGTTCTGACTTTATATTATTACTTTTATATAAGCCTATTAACCTATATATATTATCTTTTATTTCTTTAACAGAATTACTAGCATTAATGCACTTTTCATTATTCTCAACTATATCTTTAATTGGATCATTATCATCACCATAAATAACAAAAATTCTTGCATCCGTTCCAAAATAATCATATATTTTTGCAGGTATTTGTTTAGAATTTTTATTACCAAATAAAATTAATATTTCTGAATTTAACATATACTTAAGTGCTTCATCAAAAGGTATTCTAGATGAAACTTTTGCTATTTCTAGATTACTTAATTTTCTTTTAACTTCAATATCATCTATGTTGCCAAAAAATAAAATATTAAGTAATTCATAGTCATCTTTATTTTCATTTTTAATCTCTTCTAACGCTTCAATGAAAGGATTTATATTTCTTAATTTAGTAAATATTTCTCCTGTATAAACCATGTTAATTTTATTGCTTTGTATAAGTGATGGAGTATTTTCTAATGATAATTTATTATATAATTCTTTATCAAATCCTCTATTTAATATATAAGTAAAATCGCTTTTAGCTTCAACAACTTTGTATTGATTTAAGTAATCTTTTCTATTTTCTTCAGTTACAAAAATAAATTTATCTGATAATTCAACAACCTTCTTTTCCATATTCTTTTCGATTAGTTTTTTTAATATAAAAGAATTTTGACGTGTTGAATCCTTAAGCCAAGGATCACTCCAATATGTAATCCATGGTATATTTTTGAATTTTCTTTTTATATAGTATGCACACAAATGAGAAGATGGCGGCTCATGCATTGAAAATATAACATCAAATTTTTCTTGTTGCATAAGTTGAATTCCATACTTTGCTGCTTTTTTAGCCCATCCATAATACATATCAGGTATTACAAGTGCATTTTTAATCCTTCTTAAAATTTTTCTATTTTTTATAGATTCTTTATTTATCTTAGATACACTTTGCTTTCTAGGAATAAATTTTTTAAATATTACTCCACCATCAATTAAATGATATTTTATTTTGCTATCCATCATAGAAAATAAATATTCATCATAATATATTGAATTTTTAGGAAAATTAACAGTTAATAAATGTATCTCATTTCCTGGAATTTCGCTTAATTTATTTAAATACTGCAAAGTTTCTATTGCAGCTGAATTATTTATTAATGGAGAATAACAAGCTATAAATAATATTTTCATATGTCCTCCTATTATTTCTTCTTTACTTTGTTTAAAAATAAATTTTTTATCTCCTGTACCTCTTTTATATTAAATAAATTACATAATATAAAATAGCTTATGATACCAATAATAGTTCCAAAAATAATAATCATTATTTTTGGTATTATTTCATCCATAAAATTTATAAATGTAATAATGACTAATCCCATTAAAATTGAATTAATAATTATCTTGAATATTTTAACAAATAAATCTTTATAAGTAAAATTACGTTCTAATTTTGTAATACTAATAAATAATAAAATCGAAGTTATCATCATAGCTATAGAAGATGCTAATGCTACTCCATATATTCCTATAGTTTTTGATAATATTATGCTTAAACATATATTTATGATTACTCCTATAATTCCATTTACAGTTGTAATCTTAGTTTTTCCCATAGAAAATAAAGTAGAATTTAATATATCTCTCATTCCAGTAAAAAATATTCCAACTGTATATCCAAGTAAAGCTAAACTTGTTAATTTTACTGCATATTCTGTGAATTTTCCTCTTTCATATATAATACTTACAATATCTTCTTTAAATATTATAACTCCAACTGTAATTGGTATTAAAATTAGAGCTAAATATATAAGAGATTTTTTTAATAATTCTACAAACTCATCTATTTTTTTTGCATTCCTAGCATTAGCCATCATAGGATATGCAACACTAGATATAGATGTTGTTATTATACTATTTATAAAAAATATAAGCTTTTCTGCATAACCTAATGCTGAAATAGATCCGATCTCTAATGATGATGCAATTCTTTTGTCAACTATCATATTTAGAGAATTTGCACCCGCTGCTATAACCACTGGAATTATTAAGAATAAAATGGCTCTTAATCCTTCATCTTTTAAGTTAACAAAAAATTTATATTTATACCCATGTGATACTAACGATGGTACTTGAACTACTACTCTAAAAAAGTTTCCTATAACATTAGCTATAGTTAATCCAATAATATCATAACTTCTAAAAAATAGTAAATACACTATCATAGGTAAATTAAAAAACAAACCTAATATTGATGGTATAACAAAATCTTCATTAACTTGTAATAATGATGTAAAACATGCGTTAATTGACATAAATAATAAATTAATCAGTGTAATTCTAGTTAATCTAATTGCTAAAATAGTTGTTTCTGTATCAAACCCTTTTCCCAAAGCCATAACTATTTCTTTTGAAAAAATACTAGTTATAGCAAAAAATATAACTGAAATAATAAATAATATATTAATCACATTATTAGCAAAATAATACATTTCATTTTTGCCTTTTTTCGCCTTTATCTTACTTAGTACTGGTAAAAATGATGTAGAGATTGCAAGGCCTATAAGCATAAATATAGTTTCCGGTACAGTAACAGCAATATTATATGCATCTGTATACATACCAGCTCCAAAATTATTTGCAATAAGCATATCTCTAACAAAACCTATAACTCTGCTTATACACGATACTATCATTATTATTAAAGTAGATTTTAATAAAGTATTCTTCTTCATATTTATCACCTTTTATTATACTTTAATACTTTTATTAAAAACTTAGGTATAGAAGTAAGTCTTGTTATTCTCCAAGGTTCCTTTATCACCCTGTAAAGCCATTCAAGTCCTAAATTTATCATCCATTTAGGTGCTCTTTTAGAAATTCCTGAAAATATATCAAAACTTCCTCCAACACCCATAAATATATTACAAGGTAATATATCCATATATTTTTCAATAAAATATTCTTGTCTTGGGCATCCCATAGCAATAAAAATAGCCCAAGGCTTTTTCTCTTTTATTTCATCTTTTATTTCAGCACAACTATCTAAATCAAAATATCCATTATGTAAACCGCATATATCTAAATTATTAAATTCATTTTTAATATTTTCCGCACATTTTTGAATTACTTCTTCTTTTGCTCCTAATAAATAAATAGATTTATTTTCTAAATTAGCTTTTGATAAAAGATCTTTCATAACCTCTATTCCAGCTATTTTTTCTTTTACTGGATTTTTTAACAATTTAGAAGCAAGAACTGTCCCTACCCCATCAGGAATAATTACAGAGTTGTCTTCTTTAAAACATCTATTAAGTATTTTATCATTTAATCCATTAAATAATATCTCTGGATTTCCTGATATAATATTTATCTTTTCAAATTTCTCTATGTATTTCATCAGTTCTTTTTTGTTGCCATTAAATATTTTAAAATTAAGTATATCTGTAAACATAAAATTCGCTACTTAAAATTACAAAGTTAAAAATTTAGATATAATTTAAAGTAGTTTCTCCTTTCATTATGTAGTATTTTCATAAATATAATACTTATTATTGATTAGACTATTATATCATATAATAAATCCCTTTTTATGTATTAAAATAATAATTTTTTAAAATTGCTATGTTTTAGCAACGTGTTGATATATGCATATTAAAACATCTTTTCCTATATATAAAAAGCACTAACAAAATATCTAATGCTATTTTGATAGTGCTGAAATAAAACCCTTTATTTAAAAATAGTGTTCATAATTTTAGTATAAGGGCGCAGTAGCATTGAAATTTACTTTTTAGAACTCTTAATAGATATTTGTTGAATTAATTGCTTGTCACAATGTTTCATTGGGAGCATGCATTAATTAGACTAATATCTGTTTTAGTGTTCTTAAATGAAATTTCCCTGTCTACGAGCTTTATACTAAAATTATAAACTTTCTTTTAAAACACAAACTTAACTATTTAGTTAAAGCTTTTTCTAATTGACTTACAATTTCATCTTCAGGTTTTAATTTTTTAGCAATTTCTAAATGAAGTTTTGCTTGTTCATTATCGCCTAAATTCATATAACACATTATTATGTTAGTACAAATTTCAACATCTCTTGAAGCCTCAAAAGCCTTTTTAAAGTATTTTATTGCTTCTTCATAATTACCAAGACAAGCATAATTTATACCAAGTTCATTAACTACTTCTAATATACCTGATTCAATACTTAAACTTTGATTTAAATAGTATATAGCTTTTTCATAGTTTTCTAAATTTCTATATCCAACTGCTAAGTAATAATATAAAAGTGGATTTGTTTCAAATTGGTCAACTAATGGCAATAACATTTCTATTGCTTTTTCTGGCTTTTCATTTAAAAGCTCTATTGCTTTTTCATATTGACTTACATTGTTAATATCGTTGATTATTTGATCTATCTCTCCGCTCTTTACTCCGCCTTTATTTAGGTAGCTATTAATTTCTTCTTTAGCATTTATAAAGTCTCCATCATCTCTTAATATAAGTGCATTATACAAGTAAGGTTCTGGCATATTTTTAAACTTTATCTTTCCTTCTTCAATATCTTGTAATAGTATTGATTTGAATTTAGAATCCTTTTCTCTCAAGGCTTCCCCTGTCAATAATAGATTTTTAAAAACCTCTTCTTCTCTATTATATATATATAATCCTTTTAATAATATATAAGCTTCTTCTAATCTTTCTTCTTTAATTCTATTAGCTATAAGACTTTTTATAGATTCTTCGGCATTAGCAATATAAGTTAAAATAATTCCATAATCATCATTAAATCTTAATTTTTCATCACATGCAAAACATATAAACATTCCTTCAATAAAATAATATATAGGTAAGTTCTTCATTTTTATTTCATCATTAACATTAGATGTTATATATTCTGAACTTATAGGCATATATAAATCTTTATTTTTAAATGTCACATATTCCGGAATATTTACAGTCTTTTTAAATCCCTCTATATCCATTTCTAAAAATAATATCTTACTTAATTTTTCCTTCAACATTGTTTTATAATCCATTATGTTACACCACCTAATTTTATCTTGATAGTATTTAAGAACAAAAGCTGTCTCAAATGATTATTATATCACTTAAAACAGCTTATTTGTAGAATTAATTTAGTTTAATTTTTCATTAATTAATTTCATGACATTTTCTTTGAATTCTGATATTTGCTTTTCAGCATCAGTCAAGCTATTTCCCTTAATAGATAAATAAACTTTCATTTTGGGTTCAGTTCCTGACGGTCTCACTACAAAATAAGAATCATCTTCAAGTATAAATTTTAATACATTTGATTTTGGTAAATCAATTGCTACCTTACTTCCGTTTTCTACATCTTCATCCATACTTAATTTATAATCTAATTTTCTGACTACTTTTACATTATTAATTTCACTTACTTTACTATTTCTCATAGCATCTATACAAGAAGCTATTTTTTCTTGACCTTCTTTTCCTGCTAATTCTAAAGATACAAGAGTTTCTTTAAAGTATCCATATTTTTCATATAATTCTATTAAAGCATCATATAAACTCTTTCCATGTTCTTTATAATATAAACACATTTCACATATTAACATTGAAGCTATTACTGCATCTTTGTCACGAACAAAGTCTCCTGCAAGATATCCATAACTTTCTTCAAATCCAAATAAGTAAGTATGTTCTCCTGATTCTTTAAATTCTCTTATCTTTTCTCCTATATATTTAAATCCAGTTAGTACATCTAATATTTCTATATTAAAATCATCAGCAATTGCTTTAGCACCTTCTGTAGTTACTATTGTCTTAATAACTACTCCATTTTCAGGTAACTTATTCGTTTCTTTTAATGAACTTAACATATAATGAGTTAATAATAATCCAGTTTGGTTACCAGTTAAAACTTTGTATTCACCTTTGCTGTCTTTTACAACAACACCAATTCTATCACAATCAGGATCTGTTCCAAATATGATATCTGGATTTGTGCTTTGTGCCATATTTAAAGCTAATTTAAATACATCTGGATTTTCTGGATTAGGATAAGATGCTGTTGGAAAGTTTCCATCTGGAGCTTCTTGTTCTTTTACAACTTCTACATTTGTATATCCTAATTCTTTTAATACTCTTCTAACTGGAACATTGCCTGATCCATGAATTGGAGTATATATAACATTTAAAGTATTAGCTTTTTCACTAACTAATTCTTTTCTAATAGTTAAAGATTTTACTTTTTCCATATAAACTTTATCTAATTCTTCACCTACATATTCAAGTAAACCTTTTTCTAAAGCATCTTTTTCATCTATAATTTTAATTTGTGAAAAATCTTCAATTTGGTTAACACAAGTTATTATTTTGTTAGCTTTGTCATCTGTAACTTGTCCTCCAAATTCATCATAAACCTTATATCCATTATATTGTTTTGGATTATGTGAAGCGGTTACAACTATTCCACCACTACATTTTAATTCTCTTGTAGCAAAAGATAACACTGGTGTTGGTCTTAAACTTTCATATAAGTATACTTTTACATTGTTAGCGCATAATGTAAGTGCTGCTGCCTTAGCAAATTCCTTTGACATATTTCTAGAATCGTATGCAATTGCAACTGCTGGTTTGTTAAAGTTTTCATTTAAGTAATTAGCAAAACCTTGAGTGGCTTTTGAAACACTATATACATTCATTCTGTTGCTTCCTGCACCAATTACACCTCTTAATCCACCTGTACCAAACTCTAAATCTTTATAAAATCTATCTTCTATTTCTTTTTCATCACATATAGCTTTTAATTCATTCTTTGTTTCTTCATTTATACTCTCAGAATTAAGCCATGAGTTATATTTTTCTTTATAATCCATATATGTTCCCTCCCATTTGTATAAATCATTTGTTAAACATTTATACTAACTTAACAAAATTTTACTTAATACTTCTATTATTATACAATACTTATCCATAATAAAAAATAGTTTTTTTAATATTTTATAGTATTTAGTAATAAATTTTTCCAATTACTAACATTTCTTATTTTTCATGTTCATTCTTTATAGTTTTAATTTCCTCTATTGTTAGCCCTGTAGCTTCTGATATTTCATCTATTTCAGTAAATCCCATAAGATCTTCTGCTAAAGATATTATTAGTCTTTTTACATTATCCTTAACTCGACTTGGCAAATCAGAAAATTCATCTAAACATTCTGTCAAATCCAATGACTCATCATAATCATCTTCCTCTAAGTTTAAAAATTTTTTTCTTTTTAATTTGTTTTCAAAATATTCATTTAAATATATTAATTTTTCATTATTAGGTTCTATATCTTCTTCAGAAAATACTTCTATTCCTTCTTTTTGCAATAAGTATGCAGTAAGTCCCATTCCATCTATTTTGTTTCCTTGAAAGCTTCCATCATATACTTTATTAACACCACATGATGGACTTTTTTCTTTTAAAATAGCCTTTGTAGCATTCACTTCTTTAGCTATCTTTAATGTTTCATATGCACCTTTTACAAATTGATTTGTAACATCTAAACCATCTTTTGTAATTGCTATTCCATGCCCTTCTAGTATATCCTGAGCAGAATTTTTTAATTCTACTGGAGTTCTAGGAGTACTTAATCCTCCAAGTTGTTCAGGACATACCAAAATAGCTTTTCCTCTTCTAAATAACTCAACACACTTTTCATTTAAATTATTTTCCCCACTATATTTACAGTTAACTCCACATAAACATGCACTTATAATATACATGCACTCACCTCAAAATTTCTTCATATTTATTTCTTATTCTACCCTATTTTAAATATGTTGATCTTTTGTTATAAAGGCGAAGTGGCATTGAAATTTACTTTTCTAGAACTCTTAAGTAAGAGTCAAAATTTTATATTTTGCTACTCTTACTTACTCAGCGAATGTACTTGAGTTGAGTTTCCTTTTAGCCTTACAATTAATTGCTTGTCAAAAGTAAGTGTCCAAATTTCATATTTGAAAACACGAACTTTCACACAGTACAATGTTTCATTGGGAGCATGCATTAATTGGACTAAGCTTTATTTTAGAGTTCTTAAAACAAATTTCTCTGTCCACGAGCTTTATACAAAAGATCAATATTTCAAAACATCACATTATTTTAGTTCGACTATTGTTGCACCATCTCCACCTTCACCATATCCACCTAATCTATAATTTTTAACATGTATATGTCTCTTAAGCATGTCATTTATTGCTTTTCTAAGAATTCCAGTACCTTTTCCATGAACTATTGTTACTTCTCCAAGATTGCCCATATAAGCATCGTCTAAATACTTATCTACTCTATAACAAGCTTCTTCTGCATCTAACCCTCTTAAATCTATACGATTTTCAACTTTACTTAAATTTAATTTTAATTCTCTCTTTTTCTTTACCTTTTCAACTTTAGATTGTTTAGTTTTTCTAAGATCCTTTAACTTAACTGAAATTTTCATAATCCCAGCTTCAACTTGTACTTCCCCTTTATTATCAGGCATAGAAATCACTATCACATTTTGATTGAAAGATGGCAAAAACGCTTCCATACCTAATGTTACTTTTTCAAGTACTTCACCATCATTTTCTTTCATTTTATATAAATTCTTTTCTTTTTCTTCTAAACTATCTTTAAGTTTTTTACGTTCTTCTTCTAGTCTTTGTCTTCCACCACTTGAAATACCAAGTTTTTCAAGTTCTCTCATAGCTTTTAATATATCATCTGCTTCGTCTTTTGCATTAGATACTATCTTTTTAGCCTCTTCTCTTGCTTCCATATAAGCCTTATCTTTAACTTTTTCAAGTCTTTCAAGCTTTTGTTCATATTTATTCTTTAATTCTTCCGCTTGATCTTTAATGACTTTTGCATCTCTTGCATCTTTTTTAGCTATAATACTCTTTTCTTGAAGATTTCTTATTAAGCCTTCAAACTCTAAATTTTCTTTAGACATATAATTTTTTGCACAATCTATAACTTCTTTTCCAAGTCCTATTCTTATAGAAATCTCAAATGCATTGGATTTTCCTGGAACTCCAATTAACAATCTATATGTAGGTCTTAATGTATTAATATCAAACTCTACAGATGCATTTTCAACTCTCTCTTTATTTAATGCATATGCCTTTAATTCACTATAGTGAGTTGTTGCTATTAATTTTGCACCTTTACTACTTAAATTTTCTATAATAGCTATTGCAAGTGCTGCACCTTCTGCTGGATCAGTTCCTCCACCTAATTCATCAAATAGAATAAGTGATTGTCTATTATCATATTCCATGATATTTACTATATTAGTTAAATGAGATGAGAAAGTTGATAAACTCTGCTCAATACTTTGCTCATCTCCTATATCAGCAAATACTTCCTTAAAGAATGATACTGATGAATTAGAACTTGCAGGTATAAGCAGTCCACTCAATGCCATTATATGAAGCAATCCCACTGTTTTTAATGTAACAGTTTTACCACCTGTATTAGGTCCAGTTATCATCAAAGTGTCAAATTCATCACCTAAATTTACATCTAAAGGTACAACTTTATCTTTTTCAATTAAAGGATGTCTACCAGACATTATGTTGAATATTCCGTCATCTCTTACCATAGGTTTTATTGCATTTAATTCACATGCATATTTACCCTTTGAAAAAATAAAATCTAAATTAGTAAGTATTTTAAAATTACTCTCGCAGTGTTCTGCATTCATTTTTACTTTTAATGACAATGCTGA
The DNA here is from genome assembly GCF_023845855.1 of Clostridium sp. ZBS2. NCBI lineage: Bacteria > Bacillati > Bacillota > Clostridia > Eubacteriales > Clostridiaceae > Clostridium > Clostridium sp. ZBS2. The sequence continues at coordinate 212,133 of NZ_JAMQIF010000016.1, forward strand.
AAGTATCCTATCTATTTCAGCCTTTTCTTTTAACATAAGTTCTTTTATTTCATTATTTAAATTAACTAACCCCATAGGTTCTATAAAAAGAGTAGCTCCTGTTGAACTTTGATCATGTACAAGCCCTGGCACTGAACCCTTATATTCAGCCTTTACTGGAATTACATATCTATCACCTCTTATTGTATATAAAGAGTCTTGTAAATACTTTGAATTACTTCTAACTATTGAATTTATTTTTTCTCTTACTGAAGAATTCTTTTCTTTTAAACTTCTTCTTATATTATATAAAGTAGTGCTAGCATTATCACTAACTTCATCTTCTGATAAAATAGATCTCTCAATTTCTTTTTCCAAGTCATTAATAGGTGCTAATATATACGCTAAATCTTCTAACTTAGGAAAAGATACTTCTTGTTCTTCTCTTTTAAAAAATTCCTGCATTCTTCTAGTTGCTGTAAGCATTCCTAATACCTTTAATAATTGTTCTGGCGTTAATGTACCTCCTTTTTTCGCTCTTTGAAGTATATCTCCTATATCACAAAGACCTTCTATTGGAGGATTACCCTTCTTCATTAATATTTCAAGTGCCTCATTAGATTCTTCTAATCCATTGTTTATTTCATATGTATTGTCATAAGGTACAAGTTCATCTACTAATTTCTTAGCAGAACTGCTATATGCATACTTTTTAAGTATTTCCTTTACTTTATTAAATTCTAAAACTCTTAAAGATCTCTTGTTCATTTATAGTTCCCCTCTATTCTACACCACGTTTATAATGACCTTTAGTATAGATTCTATTTTCACTTTTTTTAAGTTTTTTCACTTCTTCTAATATCACTTTAACTTCATTATAAGTTTCATCTTTAAAGTCAAATCTAAACGTAGATATATTAAATGTTTTTAACTCTTCAATTTCTTCTATTAAATTTAAAGAAAGTGAATTTAATATATGACTTCTACAGCTATTATCACCTAATACTTTAAATGTTTCATTTTTTCTATCTACTAATGTGAATTCATCTCTCATACAAACTCCATTACACTCTTTAGAAGTAGATTTATTTCCAAATGTACTTCCTATTGGACAGTACTCACTAACCATTAATTCTGTTTTTCCATAAACACCAACTGCAACATTATAATTAACACTTTTCATTATTTCTTTAATTTCTTTTCTGTTTAATTCTAAGCTTAATGTTGGAATCTCAATATCTTTCCTATAAAAATCTAAAGCTTCTTTATTAAACAGATTTAATTTATAATCACCTATTATAAATAATTTATCTTTATATAAATTAAGTATTCCTACATTTGAAGTTATTAATCCTTTTATATATGGAATAACTTCATCTATTTGTTTAACTACATTTTTAAATTCTTCTTTTATTATATTAGGAGTCATAAAATATAAGTTTTTATTTTCTACATTTTTAAAATCACTTATATTTAACGCACCTTTATGCTTAGTATAAGATATATCTAATGCTATGTTTTTAACAGTATGATCTTCTAATAATGCTTTCAATTGTTCTTTATTTATACAACTATAAATATAACCTAAACTTTCGCCTGATTTCAAGTTTTCACCTAAAGTATCAGCCTTAAATCTTTTACGCCTATAAGAAGAAGCTTCTTCTTTTAATATTTTTTCAAATAATTCTCTTCTTAAGTTATTTAAAGAAGCTATTCTTATAAATCCGTCTTCAAAAGCATTAAATAATACTTTTTCGAACTTATATGGTATTTCTCCAGATTTCATTAAACATTCTTCTACTCTTTTTATATCTAATGGTGACTTCTCTGCTACTTCAACTGTATCGCCTAAAGCTTCATATTCTTTTCCATTGAATTTAGTTTTTAATTTTAAAGGTAAACCAACTCTAAATTCTAATTCACCTTGTAATAATACTTTTCTTTTATATGGTTTTACATAGTCCTTTAATTCATCATATAACTTTTTATCAGACATTCTGTATATTAAATCACCTTTTTTATAACCACTAGGTATTAATTTAACTTTATCCCCTTTAAGTGCTTCCTTTACTTCTTTGCCATTAAGTAATATTTTACCTAATACAAATCCGTCATTCCTATATCTTATTCCGTCTCCAATGCTTATATTTCCATCTAATATAATTTCATTTTTATCAACAGCCTTACCTATAGGAATACCAGTATTTTTAGGAAAATTATAACTCATCATATCTTTTCCTGTATTTTTATAAAGATATGCTTTAGAAAATCCTTCTCTATTAAATAACTGAGCTAATTGAATTCTTCCCTTTTTTAAATCAAATTTTTGTTTACAAGTTACTCTATCAATTGCTTTTCTATAAGTATCTACAACTCCTGAAACATACTCAGGTCTCTTCATTCTTCCTTCTACTTTTAAAGATGATGTTCCACTTTTTATTAATTCTTCTACATCATCAATTAAGCACATATCTTTTGGGCTAAGTAAATATGCCTTTTTAGGTGAAGTATTTTCTCCTTGTATTGTATATTCCATTCTACAAGGTTGAGCACATCTTCCCCTATTGCCACTTCTTCCTCCTATCATAGAACTCATTAAGCATTGTCCTGAATAGCATACACAAAGTGCTCCATGTACAAATATCTCTGTTTCTATACCTAAATCCTTTGATATATACTTAATTTCATTCAAAGAAAGCTCTCGAGATAAAACTATTCTAGACAATCCCTTTTCTGTAAAATACATTGCACCTTCACCATTATGTACTGTCATTTGAGTTGATGCATGTAATTCAAAATCTGTATATGTTTTTTGTATTAAATTAATAAGTCCCGTGTCTTGTATAATTAAAGCATCTACCCCTATATCATAAAGATATCCTGCATATTTTAAAGCTTCTTTTATTTCATTTTCTTTTAATAAGGTATTTATAGTTACATATACCCGAGCTCCATAACCATGTGCATAATCTACAGCTTTCATCATCATTTCATTATCAAAATTTGATGCATATGCCCTTGCAGAAAATTTATTTCCTCCTAAATAAATAGCATCAGCGCCTCTATTTATAGCCGCTATTAAACTTTCCATACTACCTGCTGGTGCTAACAGTTCTATTTTTTTCATTAATTTCCTCCTAAGTATTTATACTTATCTTTGTTTTAAATTAATATTAATATTTTAGTATAAAGGCGTAGTGACATTGAAATTCGCTTATACGACAATATGAATACTATCTTAAAAACAAAACATCATACTTTTATTATTCTTAAAAACCTTTAAAAACTGCTATTAAAAATAGCAGTTTTTAAAAAATTATTATAATTCTATTAATATTATCCTACTTTTTATGTGAAAGTGGTCCTATAACTTTTTTTGTTTTACCATTTAAAAATTGTTGGCTTTTTAATGCTGCTAATTCTATTTCTACATTTAATAGTTTATCCTTTAATTCCATAACTTTATACTTAGATGTTCTAAGATTATTATTTACAGTTTTGCTTCTTTCCATAAGTTTACTCTTATGCTTATTTAATTCTTCAACTTTATTTTCTAATTCTACTACAGAAGCATCCTTTTTACTTAAAGTATTTTTTAATACCTCTAAGGTTTTCTCTTTTTCATCTAAGTTATCTTTTAATTTTTCTAATGACTTTTCTTTGCACTCTAAGATATTTTTTATATCTATTAATGATTTATCTTTATTGCTTAAATCATCTCTTAATTCTTCTATTTCTTTATGTTTTATATTTATTGTCTTTTTACTATTATCTTCATTGACAATTAACTTAGAATACTTATCCCTTAAGCTTGTAAGTTCCTCATTTACTTTTAAATTCTCTTGTTTTATTTTATTTTTTTCATTATTTATTGAATTAATATTATTATTTAATTTTTTAATATTATCTTCTAATACTTTTTTATTTTTTATTTCCATGTTTATTTTAGAATTTAATTTTTCATTTTCTCTATTGACTTCTTCAATTTTTTGTTTGAAAATTGTAACTTCTTTATCAGTTTCATAATAAAGATCACTGATATTTTCAAGCTCTTCTTTACATTTAGTATATTCTTCTTGAAGAACTCGTTTATTGCTCTTTTCATTTGATATTAATAATGTTAATTCTTCTATCTTACTTTGTAAAGTTAAGCAATTGTCTTCTAAAGACTTACTTTTTTCAATCAAGATAGAATTTTCTTCTTCTAAACTAGCTCTAACTTTAATCATTCTTTCAAGTTCTAATGAATTTTCTGTATTTAAAGTATTTAAATCATCAAACTTTTTACCTAAGTTAGTACATTTGTTTTCTAAAAAAGAAACTTTATTTTCTAATTCTTTAACATTTCCACTTGAAACTTGTAATTTATTTCTTAACTCTACTTCTTTTCCTTTAGATTCATCTACTTTTTTATAAAGGAACTTATTTTTCTCTTTTATTTCTACAACTTCTTTGTTTAGTACTTCATTTAAATTACTAATTTCTTTTAAATTATTTTCCAACTTATTATTCTTCTCTAATAATAGGCCCTTTTCTTTTTCTAGATTAGTTGCCTCTTCTTTTAAATTAGTAAGTGTCTCTTCTATTTCTAAATATTTTTCTTTTAAAGATTGCTCACCATTTACTAATTGTTCTTGAAGTTTTGTTTTCTCTACTAATGTTGTTTTTAAATCTTCATTTAACTTGTCTACTTTTTGAATCAATTCACTTTTTTCAGTTTCTATATTTTTCTTCTTATTAATGGCATTTCTTAAATTAGAATCACATTCGTAAAGTTCATCTGCTATATTTACTGCCGCAAGTACTGTTGCAGCACTCGTGCTTAATCTAGAATTTTTACTCATTATCTCTTTTACTTTACTATCAACAAAATCAGCTAAATCAACTAAGTATTGTTCATTTTTATCACCTTTTAAGTTGTAATCCATACCATTTATATTAACTGTTACCTTAATCATAAATTACACCTCTTAAAATTTCTTTCTCATTGTTTAATTATATTCTATATTCACTCATAACACAATTATATTGATACATACTTATGATATAAAAATATTTACTTTTTTCTTACTTTTTTTAATATTAAAAGTCTCTTTATATCTAACATTAAAATTTAATAATTTTTGTAGTCGAATAATTGATACTAAATTCTCAATTTTTAATATTAGTAATATTTATGCTATATAAAAATTATAAGAACCAAGAGATAAATTCAAATAATTCACTTCTTGGTTCTTATAATCTTTATTTAATACAAAACATTATAACTTATGTTTTAAATTATTAGCATGTTCCTTTATAATTTCACCTTGTTCTGTCATCTTACCTTTTATTTCCCTTGCAGTTTCTTTTATTTCTGTCTTCATTTTTCTAGCAGTATCTTTTATTTCTTCTCCAAATTTTTCCATGATACATTTTCTCCTTTCAAAAATAAATTTATACACTTATAAGTTTGTGTAAAAATATAAATATTATAAATAATATTTATATTTTTTATCAATTCACAAATTTCAAATTCATTTATTTAAAATAAATTGAATTTTTTAGTATTTAAGGGTATAATTTAATAATTATTTTTATATTTAGCTCTGTTTTAAATATTAATAAAAGGAGATTTAAGATGAAATTAAAAAATAAATTGATACTTATATTTTCCCCATATTCAGGACTCCCTAAAGAAATTTATATACTTTTTCTAGGTAAAATAATAAATTGTATAGGATCTTTTATTTATCCATTGTTATCACTAATACTTATTCAAAAAATAGGTCTATCTATAAGCCAAGCTGGTGAATTTGTAACCTTTTTAGCTATTCTTCAAGCCCCCTGTGTATTAATAGGAGGTAAACTAGTTGACTCTATAGGAAGAAAAAAAGTAATACTTGTTTTTCAAGGATTGTCAGCTTGTACATTTATAATTTGTGGTTTTTTACCTTTATCTAATACATTAACTAACTTTATACTATTAGCATCTTGTTTTTCATCGGTATCTTTGCCTGCTTATGATGCACTAGTTTCAGATATCACAACTTCTGAAAATAGAAAAAATTCTTTTTCACTTATATATATAGGATTAAATTTAGGATTTGCAATAGGACCACTATTAGGTGGCTTATTATTTAATAATTATTTAAGTCTAATATTTATAGGTGATGGTGTTACAACATTGATTTATCTTTTATTAATAGGATATTTTATAAAAGATATTAAACCTAATTTATTAGAAGGTTCCATTAACGAAAATAAGAGTTCTTTCGAGAAAGCTGAAAATTGTTCAGTATTTAAAATATTTCTTAAACGTCCTATTCTAATTTATTATTCCTTACTAATGTTAACATTTCATTTTGCTTATTCTCAGTGGGGATTTGCAGTACCAATACAATTAAATGATATATTTAGCACTAATGGTGCTAGATACTTTGGGGTTTTGAGTAGTTTCAATGGATTAATAGTAATTCTATTTACTCCAATAATAACAGTTCTAACAAAGAAATATAGAATACTTTCTATCATTTCAGTTGGAGGACTTCTGTATTCATTGGCCTTTGGCCTTTGTAGCTTTGCCTCTAATATTTTTTCATTTTTTATCATTGTTACTATAATGACTATAGGCGAAATATCAATTGCTACAAATTCTCAAACTTTTATAGCAAATCTTAGTCCTTCATCACATAGAGGAAGAATAAATTCAATTTTACCTTTATTGTATGGTACAGGAAATGGTATTGGACCTATAATCATGGGTAGAATGATTTCTGTAGTTGGAATAAGACAGGCTTGGTTAATTGTTAGCTTAATCGTTGGAATAGGTGGAATGTTAATGTATCTTCTTAATTATATTAATATATCTTCATATAATAAGAAGTAGTAATACTGTATTCTTACTACTTCTTAATTTTTAAAAATATCTCTGTTTTAAATATATGTATATATATGCACTAATTGAATTTTTAAACTTATACTAATAATTGTTCTTTAGCATCTATAAACTTTCGATAAAACATGTCTGTGCTCTCAGGTTTTCCAAATAGATATCCTTGAATATAATCTGGGTTTACTTTATTTATAATTTCAAATTCTTCTACAGTTTCAATACCTTCAATACATACTTTAATATTAATGCTATGCATAAGTTTTATTACATACTCTATAAATGTAAAATTATAACTTTTTTCCGTAAGATGTCTTACAAAAGAACGATCTATCTTTACAATATTTACTGGTAAATTTCTAAGATAATTTAATGAAGAATATCCTGTTCCAAAATCATCTATAGCCATATTTATGCCATATTCCTCAAAATCAGCAAATTTTTTAATTAAAAATTTAAAATCTGGTGCCCAACAACTTTCTGTTAATTCTAGTATAACAGAATTTTTATTTATTCCGAATTCTTTTATACATTCATCTAAATACACATTAAAATTATCTTCCTTTAATTGAATATATGAAACATTTATGCTCATTTTAAAATCTTCGATTATACTTTGCCAATTCATACACATTTTTAATGCTTCCCTAATAACCCATTTACCAACCTTTACAATTAAACCACTCTCTTCTAAAAACGGAATAAATTCTAAAGGAGATATTTCTCCTAGTTCAGGTGAATTCCATCTAAGTAGTGCTTCTGCACCCTTTAATTCATGATTAGACGCCTTAACTTGTGGTTGATAATACAATTCAAATCCATCAAAATTATTTCTTATACTTTCTCTTAATTGCTCTTGAAGTGTTAGGAAACGTATTTTCTTATTATATAATTCTTCTGAAAAAAATTCTAATCTATTTTTTCCACTTATTTTGGCAAATTCCATGGCACTATTAGCCCTTTGAAATAGTTCCATACATGAAAGTGCATCATTAGGATATAATGCTACTCCACATGATAAAGTGCAAAAATATTTTTTATCATCAATTTCATGTTGTACATTCATATAGTCCTTAATGTTATTAAATAATACTTCTACTTTTTTATAATTTGCGTCCTTATAAAAAATTGCAAATTTATCTCCATCAATTCTATATATATTCATATTCTTAGGTAGCATTAAAGTGATTTTTTGAGCCACATCTCTAATAACCATGTCACCAAATAAATAACCATGTTTCTCATTTATGTTTTTAAAATTATCAATTCCCATAACTATAACTGCAGAAACAATTTCAGATTTATTATCAAGAAAATTCATCATATCTTCTTGAAATTTACTTCTATTTAGCACTCCTGTTATAAAATCTATTTTTGTATCTTTATTCATATCAGTTATATGTCCAAATACAATTATAGCGTTTTCATTTTCATCTTTTAATAAACTTCCACGAAAAGAAATCCATATCACTTCACCTTTTTTATTTACAAGACGGCATTGAAAAATATTAATATTTGAAAGTCCTGATTTTATTTTATTTATTCCATGCAAAAATATATCTTTATCATCATTATATATAATTTTAGACCAATATTCTTCTATGTCACTAGTTGTTGTACCATCTAAATCAAAATCACATAAAATAGATGATGATATTTTAAATACATTGCTATTAACATCCCAAATAAATACATAATCATCAGTACTGTTATCTATTAACTTGTATATTGTGGAAGCTTGTTCAAAATTTATAATTTTCGAATTATACTTATGCTTCACCTATATCACTTCTTTCTAGAATATTAAACTTAAATTATAAACACTTTTATAACAAAATAATAATTTTAAACATATTATATCATGTTATGGAATATTTTTATATAAATTTGTCAAAAAATATCTATTTTTGTTAATAGAATATATATAAACCACAATTAAGTAAATTACAAATTTAACAATTATCTACTTATATATTCGTATTATTTTTATAAAACTTCTATTTTAAAAAGCAACTAATAAAAAAAACAGAACCTACCAGAACCACTTACTAGGGTTAAGATAATTTCTGTTATTTTTTACTTATAATTATTTATTGTTTTTTCTCTTAAAATGGTTATATTTAACTCTTTTTTGTTTTAACTGATATAGTCTTTCCATTAGATGTTACTGTTATTTCACCTTGTAAGTCTGTTCTATAAGTTTCTATTCCATTTTTAGAAATCTTACTCATGGTTTCTTTATTAGGATGACCATAACTATTATCTGTGCCACAACTTATTATCCCATATTGTGGTGATACAGCTTGTATAAATTCATTACTTGAAGATGTGCTTGACCCATGATGACCAAACTTTAATACATCTGCTTTAAGATCTTTTGAATATTTAGACAAAACTTCTTGTTCTACAAGTGTTTCTGCATCCCCAGTAAACATTAACTTTTTATCACCAAATGTTAATTTCATTATAGGTGAGTAATTATTAAACTCCTCATAACTTTCTTTTATTGGAGAATATACATCTATTTTAGCACCAGAACCTAAATCAAATTTCATACCTTCTTTTATCGTTTGAATCTTAATCCCTTCATTTGAAACTGCATTTAACATATTTTCAAATGTTTTTGTTGTATGAGTAACTTTAGGCATATAAAAATTTTCTACTTTATACTTTTGAAATATTTTTGTCATTCCACCTATATGATCTTCATGTGGATGAGTCGCAATTACCATTTCAAAATCATCTATATTTTTTTCTTCTAATTGCTTTAATAAATGATCTGCTTCACTTCTTGGACCTGCATCTATTAATATATCAAAATCATTAACTCTTATATATGCAGCATCACCTTGTCCAACATCCAAATAAGAAACTTCTAAGTTCCCACTTACATTTCCTAAATTTTCTGGGGTATTAGAATTAAAATCATTTCCAAAAACAAAGCTCATAAGTCCTATAATAGCAAAAAGTATTATTGTTATGAATTGCGCCTTTTTATTACCTTTATTTTTTTTCATACTCTTTTTAAAAGCTTTTTTTAGTTTGTCATTATTATTACTCAAATTATTTCCTCCATCTTAATAATTAAAATTCTTTTCATCTCTTAGTTAAACTGCTTTTAACTAAGACTATGTTTTAAATATGTATTGATATATTCAATAGGAAAATTGGATATGTCCACACGCTACTAAAATATAAACTATCATTCAAAACATATGTTCGCTAATTTATAGTATAAACTAATAAAGTTATCAAATAAAGACCTTTATTTGATAACTTTATCTAAATCATATTATTTATGTCTATATTTTAAATATGCAATAGGTAAAGATCATTGTAATTGAACTTTATTGCTTAATTTCTTTATTCTAAAATATTTATCTCTTGATTATCTGCATTAATTTTTATTTTAGCACCTAAAGGAAGGGTAAGTGTTGGTAAACAATGTCCACAATAAACATCATATAATGCAGGTTTCCCCTCTGATGCTATTAACTCTTCAAATATTTGCATTAATGACAAGCTTTCTCTACCCTTTGGTGGTAAACAATCAGTCCATTTCCCTAAAATTATCCCACTTGCATCCTTTAATTTATTGCATTGTTTTAATTGCATAATCATTCTATCAATTTTGTATGGATATTCATCAATCTCTTCTAAAAATAATATTTTTCCTTTAGTATCTATTTCATAATCTGTTCCTAGTGTTGAACAAATTACTGAAAGATTTCCTCCAACTAATCTTCCTTCTGCTTCTCCTTCAAATAAAGTTTTAATTTCTGTGCTCTCTATATTTCTTAATTTTCCTAAAGGCTTTAATGTAAATATACTCTTTTTAAAATAATACTCAGTGTACTTATCTAGTCCCTTATACATTTCTGTTGCTGGCATAGGTGCATGAAATGTAATAAAATTACACCTCTTATTTATTACATTATGAATAGCTGTAACATCACTATATCCTGAAAATACTTTAGCATTCTTTTTTATCATATTATAATCTAGCTTATCTAAAATCCTTGTTGATCCATACCCTCCCCTTATTGCAAAAATTCCAGATATTGATTTATCAGAAAACATAGTATTTAAATCATTAGCTCTCATATCATCACTTCCAGATAAATAACCATAATGAGCTTTACAACTTTCACCAACTACAACTTCAAATCCTAATTCTCTCATTGCTTTAATAGATAATTCTAATCTTTCTTCAGTTGTTGGACTAGATAATCCTACAAGAGCTATTTTATCTCCTTTTTTTAATGGTTTAGGTCTTCTCAATATATTTCCATCCTCTATAATTACTTTAATATCAATATATTTAAACTTAAACTTATTTATCCTTAAAGTATAAAAAAATGACTAGATTTTAAATTATAAAATCCAGTCATTTTTAATTTCAATTTAATTAGTCTCTTAAAGTAGCACCTAATTTATATTCTAAAGATCTTAATATCTTATCATGTACTTTATTAACTTCTTTATCTGTTAATGTTTTATCCGCTCTATAGCAAATAGCATAAGCTATACTCTTCTTACCATCAGGAATTTGTTTTCCTTTGTATATATCGAATAATTCTACTTTTTCAACTAAATTTCCGCCAGCTTTTCTTATGCACTCTTCAATTTCTTGAACTAGTATACTATCATCTACAAGTAACGCAATATCTCTTGTAACCGCAGGGAATTTAGGTAATGCTTTATATTTTTTATCCATGTCAGCATTTTCATATAATGCATCTAAGTTGAGTTCTGCAATAAAGCAAGGTACATCAATACCATAATTTTCAGTTATATCTAAATGAACTTCTCCTAAAGTACCAACTACATTCTTACCTATAACAAGTTTTGCAGTTTTTCCTGGATGATAACTTACATTTTCACTTTCTCTTTCATATTTAGAATTCTTTATTCCAAGACCATCTATTATGTTTTCAACTGCGCCTTTAAGATCTAAATAATCGCAATCTCCATACATACCAATAGTTAATATGTTTCTTTCAGTTGGAATCTTAGTTTCATCTTCATTTTTAATATATACTTTAGCCATTTCAAATAGTCTAACATAGTCATTATTTCTTGAGTAATTTCTTCCTAAACATTCCATCATTGAAGGTATAGTCGAAGTTCTCATAACACTATAATCTTCACCTAATGGATTTTTAATTCTAACTACATTTCTAAGCTCGCTATCTTCTGGTACATTAATTTTATCAAATACCTTTGGAGATACAAATGAATAACTTATAGATTGATTTAATCCACTGCCTGTAGCAAGCATTACTACTTTATCATCTAATAATCTCTTTCTATATTTAGGTTCTCTTGATGTAGCTACGCTAAATATTGTAGCAGGAATAACATCATATCCATATATTCTAGCTATTTCTTCTGCTATATCTTCTTTAATAGCTATATCTATTCTAAATGTTGGAGCTGTTACATTTAAATTGTCTCCATGGATTTCTGTAAATAAATCAACACTATCTAGGCATTTTTTCATTTCTTCTTTAGAAATATCTGTTCCAAGGAATTTATTGACCCAGTTAAAATCAACAACTAATTTTCCAGTTTCTTTCTTTTTATTATATATATCTATTGTTCCTTCTACAATTTCTCCAGCACCTAATTCACAAATTAAAGCACATGCTCTATCAATTGCAAGTTTAGCCAAGTTAGGATCTATATCTTTTTCAAATCTTCCAGAAGCTTCACTTCTTAAGTTTAACTTCTTAGAATTAACTCTTATGTTAGTACCATCAAAGTTTGCAGATTCGAAAATAACTTCAGTTGTATCTTCTTTTATTTCTGAGTTTAATCCACCCATTATTCCAGCTAATCCAACTATTTTATTGTCATCTTTTATGCAAAGCATAGAGTCATCTAATTCTCTTTCAGCTTCATCTAAAGTAGTGAATTTTTCACCTTGTTTAGCTCTTTCAACTACTATTTTATTAGTAGATATTTCTCTAGCATCATAAGCATGCATCGGTTGACCTAATTCAAGCATTACAAAGTTTGTAATATCAACTATATTATCTATAGGTCTTATTCCTGCTTCAAGAAGTCTTTCTTGAAGCCAACCTGGTGATGGTTTCACTTTTACATTTTTAACTTTTCTAGCCATGTATCTTAAACACAAATCATCTTTTACTTCAACTTTTAGTTCATTATCTACATTGCCTTCACCAGAAACTTTATATTCTAAATTAGGCATCTTATAAGTAGTTCTTAAAGCTGCTGCTGTTTCTCTAGCCATACCAACTATACTTAAACAATCAGGTCTATTTGAAGTTATTTCAAAATCTAAAATAGCTTTATTTAACTTTAATAATTCTTTAAGTTCTACTCCAAGTTTAGTATCTGTAGGTAAAATCATTAATCCATGAACGGGTTCATCTCCTGCAATTCCAAGTTCTTCTTCAGAACAGAACATACCATTTGATGGTACCCCTCTAAGCTTACCTTTTTTAATCTTAGTTCCATCTGCCAATGTTGAACCATGTAAAGCTACTGGTACTACGTCTTGCTCTTTCATGTTTGTTGCAGCAGTAACTATTTGAATAGTTTCAGTTCCAATATCAACTTGACAAATGCTTAGTTTATCAGCATCCGGATGTTTTTCTATTTCAGTAATTTTTCCTGTAACAACTTTATCTATAACATCACCTTGAATTATTAATTCTTCTAATTGTGATCCTGTTAAAGTTAATTTATCTCCTAATTCTTTAGGGCTAACATTTATATCAACATAATCTTGTAACCAACTAAATGGTACTTTCATATTTTTTCCTCCTCATTTACCTTTAAATTCTTTATTAAAATTGATTTAAGAATCTCATGTCACTTTCGTATAGTAATCTTATATCATCTATACCATACTTAAGCATTACCATTCTATCAACACCAAATCCGAAAGCGAATCCACTATATACTTGTGGATCTATTCCACAATTTCTAAGTACATTTGGATGAACCATACCACAACCTAAAAGTTCTATCCATCCACTATTTTTACATACTCTACAGCCTTCTCCTCCACATACAAAACAAGTTGCATCCATTTCAGCTGATGGTTCTGTAAATGGGAAGTGATGTGGTCTAAACTTAGTTTGAACTTTATCGCCAAACATCTTCTTAGCAAATAATTCTAAAGTTCCTTTTAAATCTGCAAAAGTAACTCCTTTATCTATAACCAAACCCTCCATTTGATAGAATATAGGTGAATGTGTTGCATCCACTGAATCTGATCTATAAACTTTACCTGGTGAAATCATCTTAATTGGTGGCTTTTGATTTTCCATAGTTCTAACTTGAACTGGTGAAGTTTGAGTTCTAAGAACTATATTATCATTTATATATAATGTATCTTGTTCACTTCTAGCCGGATGATTTTTAGGTATATTTAATGCTTCAAAATTATAGTGATCATATTCAACTTCTGGACCTTCTTCAATTGTAAATCCCATTGATACAAATATATCTTCCATATTTTGAAGTGTTAATTCTAATGGATGTCTCTTTCCTATAACCTTCTTTTTACCTGGAAGTGAAATATCTATAGTTTCACTAGCAAGTTTTTCTGTTTTCTCTTTATCTTTTATTTTCTTTATTGCTGTCTCTAATTTTTCTTCTACTTTAGCTTTAGCTTCATTAACTAGCTTTCCTACTAAAGGTCTTTCTTCTGCAGATAATGCCCCCATACCTCTTAATATTGTAGTAAGTTCCCCTTTTTTTCCTAAGAACTTAACTCTAATTTCTTCTAATTCATTACTTTTCATTGAATTTTCAATTTGCTTTAATGCAAGTTCTTGCAATTCTTTAAGTTTTTCTTTCATGTTTTTTCTCCTTTCAAACATTTTTATGTACAATAAAAAATCGTCCCCCTATAAAAGGGACGAATTATCCGCGTTACCACCCTAATTGAAACTTATAAAAATATATTATAAGAATCCAACTTAAAATTTAACGGCATTGACCGCTAGCTACTACTTAATTTCACAGCTAGAACTCCTGAGTGAACTTCAACATTATTTCATTTAAATAAGCTTCCAGTCTATGACTTATTCTCCCTAAAAACTTTCTAATATCTACTCTCTCATTCACAGTTTATAATTATTTAATTCCCTATAATTATACAAATAAACTAATTAAAATTCAATACTAAAAATTCAATTAAAATTTTGTCTTACTTTTTCATAAATTATAATGGATGTCGCTATAGCTACATTTAAAGATTCTGCTCCACCTGGCATGGGTATTTTAACTCTTCTATCGGCTAAGTCTAACACTTCATCAGATACACCATTTCCTTCATTGCCAACTGTAAGTATAGTCTTTCCTTTTAAATCTTCTTTAAAAAAATCTTTACTACTTTCTAATGACGTAACTATTAATTTAAATCCATCTTTTTTCAATGATTTTATTAATGAAAAATCATCATCATAATATATAGGCATATAAAACAATGATCCCATTGTTGATCTTATTGTTTTTTCATTATATATGTCTACAGTTCCTTTAGATAATATTATTCCATTTACACCTGCTGCATGAGCAGTTCTTATTATAGTTCCTAGATTTCCTGGATCTTGTACTTTATCGCAAAACAAATAAAAATCCCCTTGAAAATCTAGATTTTTATTCTCCATTTTAACTATAGCAATTATTCCTTGAGGATTTTCTGTTGATGTTAAATCTTTAAATAAATTATCAGCAATACAATAAACCTTTTTATTTTCTATATTGTTTTTATCTATATAATTATCTAATTTTTCATACCCTACTTCAGTTAATATTAAATAATCTATATCTAAATTTGCTTTTATTGCTTCATTAACAAGTCTAAATCCTTCAATTACATATTTATTAATTTTATTTCTATTTTTTCTCTCTTTGAGTTTTTTAGCTTCTTTATATATAGTATTTTCTTTACTTTCAATAAAAATCAAAGTCTACACCTCAATTATTTTAATCTTACTATCATACCCTCAAGTTTACTTAAATCTTCTGCTGAACCAATAGCTACTATTATATCTTTAGCTTTTACAATGTGATCAGCTGAAGGTGATATATTTATATCTTCGCCTTCTTTAATTGCCATAACATTTATTCCATACTGACTTCTTAATTTTATTTCCCTTAGACTTTTTCCATCCCATTCATCTAAAGCTTCAATTTCCATTATACTGTAGTCTGAAGATAATTCAATATAATCTAATATACTAGAAGAAACTAAATTATGAGCAACTCTAACCCCCATATCTTGTTCTGGTAATATTACCCTATCAGCACCAATTTTATACAAAACTTTAGAATGTATCTTATTATTAGCTTTTGCAATTATATATTTAACACCTAATTCTTTAACAAGTAATGTTGCCATAATGCTTGCTTGTATATTAGATCCTATAGTTACAATTGCAACATCAAAATTTCTAAGTCCTAATGTTCTTAATGCATTCTCATCAGTAGAATCCATTTGAACTGCATGAGTTACATTATCAGAAATATCTTGAATTATATCTTCGTCTTTATCTATTACTAAAACATCATTTCCTAAGTCATATAAAGTCTTAGCAACAGAAGCACCAAATCGACCTAACCCAATCACCACAAATTGTTTGTTTACCAAAACTAAGTCACTCCTATCCTATCAATATCTTACCTTCTGGATATCTATATCCCTTTTTTTTCTTTCTATTTAACAATGCTAAAATTACAGTTAATGGACCAACTCTACCACAATACATAGTAAGCATTATTACAATCTTTCCTGTAAATGATAATTGTTGCGTTACTCCAGTAGTTAATCCTACTGTACCAAAAGCTGAAGTTGCTTCATAAAGTAAATTTATAAAAGATTGATTTGGTTCCACTATGGTAAGAATCATTGTCACTATCATCACAAGCATCATTGCAATAAAAAATAAAGTAAATGCTTTATATACTAAATCTTTTGAAAATCTTTTTTCAAATGCTTCAGTATCTTCTCTTCCTTTTAAAACAGAAATTACTGTTAAAATCAGAACACCAAATGTAGCAGTTTTTAAACCACCTGCTGTTGAACCCGATGATCCTCCTATAAACATTAATATTATAGTAATTAATTTACCAGACATCGTCATATCATCAGTAGAAATACTATTAAATCCTGCTGTTCTTGGAGATACAGATGCAAAAAATGAATTTAATATTTTGTCTTTAAAAGACATCCCACCTATAGTTTGCATATTCTTATATTCAAATAAAAATATACATATAAATCCAAAAATAATTAAAAATATAGTAACTAATAATACCACCTTAGAATTAAGAGATAATCTTTTAGAACTTTTATTATAATTATATATTTCAAGCCATACTGTAAAACCTAAACCACCAATTATTATTAAAGCACTTATGCTTAATATTACTACTATATTACTAGAATAACCAGTTAAACTATTAAAATTTCCAAATAAATCAAACCCTGCATTACAAAATGCTGAAATAGAATGAAATATACTATAAAATAATCCCTTTGAAAATCCAAGCTGCGGTATGAACTGAGTTGATAATAATAAGGCGCCAAAAAACTGAACTGAAAATGTTAATGCAAAAACATATTGAACCATTCTTACTAAACCTTCAATATTGAAAGTGTTCATAGCTTCCTGCATTAATAATCTATCCCTTAAAGTTATCTTTTTTCCTAATAATATTGCAATAAATGTAGTAAAAGACATGAAGCCCATGCCACCAATTTCTATTAACATTATAATTATAACTTGACCAAAAGTACTCCAGTGAGTTCCTGTGTCTAATGTAACTAACCCAGTAACACATACTGCTGATGTAGATGTAAAAATGGCATCTATAAAATTTGTACTTTCACCGCTGACAGAAGAAATAGGTAAAGTTAATATAAGTGCTCCTATTAAAACAACTATAGCAAAACCTATAGATAGCACTTGAACTGCATTAAGTCTTGATTTTTTTGTCAGAACTTTTCCCATATACTCACCTCAAAAGGTTAATTTAAAATTACTTCATTTTATTTTACCTATTTAATATAAATTTTATGTAAACTAAAGATATATAAATAATTTTTATATTATAATATTTTTCAATATATAATAAAAATGCGACCTAGGTCGCATTTTATTAAGCGTTTAATTGTTTTTTAGCTACTTCTACTAAATCAGCAAATGCTTTTGCATCATTTATAGCGATTTCTGATAACATTTTTCTGTTTATATCGATACCAGCTAATTTAATTCCGTTCATGAATTTTGAATATGAAAGACCATTGATTCTTGTTGCTGCATTTATTCTAGCAATCCATAATCTTCTGTAATCTCTCTTTTTATTCTTTCTTCCAACATAAGAATTTCTTAATGCTCTAATTACTGATTCGTTAGCTGTTTTAAATAACTTACTCTTTCCACCGTAGTATCCTTTTGCAAGTTTTAAAACCTTTTTATGATTCTTACGAGCGTTTTTTGCTCTCTTTACTCTTGCCATGCTTTAAACCTCCTGTAACCTCTTCAAATTATAGATATGGTAATAATTTTTTCATTACTTTTTCTTCTGATTTTGATACGTATCCACCTTTTCTAAGATTTCTCTTAGTTTTAGGACTCTTCTTTGTTAATATATGGCTTTTGAATGCTTTCGCTCTCTTAAGCTTTCCTGTACCTGTTTTCTTAAATCTCTTTGCTGCACCTCTGTGGCTTTTCATTTTTGGCATAAATAAAATCCTCCTCTCAAGTTATCCCTTTTTAGGGCCTAAAACCATTGTCATGTTTCTGCCTTCTTTTTTTGGATGCTTTTCTATTTGGCAGACATCTTCCAATTTCTTTGCGAAGTTATCAAGAATTCTTGCTCCAATATGAGTCAATTCCATCTCTCTACCTCTAAATCTAACAGTGATTTTAACTTTATCTCCGTCTAATAAGAATTTTCTGGCATTCTTTGCTTTTATAGCAATGTCATGTTCTTCTATTGTAAGACTTACTCTTACTTCTTTAACACTTACAACCTTTTGTTTCTTCTTAGCTTCTTTTTCTTTTTTAGATTGTTCATATATGAACTTACCAAAGTCCATTATTTTACACACTGGAGGGTTTGCATTTGGTGAAATCATAACTAAATCTAACTCTTGTTCTTCTGCTATTCTCATAGCTTCTCTTGAAGAAATTACACCTAATTGTTCTCCATCATTTGCAACTACTCTTAATTCTTTTTGTCTTATCTCTTCATTAATAAAATAATCTTTACTAATACTTTTCACCTCCGAGGAATTTTATACATAATAAAAGACGGCCATAAGCCGTCTTACACTATCACTATTGATAAAATCTAGAGATATAACCACACTAGTACTTCACAACTGTATGGTGAGAAACGGCTATGTTTCTTCTTTACGAACTAAATTATATCAAGCATTTCATAATGTGTCAATACTTTTTATTATTATTTTTTTATTTTCACATTTCATGCATCCTGTGCAATATTCGACCCTCTCTTCAAACACATTATTAATAGTATCTAAAAATTCTCTATTAATAGAATTCTCTTTATTATGAATTATTATTTTTTTAGGAGTGTTTGTAATTAATCCACTTATTAATATATCTTCTGTACTAACATCGCTCATTTTCTTACAATCCGAAAATTCTTCCTTAAATGTTTTTAATAAATCTGTTCCATAATTATCAGTTACTATATAGTTACCATTTTCTTCTATAGATATATCTATCAGTTCTATCTTGCAATCTTGTATATCAACAAAATACTTTAATAACTTAACAAATTCCTTATACTCCTTTTCAACAATATAATTTTCAACTACTTTTTGTATTATTTTCTCTATATCGCCTCTAAGTTTCTTCATTCTAAATGTTATAAATCCATTTATATTAATTTCTTGCTTTTCTTTTATGCAATCTTTTATCTCTTCAATAATTCCGTTCATCTTATTTAAATAATAAATAGAGTTACCATCTTTTAATCCACTTTCACATTCTAATACTTTAACAATATCATCTTCTATTTCTAATATTTCATCTTGTTTTAAGAAAAAATAATTTTCTGTTAAAAATTCAAACATTTCTTTTTGTCTATAATTTTCAATAACAACTTTATATAAAATATTACTTACATATAAATTAATAATATCTTTTACCTTTTCATTATAATGTTCTTCTTCACAAATAATTTTTATAATATGAGTCTTATCTTCTATGCTTTCTACTAATCCTATTATTATATTTTTTTTCTTTAGCAATTCTCTTAAATCTTGTAATTCACCAACAAAATCTAATTCATCATTATAAGCTAATTTCAAAACAAGCATGGATTTCACTCCCTTCTTACATTAGTATGTAATAAACTTAAAACTCTTATACTTATAAAAATACTAAATTTTAGATTTTCATATCCTATTGTTTTTTTTTTAATCTTGTAGTAATTTCTTATTATAAATTACTATATTAAAGGAGTATTACTATGTATTGTTTTATTGACTATAGAGCAACAAAAGAAGAAATTAATAATTTACACAAACTTAATATTGAACCCATTTTAGTTCCTAAATCTAATAATGTATATGACTCAATAAATGGTCATCCTGATATTCAAATGAATATATTAAACAATTCATCTGAAAATCAAATTATTATTCATAAAGATATCCCTTTAGAATTTATAAAACTATTGGATAGTAAGAATATAAAATATATTCTTTCAAATTCTAACTTGTCTAATACATACCCTAAAGATATTATTTTAAATTCTTTAATTTTAGATGATTATTTTATTCACAACTTAAAATATAGTGACAATACTCTCTTAAATTCTCAATCATCTAAGTTAAATATCAATGTATCTCAAGGATATACAAAATGCTCTGTACTACCTGTTAGAAACAAAGCACTTATAACAAGTGATGTAGGAATTTATTCCACACTAATAAATTATGATTTTGATGTCCTTTTGCTTCCTCCGGGTGATATACTTCTTCCAAATTTAAATTATGGATTTATTGGAGGTACTGGAGGGCTAATTTCTGATAATAAGATAGCTTTCTTTGGTGAATTAAGTCATTATACGTGGGGAAATGAAGTGAATAAGTTTTTATATAAATATGATGTTTCTCCTATTTATTTAAGAAAAGGTAAATTAATAGATAGAGGTAGCTTACTTGTGCTTTAAACCTAATTTGTAAATTTATCACATCCACTATTAATAATATGATTTTATTTTTTTTCTGTTCCTATATTAATATTTTTCTAATATAAAAAATGTACTTTAACTTAAAAGTCAAAGTACATTTTTATTACTTACTGCTTAAGATTATAATTTAGTTGTAAATTTTACTATTATTTTTTTGTAGAATTTAATAACTCACCAATATCTTTAGTTGTAAATGCATATTTAGTGTTACAAAAATTACATACTATTTCTTCATTTTTACCATCATCATATATTTCTTGCAACTCTTTCTTACCTATAGATGCTAATGCTTTCTCTACTTTATCTCTTGAACAATCACATCTATATTTAGGTTCAATAGAATCTAGTATATTTAAATCCATGCCCTCAAATATAAATTCTAATATTTCTTCTATACTTTTTCCTTCTGATATAAGTGTAGTTATAGGTGGTATCTCTTCTAATCTATATGTTACTAAATCAGCTAAAAGTTCATCTGCATCAGGCATCATTTGAACTATAAATCCTCCTGCTGCTTTTATAGATATATCTTTATCCACTAGCACTCCTAAAGATACTGCTGATGGTGTTTGTTCAGATACTGTAAAATAATAAGCAAAGTCTTCTGCTATTTCCCCACTATATATTGGAACTTGACCTACATATGGTTCTTTTAAACCTAAGTCTTTAATTACATATAAAAGTCCATCCTTACCTATAGCACCACCAACATCTAACTTTCCTTTAGCGTTTAATTCCCTAGTAACATATGGATTCCCTATAAAACCCTTCACACTTGCATCATTATGTGCAGTAACTGTTATTCCTTTTGCTTCTCCTCCACCATTTATCTTTAAAGTTAAAGACTCTTTTTCACTTTTTAATGTAGTTCCCATTAAAGTTCCTGCAGTAAGCATTCTTCCTAACGCTGCTGCTGCAACTGGAGTACATTCGTGAATCTTACTACCCTCATCAACTAAGTTTGTAGTGATTCCTCCTATTATTCTAACCATCCCATTTTTAGCCGTTGCTCTAACTATTTTATCTTTCATATAAATATCGCCCTCCATTATTTACTTACAACATAAACTATTCTTTCACTTTCTTTAAATACAGATTTATTACTGTAACTATCGAACTTACCTACTAATTTAAAACCACAGTCTTTTAAAGCTTTTTCTAATTCAACCTCTTTATAAGCTCTTTCTATGTGTTGCTCTTCAAATTTCTCGTATAATTCTTCTTTACTTTTAACAAAAAAAGTTAAAAACATATTAAGTACTTCTTCTTCAAATACGTTTTCCCATGTATAAAATACATCATCTGAATTATATGTATAAATATTATTACCTAATATAGTTGATAATTTGTAATAAGAATTTATATCGAATATAAATATTCCGTCATCTTTTAAATGTTCATGTACTCTATTAAAATAACTTATTAACTCATCATATTCTGTTAAATAATTTGTAGAGTCAAGAACAGATGTTATTAAATCAAATTTATGATTTAATGATAGCTCACACATATCTTGACATATTATTTTTGCTTTAATTTTATTTTTTTTGAATTTATCAAATGCTATATTTAACATATCATCTGACAAATCAACAGCATATGTATTTTTAAAATATGTAGCTACATTTATTGATACATTACCTGTCCCACATGCTAAATCTAAGTAGTCTTCATATTTTATATTATTTTCTTTACATAGTTCTATAATTCTATTGCCTACTAAGTCGTAATTTATATCTTCATATATTAACTTATCATAAATATTTGCAAATTCGCCATAAGCCATAAATATTACCCATCCTTAAAATATCATATATATTTCCAACAATTATATTATATCTTAATAAGTAATTCGTCAACTTTAATAGAATATAATCACATTATCATATATATTTCCTTTACTACATATAAATATTAGACTATAGCCATATAGATTTTATACTTTAAATTATATTTTCTTATTATAATTTAAATTTTGTAATATTTGATTATTAGTTGGCATATTAAGTATTTTCTTTCTTTTTGTCATAAGACCTCCTATACGACCTGTCTCTTCTGCAGAAAGTCCACCCCAACCTTCTTTATCAACTTTATCACTTAAGCCAAGTTCTTCTGCAATTTCATATTTTAATTTTTCCCTCATTTTTTCTGCTTCAGTAAGTTCTTTATTAGATTTTATTTTGGATTTTATTATTTTTTTTAATGGTGTACCACTCACAGTTACGCACTCCTTTCAAAAAACAAATTATTAAGACTATATAATATCTAATAAAGTGTATATTATTTTCTTAATTTGTTTTATATCATTATTCACTAATAATATGTTCTGAATATACTATTAGTATGTATAAAACATAGCTATTATATGAAAAATTTTCACTTATTTTATACATGCACTTGATATTTTCATTATATTTAACTATAGTATTTGTATATTAGATAATTTTTTAAAATAAATTATACTTATAAAAATAATTAGGAGGGATTAATGTGTATAATGTCGCAATAGTTGGGGCTACTGGAAATGTAGGAAGAAAATTTTTAGAAATTCTAGAAGAAAGAGATTTTCCAGTAAAAAATTTATATCTTTTTGCATCTAAAAGATCCGAAGGAAAAACTTTAAAGTTTAAAGGAAAGGATTTTATTGTTGAAGAAACATGTGAAAAGAATATAAAAAGTAAAAAAATAGACTATGCACTTTTTTCAGCAGGTGGAGATGCTAGTAAAGAATTTGCACCTATATTTGCTTCATATGGAGCTGTAGTGATTGATAATAGTAGTGCTTGGAGAATGGACCCTGAGGTACCTTTAATAGTACCAGAGGTAAATCCTGAAGATATAAAACTTCATAAAGGAATAATTGCTAATCCAAACTGCTCTACTATACAGGCTATGCCTATAGTGAAAGCATTAAATGATAAATATGGAATCAAAAGAATAGTATATTCAACTTATCAAGCCGTATCAGGTGCCGGAATTCAAGCCATAAAAGATTTAGAAGATGGCGTTAAAGGAATTGCACCAAAAAAATTTTCTTATCCTATAGCAGGTAATGTTTTACCTCATATAGATGTCTTTTTAGATAATGGATACACTAAAGAAGAAGAAAAAATGATTAATGAAACAAGAAAAATACTTAATTGTCCTGATTTAAGAATAACAGCTACTACAGCTAGAGTTCCTGTATTAAATGGGCATAGTGAAAGTATAAATGTAGAATTAAATTCTCCATTTGAAGTGGAAGATATTTTTGAATTATTTAGAAACACTAATGGTGTAACTGTATATGATGATGTAAGAGAATTAAAATATCCTACCCCTCTTATGGTATCAGGAAAAGATGATGTTTATGTTGGTAGAATCAGAAGGGACTTTAGTATTGATAATGGCTTAAACCTATGGGTTGTTGGAGACAATATAAGAAAAGGAGCAGCTCTTAATGCTATTCAAATTGCTGAAATAATGATCCAATCTAACAATTAAAAATGGAGGAATTTTAATGTCAGTATTTGAAGGTTCTGGTGTAGCACTTGTTACTCCTTTTAATGATAACGGAATAGATTATGATAAATTACAGGATTTATTAGAATGGCACGTTAAAGAAGGAACAGATTCTATAATTATTTGTGGAACTACTGGTGAAGCAACTACTATGACAGAAAGCGAAAAAAAAGCTGTAATCAAATTTGCAGTTGATACAATAAATAAAAGGATACCAGTAATTGCTGGTACTGGCTCAAACAACACTGTTTCTGCTATTGAAATGAGTAAATACGCTGAAAGTGTTGGAGTTGATGCTATACTTGTAATTACTCCTTATTATAATAAAACTTCACAAAAAGGATTATTTAAGCATTTTAAGGCAGTAAATGATTCTGTAAATATTCCTATAATTCTTTATAATGTACCAAGTAGAACTGGTGTAAATATAACACCTAAATCTTTAGTACAAATAGCAGAGTTAAATAATGTAGTTGCTATAAAAGAAGCAAGTGGTAATATAAGCCAAATTATGGAAATGAAATCATTATGTAAAGATAAAATAGATATTTATTCTGGTAATGATGATCAAATAGTTCCAATAATGTCTCTTGGAGGCAAAGGCGTTATATCAGTTTTAGCTAATGTTATACCAAATGAAGTTCACACACTTACCAAAAAGTGTTTAGAAGGAAAATTTAATGAAGCTTTAGACATTCAATTAAACAGATTGAAATTAACAAATGCTTTATTTATAGAAACAAATCCTATTCCTGTAAAAACAGCTATGAATCTTATGGGATTTGAAGTTGGCTCTTTAAGACTTCCACTATGCGAAATGGAAGATAGTAATTTAGAAACATTAAAGACTATTTTAAAGGAAAATAAATTAATATAAGGTGATTAAATGATAAAAATAGTATTAAACGGTTGCTGTGGCAAAATGGGTAAAGTCATAACTGAATGTGCTAGCAAATTTAATAATTTAAAAATTATTGCTGGTATAGATAAGTTCCCTCATGAAACATCTTATCCTATATTTGAAACGCCTGAAGACTTAGATCTAGATTATGATGTACTATTAGATTTCTCAAGAGCTGGTGCTTTAAAAGGATTATTAAATCTAACTGAAAAAACTAAGAAACCTTTAGTAATCTGTTCAACTGGATTTTCTAATGAAGATTTAACTTTAATAGAGGAAAAGAGTAAAACTCTTCCATTATTCCGTTCTGCTAATATGTCTCTTGGAATAAATTTAATAAATTCTCTATTAAGAAAAGTAACACCTCTTCTTTATGGTAATTATGATATTGAAATCATAGAAAAACATCATAATCAAAAGGTAGATTCTCCTAGTGGTACTGCAGTTTTACTTGCAGATACAATAAAGGAATCTATAAATGATGAAACAAAATTCGTTTATGGACGTTCAGGAGCATCTAAAAGAGAAGAGAATGAAATAGGAATTCATGCTATTAGAGGTGGCTCTATAGTTGGAGATCATGATGTAATCTTTGCTGGAGTTGGAGAGGTAATAGAATTATCTCATAAAGCGATTTCTAGAGAAGTATTTGCTATCGGAGCTTTAAAATCTTGTGAATACATGGGTAATATATCAATTCCAGGTTTATACACTATGGATGATGTTATAGGTATAACTAAATAATTTTTTGGATATTTAAATTCAAAAAAGAGGAGATTTTTAAAATCTCCTCTTTTTTATCTATTCATATTTTAAATATATGTTGATTATGTAATAGATAATATGTCATTGTAATTGGACTTTGAGAATTCCTAAGTTCAATTACTCAGTCCATTTTATTTATACATAATCAGCACTTTGCTTAAATTTTATTTTCCTTCTACATATGCCTTATCAAAGTATATGAATCCTAATGGTGATACTTTAACACCTTTTACATAGTCTTTAATCCCTTTAGTTTTAACTTGATAATTTAATGGTATTACAGGCATATCTTCCATTAATATATCTTCTGCTTGATGTAACATTTCAAATCTCTTAGTTTGATCTTGTTCAACCTTTGCAGCTCTTATTAACTTATCATATTCTGGATTATTATATCCTGCACAGTTTTGGCCTGATGTACTTTCCCACATATCTAAGAATGTCATTGGATCTATATAATCACCTACCCAAGAATGGAATCCAATTTCATATTGTTTTGCAGTTCTTGTAGTTTGGAATACTTTCCATTCTTGACTTTGAAGTTCAACATTAATTCCTAAATTAGTTTTCCACATATCTTGAAGCGCTTGAGCAATATCTCCATTTGGATTAGTTGGATTAATAAGTGCTACAAGATTAGGGAATCCTTCACCATTTGGATATCCAGCTTCTGCTAATAATTTCTTAGCTTCTTCTAAATCACCCTCTGCTTTAAAGTATTTTTTATCAGCAAAATCTGATCCATCTGGGTTTTTAATTCCTTGTGCTACAAATCCTGTTGCTGGTGTTTGACCACCTTTTAATATATTTTTAATTATTGAAGGTCTATCTATTGCAAGATTTAAAGCCTTTCTAACTCTTTTATCTTGTAATACTTTTGTAGCATTAGGATCAATTGCATTTACTGAATCAGAAACATTTATTACATAAAATCCTGTTCCTAGTAATGGGAAGTTCTTTCCTGTTCCATCTGCTAATGCGCCTTCTATTTCTGATGTTGGCACAATATCTACCATATCAAAATCACCTGTTTTAAAGCTAGCCCAAGCAGATGTATCTTCAGTAACTAATTTTACATCTAACTTATCAAGTTTTATATTATTAATATCATAGTAATTTTCATTCTTTTCTAATACTATTTCATCTTTCATACCATATTTAGTTATCTTGAAAGGTCCATTTGAAACGTAAGTTTCAGCATTAAGAGCCCAAGTATCCTTATTAGCTTCAACTGTAGCCTTATTTACTGGTAAATAACAAGTAAATGCTGTTAAATCTAAGAAATATGGACATGGAGCAGCTAATGTTACTTCTAAAGTTTTATCATCAATTGCTTTAACTCCTACTTCTTCTACGGTTCCTTTTCCTTGGTTATAAGCTTCTGCACCTTTGATATATGACATTTGGAATGCATATCCTGATGCTGTTGCTGGATTTAATACTCTCTTCCATGAATATTCAAAATCATTTGCTGTAACTGATTCTCCATTAGACCATTTAACACCATCTCTTAAATGAAAAGTATAAACTGTTCCATCTTCTGAAACATCACATTTTTCAGCAATTCCAGGAATAGCCTTGTTATTCTCATCTAATTTATACAATCCTTCAAATGCATTTACTATAATAGTTGCACTATCTACAGCTTCACTTAATGCTGGATCTAAAGTTTTAGGATCTGCATTTAAATTATAAGTTATAATTTGTGCATTAGGATCATTCTTACTTGATCCTCCACCACAGCCTACTAAAGTTGAAAAACCTAAAGTTAATGCCAATGTTATTGCACACAACTTTTTAATTTTACTAGTTTTCATTAAAAATTTCCCCCTTAACAATTCTGTCAAATTTATCTTGCAAACTAACAATCATTATTTATTTCCATAATAAGCAAAAAGATAACGATTGCAGCACCCTAGATAAGGACTTTAAGTTTCAGATGAAGCTTTTTAACTTCACCTGAAAACTTATAATCCTATTTTATTATAAATATCTAATTAAAGATATTTATTAATCATATAAATGACATGCTACAAAATGTCCTGGCTTAACTTCTTTTAATTCAGGATCAATTTCACTACAAATTGGTTTAGCATATCTACATCTACCTTCAAATCTACATCCTGGAGGTGGATCAATTGGAGATGGTATATCTCCTTCTAATATTATTCTTTGATTATTCTTAGCTTCATCAGGGTCAGGTATTGGCACTGCTGAAAGAAGTGCTTGAGTATATGGATGCATTGACTCCGAGTATACTGCATTACTTTCTCCTTTTTCAACCATTCTACCTAAATACATAACTCCAATATGAGTTGATATATGTTTAACCATTGAAAGGTCATGTGCTATAAAAAGATAAGTTAATCCTAACTCTTCTTGAAGCTCTTCAAGCATATTTATAACTTGAGCCTGAATTGAAACATCAAGTGCAGATATTGGTTCATCACATATAATTAAAGATGGTTGAACTGCCAATGCTCTAGCAATACCTATTCTTTGCCTTTGTCCACCTGAAAATTCATGTGGATATCTGTTTATATGATCACTAGCAAGACCTACTTTAGTTAAAAGACTTCTTATTCTATTAGTTCTTTCTTCACCTTTATATAATCCATGAATATCAATAGCTTCTCCTATAATATCCCCTACTGTCATTCTTGGATCTAATGATGCATATGGATCTTGGAAAATCATTTGCATATCTTTTCTTAAAGATATCATATCTTTTACTGAGTAATCAGTAATATCTTTTCCT
This sequence comes from Clostridium sp. ZBS2, assembly GCF_023845855.1. Taxonomy (NCBI): domain Bacteria; kingdom Bacillati; phylum Bacillota; class Clostridia; order Eubacteriales; family Clostridiaceae; genus Clostridium; species Clostridium sp. ZBS2. The sequence goes on from NZ_JAMQIF010000016.1 coordinate 241,125, forward strand.
TTAAAAATTATCTTTCCTGCTGTTGGATTGTATAATTTTAATATTGTTCTTCCTGTAGTTGTTTTACCACAACCTGATTCTCCTACTAGTCCTAAAGTTTCCCCTTTATTTATTGTAAAAGAAACTCTATCAACAGCTTTAACATAACTTTTTCCTTTGAATAAACCTTTGCTAGCAGGGAAGTATTTACATAAATCTTTTACTTCTAAAATTACTTCTTTATCTTTTTCCATTATTCTTCCCTCCTCTTTATAGGTGACTCTACTTTAGGAGCATTTTCATGGCATAGCCAGCATGATACCTTATGATTTTCTCCTATTTCAAATTGTGGAGGTTGTTTTTGAAGACAAACCTTCATTGCATATTCACATCTAGCTGCAAAAGGACATCCTACTGGTGGTTTTAATAAATCTGGTGGTTGTCCTTCAATTGGTCTAAGTTTTTCTTTAGAGTTTTCCTTAGGATTTGGTACACTTCGTAAAAGACCCCAAGTATAAGGATGTTTTCCTCTATAAAATATATCTTCTGTAGTACCTGTTTCAACTACAATTCCACCATACATTACATTAATTCTTGAACAAAGATCAGCAACAACTCCTAAATCATGAGTAATTAATATAATAGAAGTATTAAGTTTTTCTTTTAACTCCTTCATTAAATCTAAAATTTGTGCTTGAATTGTAACATCTAATGCTGTTGTTGGTTCATCAGCAATTATAAGTTTTGGTTCACAAATTAAACTCATTGCAATCATAGCTCTTTGTCTCATACCACCTGAAAATTCATGTGGATATTGTTTTATTCTTTTTTCTGGGCTCGGTATTCCTACTAATTTAAGCATTTTTATAGCTTCTTGTTTAGCTTCTGATCTACTCATACCAGTATGTTTCATTAATGGTTCTGTTAATTGATCTCCTATAGTATAAACAGGATTTAATGATGTCATAGGATCTTGGAATATCATTCCAATATCATTTCCTCTTATACTTTCCATTTCTGATTCTTTTATGTTTGATAAATCTTTACCATCAAATTCAATTTCTCCACCTGCTAATTTTCCATTGTCAGCAAGTAATCTCATAATTGACATCATAGTAACACTTTTACCACAACCTGATTCTCCAACTATACCTAAAGCTTCTCCTTTATCTAAGTAAAAAGAAACACCTCTTACTGCATGCACTTCTCCTACATTAGTTTTAAAGGAAGTTTTTAAATCTTTTACTTCTAATAGTCTTTCCATTATATCTTCCTCCTATCTCTTATTCTTAGGATCTAGTGCTTCACTTAATCCATCTCCGAAAAGATTAAATGCTAATATTATTAAGCAAATTGCTAATGCTGGGAATAGCAATTGATAAGGATATTGATATATTGCTTTCATTGCTTCATTAGCTAAAGTTCCTAAAGATGCTTTAGGAGGAACAAGTCCTAATCCTATGAAGCTTAAAAATGCTTCTGTAAATATCGCTTGTGGTATAAGCAAAGTCAATGTAACCATTATTGATCCAATACAGTTTGGTATTAAATGTCTTATAAGTATTCTAGTATTAGATGCTCCTAAAGCTTTTGCTGCAAGAACAAATTCTTGTTGTTTTAATTGTAAAACATCTCCTCTTACTATTCTTGCCATTCCAATCCAATAAGATATTGAAAGTGCTAATATAATAGTTGAAAGACCACTACCACCACTTCCTGGTTTATTTAATATAGTCATTAAAATGATTACATATATTATTAATGGGATTGAATATAATACATCAACGATTCTCATCATTAAATTATCTATTTTTCCACCGCAAAATCCTGCTATACCACCATATAATACACCTATAAATAAATTAATAAATGCTGCTGCTACACCTATCATTAATGAATATCTAGCACCAAAAAATACTCTTACAAATATATCTCTACCTAATTGATCTGTTCCAAACCAATGTTCTGCTGATGGTTTTAAATTAACAGCAGATAAAGAATTTGAATCATAAGTATATTGTGATGTCATAGGAACTAAAATTGCTGCTGCTGTAATAATTATTATTCCAATTAAAGATATTATAGCCATTTTATTCTTCTTAAGTCTGTTCCATGCGTCTTTCCAATAACCAATACTTGGTCTTACAATAACCTCTATCTTTTTTTCTTCTTCAGTTAGAGGAGTAAATAAGTCCTTTTCTAAATTAACTTCTTGTTCCATAACTTTTTTTCTCCTCCCTACTAAACTTCTGCATCTTCTAATTTTATTCTTGGATCAATTACTACATACATAATATCAACTATAAAGTTGAACATTATAAGTAAAGTACAAAAAAATACTGTAACTCCAAGTAACATAGTGTAATCTCTATTTGTAACTGATTGAACAAATTCATTACCTAATCCAGGAATTGCAAATATTTTTTCTACAACGAAACTACCAGTTAAAATACTTGCTATTAATGGTCCAACATAAGTTACTATTGGTATTAATGAATTTCTAAGTGCATGTTTTAATATAACTTTTCTTTTACTTAATCCTTTAGCTTTTGCTGTTCTTATATAATCAGATTTTAACACATCCAATAATTTGTTTCTTGTAAGTCTTGTAATAAAAGCCATTGATCCTAGTGATAATGCTATTACTGGCATTATATAGTGCTTCCAACTACTAAATCCTGTTGCTGGTAATAATCTAAGCTCAACAGTTAAGAAATAAATTAATACAGCTCCTATTACAAAACTTGGTATAGTAATTCCTAAAGTAACTAAGAGCATGATAAGTGAATCTGCCCATGTACCTTTTTTTAATGCTGCTACTATCCCTAATCCTACTCCTACAAGAACTGATGAAGCCACACTCACTAAACCAATTTTTGCAGATGCTGGGAATGAATATGATATTGTTTCTGATACTCTTCTTCCTTTAAATACCATTGATTCACCAAGATCCCCTTTAACTAGGTTTTTCATATACAATGCATATTGCTCTCCTAATGGTTTGTCCATTCCATATTTTGCTTCCATATTAGCTTTAATTTCAGGTGTTAATTTTTCACTATCAAAAGGCCCACCTGGCATAAGTCTCATAAGGAAGAATGTTAAAGTTATGACAACCCATATTGTTAATATACTTGCTAATAATCTTTTTCCAATGTATTTTAGCATTTTTCCCTCTCCCTTTTTACAAAATTCGATATTTATAATCATATCAATTTATTTAATAATTATATAATAATATTAATTTTTGTCAATAAATTAGAACCATTTCTATTGATTAATTAATAATTTAATATATATTTTTCACATATTCTATCCTCCTCTAAGCCTGTATTTCGTTCAAAAACACTTGTATTTTTAAATGTTGATTACATATTTTTTTACATATTTTTTTATTAATGTAATTTTATTTTCTTGTTTTTTTATTTTTATATTAATATATATAGTTTTTCACTGATATATCGTTAATAATATTGCTTTTTGCTAATTAATTTCCATTAAAAATATTGATATTATATAAAATAAAATAGATTGCAATTATATAAAAACGACATTGTTAAATAATAAACTACTATTTTTCTCAAATATATATAAACAAATAAAAATTATGTACGATATCTTTATATTTAAGATTTTTATAATCTCCTAAAGAATTAAAAATTGCTTCAGAATGTATATAGATTAGAATCCATATACATTTGAAGCAATTTCAATAATAAAACTACTTTCCGTCTATATAAGCTTTATCAAAATATATAAATCCTAATGGTGAAACTCTAACATCTTTCACATAATCTTTTACACCTTTTGCTTGAGTTTCATAATATACTGGAATTATTGGCATATCTTCCATTAATATATTTTCAGCTTGATGTAATATTTCCATTCTCTTAGCATCGTCTTTTTCTGTCTTTGATTTCTTTATTAATTCATCATATTTAGGATTATTATATCCTGCATTATTTTGTCCAGAAGTGCTAATCCACATTTCTAAGAATGTCATAGGATCAACATAATCTCCAACCCATCCATGTCTAGCAATTAAATAATCTTTATTATCTCTAGTTGTTTGGAATACTTTCCATTCTTGACTTTGAAGCTCTACATTTACACCTAAATTATTTTTCCACATATCTTGTACTGCTTGAGCAATAGTTCCATGTCCTTTTTCTGGATTAAAAGTTAATACTATCGCTGGGAATCCTTCACCATTTGGATATCCTGCTTCAGCTAATAATTTTTTAGCTTCTTCAACATTACCTTCTGGTTTGAAATACTCTTTACTAGCAAAGTCTTTTCCATCTTTATCTAAAATACCTTCTGGAACAAAGCTATATGCTGGTATTTGTTCAGCTTTAGTAACATTTTTAACTAATGAAGGTCTATCAATAGCTAAAGCTAAAGCTTTTCTTACCTTTGCATCTGATAATGCTTTTGCTGCTTCTGGATTTACAGTTTTAGCTTTTTCAGATACATTTACACAATAGAAATAAGTTCCTAATTGTTCAAATATTTTAGCACTACCATCTTTAACAGCAGTTTGAATCTCTGATAATGGAACAACATCTACCATATCAAATTCACCTGATTGATAACTTGCCCAGGCAGAAGTTTCTTCTGTAACTAATTTTACATTAAGTTTATCAAGTTTAACATTCTTTGTATCATAATAATTTTCATTCTTTTCTAATACTATTTCATCCTTTATTGCATATTTAGTCATTTTAAAAGGACCATTTGATACATATGTTTCAGCCGTATTTGCCCAAGTTGGATTTGATTCAACTAAAGCTTTGTTGACTGGGAAGTAGCATGGAAATGATGTTAATTCTAAAAAGTACGGACATGCCTCATGTAAAGTTACTTCTAATGTCTTATCATCAATAGCTTTAACACCAACTTCATCTGCTGTAGCTACTTTACCATCTCCATCAACATCTTTGTTTTGATTATATTCAGTAGCATTTTTTAAATAACTCATTTGATATGCATACTCTGCTGCTGTTTTAGGATTTATTACCCTCTTCCATGCATATTCAAAGTCTTGAGCTGTAACAGTCTCTCCATTTGACCATTTAGTATCTTTTAAATGGAATGTATATACTGTTCCATCATCTGAAACATCCCATTTTTCTGCTACTCCTGGAATAGCTTTATTATTTTCATCTAATTTACATAGACCTTCAAATGTATTTACTAGCATTATTGCCCCATCAACTGCATTATTTAATGCTGGGTCTAAAGTTTTAGGATCTGCGTTCAAGTTATAAGTCATAACTTGTCCATCTGCTTTTGCTGTATTAGTAGATGATTTGCCACAACCTGCCAAAACTGATATCCCTAAAGTTAAAGCTAAAGTTACAGCAAATAACTTTTTAAGTTTGTTCTTTTTCATAATTATATTATCCCCCTTATTTTTATAAACGACATAATAGCGTACTTATTGCAACACACTAATATCATTTTTTAATTTTTATTTATTAATATTTATTAAATTATATAATATTTTATGTTTTTGTCAAACAATACTCTCTTTTCAAGGCTATTAATTAACACATTAATAATACGAATTTATTAATAAATCATATTGTTAATTTTTTTTTTACTTATATTTGATATTTCTTTTAGTTTTTTTTGATAATTTAGTATATTTTGAAAAAACGTCAAATATTTTAAATAAATATTTGACGTTAGAATATTTTTAACTATTTTTTCAATTTCCATTAAAGCTTTTAATTACAAGCAAAATATATTAAGTAACTATATATAAAACTAAGATTTATTCTTCTTATCGATAAACATAAAAATTCTATAGTTGATAATCATTTAGACAACTTTTTTATAAACTTTTCTAATCTGTCAAAAGCTTGTGACAAAATTTCATTACTATAGCAATAAGATATTCTCATGTATCCTTCACCTAATTTTCCAAAAGCCGTTCCTGGAACACAAGCTAACTTTTCTTCATTTAAAAGTCTAGTACAGAATTCTTCTGATGTCATATTAAATTTCTTAATTGATGGAAATATATAAAATGCTCCTTTAGGTTCAACAACTTCTATCCCCATATCATTTAATCTTTTAATACAATATTTTTTTCTTAGTTCAAAAGATTTCCTCATCGTCTCTACATCATCAAGTGATTTTTTTAATCCTTCTAAAGCACCCCATTGTACTATAGATGGAGCACAAGAAACAGCATATTGATGTACTTTTATTATTTCTTTCATAAATTCACTTTTGCATGCAAAATATCCTATTCTAAGTCCTGTCATTGAAAATATTTTTGAAAATCCACTTACATATATAACTTTTTCTAATATTTCATTATCTTGAGCAACAGAATAATATTCATCAAATATTATAGCTGAATACATTTCATCTGTTATTATAGTAATATTAGTTTCTTTTATAAGTTTTATTAATTCATCTCTGTTTTCTTTAGATAGTATTGCTCCAGTGGGATTAGATGGAAATGAGATTAATAAGTATTTAATATTTTGTTCTTTTATATTTTTTTTAATTTCATCTATATTTAATGTAAAATCATCATTTAAAGAATAATTTACTACATCAGCTCCTATTATATTAGATATGCTTTCATAAGCTGGATATGCAGGAGATGGTATTAATATTTTATCACCTTCATTAATAACTGCAGATAATACTGAATATAACCCTTCGCTACCACCAACTGTTATACATATTTCTTCCTTATTATAATTAATATTAAACTTCTTTAAATACTTGCTTATTTCCACTCTTAAAGATTCAATACCAGAATTAGAAGTATATGTAGTTTTATCTTCTTGTATTGCAGTTATCATTGCCTTTTTTATATCAATTGGAACATTAAAATCCGGTTGCCCTATTGTTAAAGATATTGCACCTTCAACTTTTTGAACTTTTTCATAAAATCTTCTTATTCCCGAAATTTGTATTTTTTTTACCCTATTATTCATCATTATTCTCCTTTTTTTTACTTTTATTTTATGATCTGTTTTAAATGAACATTGATATTAACATTATTATTTATTAAAATATTGATACTATAACATAGTATATCTATTATTTTCTTATAAATCATTCTACATTATTAAATAATAGTATTCAAACTTTTCTATTTTCAATGTTTCTCTTTCATTTATCTTGTTTTTTTATTATAATTAAAGTAATTGTAATTAATGAAAGGGTGATATACTTGTCTTATAATTTAACAGATCCTTATGAAATTGCTAGATTTATTAAAGAATCAAAAAAATCTACTCCTGTTAAAGTATATGTTAATGGAGATTTAAGCAATGCTTTAATGGATGATATTGAATGGTATGGAGCAAATGGCTTTTACATATTAATAGGAGAATCTGATTTAGTAGCAAAAATCATATTAGATAATAAACATCTTATAAAACATTTTAGATTAGAAAATGATAGAAGAAACTCTGCAATTCCTATGCTTGATTTACTTGAAGTGGAAGCTAGAATAGAGCCTGGTGCTATTATTAGAGATAAAGTAACTATAGGAAAAAATGCTGTAGTAATGATGGGTGCCGTAATAAACATTGGTGCTGAGATAGGTGATGGTACTATGGTAGATATGAACGCTGTAATTGGTGCTCGTGGTAAGCTAGGTAAAAATGTCCATCTTGGTGCTGGCGCTGTTGTTGCTGGTGTCCTAGAACCACCAAGTAAAGAACCTTGTACAATAGGAGACAATGTTTTAATTGGTGCTAACTCTGTTATTTTAGAAGGAGTTAAAATTGGTGCTGGTTCTGTTGTTGCAGCTGGTTCTGTTGTTGCAGAAGATGTTCCTGAAGGCGTTGTTGTTGCTGGTTCTCCGGCAAAAATAATTAAATCAGTTGATGATAAAACAAAAGGTAAAACTCAATTATTAGAGGATTTAAGAAAATAATACATATAAAAAGAGGATTTCTAATTTAAGAAATCCCCTTTTTATTTATATATTAATTATTTTAAACTGCTCCTTCTTCGTTTGAAGAATTGTCACCCTCTACTTTTTCCATTTTTGATATAGATACTTCATAAGCAATTTTCTTTATAGTTTCAGTATCAGAAACTTTCTTTTGATACTCTCTGCTTTGAACTCTACCCCATACTCTTATATTATCTCCAACATTTAAGCTTTGACAAAATCTTGAGTTTCTTCCCCATGCAATTGTTGGAATATAATCAGATTTATTATATGCTCTATTTACAGCAAGTAATACATCTGCAATTTCTCGGCCAAAAGGTGTTGTTCTGTAAACTGGTTCTTTGCAAATATAACCATCTAAGAATATTTCATTTGGGTTTTTACTTCTTTCTAAACATGGCTCTATATTTCTTGCAAAAACAGTAAGTATAAGTTTATTAGATCCATCTATAAATTTATTGTATGATCTTAATTGACCATCAACAATAACTTCTGTTCCAATACTTAAATCAATATTTGCAATTAATCTTTCTGATATAGTTATATTTAACCTATCAACCGAATCACTTAATCTCATAACATCTAAATTAAAAGTATAAAAACCCTCCCCATACATTTCATGGCTATATTCTAATCCAGATGCTATTTTACCTTCTAGATAAATCTTGTTATTTAACATTAAATTATCCATTGTTACCCCTCTCTCTACTGTTAATAATTTGGTAAACAGTACTCCCACTAGCACTTATTACCATTATAATACAAATCCTGGTTTATTTTCAATCTTTATTATTTATTTTTGTGCTGAATACCATTTTCGTCTATATAATATTCATCAGAATATATTAAATTTCCTACTGTTTTAAATTCATATCCTTGAGTTTTTAACTCTTTTATAATTCTCTCCAAATTGTTTGGAGTATATTTTGCATTATTATGAAAAAGTACTATTGCTCCTGGCGCTACCCCTTTCATAACTCTATTATATTCACTTTCTTGTCCTAATTCTTTCCAGTCAACAGAATCCGCATTCCATTGAATTGGAATATACCCTAAACTTTTTACTTTTTGAATTGCTTGTTTATTGTATGACCCACTAGGAAACCTAAAAAGTTTAGTTTTTTCTCCTATGTTATTTTCTATAGTTTCATCTGTCTTTTTAAGCTGTTCTTCTATTTTTAATTCACTTATCTTTGCAAAATCAGGATGTTTATAACTATGATTACCTATTTCATGCCCCCCTTCTTTAATTTTCTTTAACTTTTCAACGTTTTCACTACTATAATCAACCCATCCCCCCATTATAAAAAATGTTCCTTTTACATTGTATTTATTTAATATTTGTAATATGCTTTGAAGATTATCCTTTTCCGCCCAATTTATATCAAAAGTTAGACTAATTGCTTTTTCTTCTATATCAACAGAATATATAGGATGTTCATATAGATTTACACAAATAGCATTTACATTTTTATTAGACTCTATTGATATGAAAATTACTATAATTATTAAAATTAAATCCAAAAATATCCGTGTTTTTCTCCATTTCATCCCTAAACTCTCCTTATATTTTATAATTTTTCATTCTACTTAATTATTATTAATATTAACTATATTCAATAAATCATATTTTATGATATAATATATATATTATTTAAACGATCATGGGGGTTTAGTTTATGTACGAAAGTTCAGCAGAATTAGCGGAGAATAAATTATTAATACTCTATGTATTAAAAGCAATAAAAGACCCGATATCTAATACTCAGTTAACAGAAATAGTACTTCAAAATAATTTTATTAATTACTTCACACTTCAACAATATTTATCTGAATTAGAAAGTGCTGATTTTGTTGTTTACAAAGAGAATAATGATAAGAAATTATTATGCTTAACAAAAAAAGGAGATACTGTTCTAACTTTATTTAAAGATAGAATATCCCCTTCAAAGATTTCAATTGTACAACAATATATAACAGAAAAATTAGAACTTATAAAAAAAGAGCTTACTATACATAGTGATTATACACTTGATAATAATGATAATTTTTTAGTACACCTAAAAGCTATAGAAAATGAAGGTGTGCTTATGGAATTAAAACTAACAGTTCCAACGAAAAAACAAGCTATTCTCCTTTGCAATAAATGGAAAGATAATCCATCAAATATTTATAATAATATAATAAATATGTTATTTAGTGAAGATTCTTAACTAAAAGCATAGCATTAGGTTCTTTTCCTATTGCTATGTTTTTTATCATCCTACCTTTTAAATCAATAACCTTCAATTTTCCATTTAGATAATCTCCAACAAAAATTTTTTCATTAACTTTAATAATTCCTCTTGGCATACCTGAAATAAATATTTTACTTTCTTCTTTTAATTTATTTACATTAATAACACTAATGGATCCTTCTACAAAATTAGAAACATAAATATATCCTTCTTCTTCCCAAAAATCAACTGGACCATTCCCTACTTTTATAGTTGCTTTTAAAGATAAGTCTTCTAAGGATATTATAGATATACTTCCGCTTGTAGCATAACCTATATAACTTTCACATATATATAAATGCTTTCTGTTATTAGATATGACTATTTTAGTCGGATATTTATTACATTTTATTCTTTTTATCTCTTTATTTTCAATACAATCAATTATTGATATAGTGTCATCACCCATATTACTTATAAATGCTCTATTTTTTTCATGAAAAAATACTATACTATGAGGAAATACTCCCATTGGTAGTTCTAAATCAATGTCTCTTTTAAATAAGTCATATATTATAAGAGAATTTGCTTCACCGCATAAGACATATAGCTTATTATTGTAAATTGCTAAATCATTTGGATGTGCTCCTATATATATATTTTCTTCTTCTTTAAATTTATCTGCATCTATTAATGATATAGTATTACTATAATTGTTGGCTACTACGATTTTTTTATCATATAATGACAATCCATGAGGTCCTATCTCTTTCCCTTCTAGAGATAAATTCAAAGTTTCAATCCCTAAATTTTCAACATCAATTTTACTTAATGTATTTGATCCTGTATTACATATAATAATTGATTTTTTCATCTCTTTCTCCCCCCTTGGATAATCATTCTTGTATTTATAATATATTCTCAAAAGATATTAATGGTACTACTATTTTTTTTCTAATATCTTTATTTCTTGACAAAATACTACTATAATAAAAATATTAGTTTATTTTTATTAATAATAAGGAGAGTGAAAGTTAATATGTTTTCATATAAAACTCAAGGTGTTTGTTCCACTACTATAAATATTGAAATTGAAGATAATAAAATACAATCTGTAAATTTCATTGGTGGCTGTGCAGGAAATCTTTTAGGTATTGGTGCATTAGTTAAAAATATGGATGTTGATATGGCAATTGAAAAATTAAGAGGAATTAAATGCGGAATTAAAGAAACTTCTTGCCCTGATCAATTAGCTAAGGCCTTAATAGAATGGAAAGTGAGTTGTTAAAAATAAAAGGTGTATCGTAAAAAATTCGATACACCCTTTTTTCTATTGTAAATACTTTCCATCCCTATTATATAATAATGATATTGTGTTGGTTATTTCGTCTATAACATCTTTATAACTCATATAAATCATAATATCAATTCTATCAAAATTTTCACTTATCTTTTCAATTACTCCATAAAAATATTTTCCATTATCAATCATATTCTTCAATATTAAACTATCCGATTTAGGTACATACCCTAATACATACCCCTTACCTGTAACTATATTTATAGCATTTTCATCATACTTACTATCTTTTTCTCTAATTAAATATAGTATCTCATCTTCTAAGTAATTATTATCTATAACACTTAAATCTCTATATTTAGTATCTGCAATATATGTTGACATAACATATATATCCTTAACATGAGGTATTATTTCCTCTTTATTTAATTCTAAATATTCTTTCTTTTTATTAGGCAAATTGTCTAATAAAGATGTTAATGATTTTTTTAAAGTTTCTTCCGTTAATTGCTGTTCTATTATTTTTTTATCATCATCTGAAAACTCATTTTTAATTAACATAAGATTGTTAATAGCTTTATTACGAGTTTCTACTAAACTAGCATTTAAAGCATCAAAATTTATTTTCTTATATTCTTCAGGAAATTCATTATATTTAATTCCCTTAACTAAAAAATAGAAACATAGATGATACATTGGCTTAATTATAAGATCATCTAAATCTATAATTTCTTTATTTCTATTTAAAATTTTTATAATTGGAAGTTTATCATATGCTATATTATATATACATTCTTTTAATTCTTTATTTCCTTTTTCAAGTCCATATCTATATAATGCTGGATTCATATGATCTCTTTCTATAAGTCCTATAAATTCTTCGTTAGAAATCTGAAACTCTGTTTTTTCCATTGCATCTATCAAAACTTCAATTTCTAAATCTATATTACTTAACTCTTTTAAAATAACATCTTTCCAAATATCTTTTATATATATTTCATCAGCAAAATTAGAAAGTTTTTCATACTGTGGTATTAAAGATGTTATCCTATCAACTCTATCATCACCATATTCTTCAAATATAAAAGTATCTATAGAATATATTCCACTTATAACCCCATATAAACTATATATATCATATCCATACTTATCAACTAATTTAAAGTATTCAAAACATACATTAAAACCATTATCTATGTTATTAATTGTATACTCTGAAAACAGTTCACCAAATGACTTAGATAGTAGTTTAATATTATCTTTATTTATTCTCCCTGATTTTAAAAACTTAAGAAGATTTACTGATAACATTGTATACTCTAATGACTCCAAATAGCCAAAATTTTGTTCTAATCCATCTAATATTAACCATTCAATTATTTCATCACTTACAGGCTGTAATTCATGTATACATATTGCTTTTCCATATCCTATAGAATGCTTAGCTAAATTAAATACTCTTTCATTAGAATTTTTCATAGTTTCATATACTTGTATTACATAAAAAATATATTCATTATTGATTGATAATACTTTCAATACTTTCTCTATATCATCAATTTTTAGAACACATAACATCATAAGTCCAAGCTTTATTTCATCATGAGAATTACTTTCTAGTATTAATTTTTTCAAAAGATTAGTTAAGTCTTCTTTATATTCTATAAAAGCTTCTATAAATGCTCTAAAATTTTTTATAAATTCTTCATAATAATCACTTATTGGATTAAGGGCCATATATCCTCTTATATTTTCAAAAATCTCTTCTTTCTCTTCCTTTGTATAATCTACCAATAACTCAATAAGCTCATTAGCTAATTTTACTCTTTGATTTTTTTTTAATGGCTTTATTTTATTATATAAAACCTTAAACTCTCTTAATCCTGTTATTTCAAAATCCTGATAACTATATGGTAAATCTGGGGTTTTACTATAAAACTTATTTAATTCCTCATATATTGTTGTTTTTTCACATTTATTAGTAAAATCAAACATTAAATTCTCATTCCCTTCTAAGTACAAAAAACATATAAAAACTTTTTCTATATCTTTATTTTTTGTGTTATTATTTTTCTCATATCCCCTATCATATATAATGACCCACTTATCAATATTAAATCTTCTGATTTTGCTTCGTTCAATGCTTGCTTAATTGCTTGCTCATAACTATCTAAAGCTATAGTATTTTTATTATATTTTAATATCTCACTTTTTAATTCTGTATTCAGTTCTGCTCTATCACTATGAGGCGTCAATGCATATATTTTATGTGCTATTTTAGTTATCTCTTTAACCATCTCTTCTACTTGCTTATCTGCTAAAATTCCTAATAATAGATAAATCTTATTATATCTAAAGTATTTTTCTACATTATTCCTTAGCATCTTTATGCCTTCTATATTATGAGCACCATCAATTATAATTAAAGGATTTTTATTTAATACTTCCAATCTACCTTTCCACTTTACAGATTCAATAGATTTTTCCATTATCTCTTTATTAATTATTAACCCCTCTCTTTCACATAATACCTCTATTGTATTTAAAGCCACACTTAAATTTAAAATTTGATGTTCACCCATTAATGGTAATTTAACTTCATATAAATTATTTCTAGTCTTAATTTTAACTTCTTGATATAAATTTTCATTAAAAGTTATCTTTAAAAGTGTTCCACTCTTACTATCTATCTCATAAACCTTACTCTTTTCTATTTCAGCTTTTTCTTTTATCGCTTTCATAGCTTCATTACTTTGAGGATAAACTACTACTGGAATATCTTTCTTTATTATTCCAGCCTTTTGCATAGCAATTTCATATAAAGAATTTCCTAAAATATTCATATGATCAAAACTAATTGATGTAATAACACTAACAATTGGAGTTATTACATTTGTAGAGTCTAACTCACCTCCAAGTCCTACTTCAATTACAGCATAATCAACTTTTTCATTATAATAGTATAGGTACATAACTGTTGTTAAAATTTCAAATTCAGTTGGATGATCATATCCTTCTTCTATAACTTTATCTACAGCTTTTTTTACTATATTAATTGAATAAGTTAATTTCTCTTTAGGTATATTTTCACCATTAATTTGAATTCTTTCTTCAAACTCTTCTAAAAAAGGTGATGTATACATTCCAACTTTATATCCCATACCAATTAAAATTGAAGTTATCATTGAAGTTGTAGAACCCTTGCCATTAGTTCCTGCTATATGAATTAATTTTAATTTTTTTTGAGGATTTCCTAATATCTCTAATAATCTATAAGTTCTCTTTAAGCCATAATTAGATCCAAACCTACCTACACTACTTATATAATTCATTGCTTCTTCATAATTCATTTTCATTTGCTTCCCCTTTAATTATCTGTAAAATTTGCTTATTTAGCTTATATAACCAACTGTATTAATATTTATTTTACTTTTTTTAATATATACTTATTATATTAAATTATTTAATTACTCTTTACTTATATATATTAGTGATATTAAAAATTTCTAATATTATTCACAATAAACAGCAGTACCTGATGCTGTTACCATAAGCATTCCATTATCTGCTCCTAGTACTTCATAATCAATATCTACTCCAACTACTGCATTAGCTCCCATTTGTATAGCTCTATTTTCCATTTCCTTCATAGCCTTTTCTCTTGCCTCAATTAATTCACCTTCATAAGTGTTAGAGCGTCCCCCAAAGAAATTAGATAATCCAGCTGCAAAATCTTTTATAAAATTCACACCTGAGATTACCTCCCCAAATACCACTCCTTTATATTCTAAAATATTTTTACCTTCTATAGATGGTGTTGTTGTTATAATCATGTAAAACTCTCCTTTATACTTAATTTTATTTGTAATTATTAACTTTTATCTATTTATTATTAAAATGATTATAATATATAATTTAACCTTAAACCATGTTTTTAAATTATTTTAAGATTAAAATAACAAAGTTATTATTTTACCCCTTTAGTGAAATCTACTTGTTTCTACTTTTTAGACACTAAAACTTCCATCAATGATTTTTTTCTTAACTTTTAATTCTCACCTTTTATTTGCTTTTCACTATATTTTATTTGCTTTTCATGCTTTAAAAATTCTATACTTTTCCATATATAATAAAAGAATTGTACACACATTCAAATATGTGTACAATTCTCATTAAAATCACATCTTAATTATATAATTAATTTAAAGATTCAATTCTTAATTTAACAGCATCAAGCATTTCAACATACTTTTCTCTCTTTGCTTTTTCTCCATCTACAACAGCGGCTGGAGCTTTAGCAACGAATCCTGCATTTCCTAATTTCTTATCTATTCTTTCGATTTCGCCTTCTAGTTTCTTAAGTTCTTTATTTAGTCTTTCAAGCTCTTTATCTTTATCTACTAAATCAAGTAATGGTATGAATAATTCTCCACCCTTAACTACTAATGAAACTGCATTTTCTGGAACAATTGATTTATCAGCTATGAATTCAACTTCTGAAGCTGATGCTAATTTTTCCATGTAAGCTTTACCTGCTGTAAATGCTTGTTTTGCATCTTCTGCAATATAACAAATAACCTTAGCTTTTCTTGATGGTGGTACATTCATTTCAGCTCTTACATTTCTTAATCCCTTAATAGCTTCAATAATGTATGCCATATCATTTTCAGATTCTGCATTTACTAGAGCTTCATCAAATACAGGCCAAACAGATGTTGTAATTGTTTCTTCATCTGTTAAGTGAGTAAAGATTTCTTCTGTTATAAATGGCATAGCTGGATGTAATAATTTTAATCCTGTAACTAATACAGTATTTAATACATTGTATGCCACTCCCTTAGCTTTTTCATCTTCACCATAGAATACTGGTTTAACAAGTTCTATATACCAATCACAGAATTCAGTCCACATGAAATCATAAACTTTTTGCATTGCAATTCCAAGTTCATATTTATCCATATTTTCTGTAACTTCTTTAACTAATGTATTCATTTTTGATAATATCCATTTATCAGCTAATGAATATTCTTTGCAATCTTTGTATTTATTCATGATTTCCTTATCAAGGTTCATCATAACAAATCTTGAAGCATTCCAAATCTTATTAGCAAAGTTTCTTGAAGCTTCAACTCTTTCAGGATAGTATCTCATATCATTTCCTGGAGCATTACCAGTTGCAATCATAAATCTTAATGCATCCGCACCATATTCACTTATTACATCTAATGGATTAACACCATTCCCTAAAGATTTACTCATCTTTCTACCTTGAGAATCTCTTATAAGTCCATGTATTAATACAGTATTAAATGGAGTCTCTCCCATACAATGAAGTCCTGAGAATATCATTCTAGCAACCCAGAAGAAGATTATATCATGTCCAGTAACTAAAACATTGTTTGGATAGAAATATTCTAAGTCTTCTGTTTTATTTGGCCAACCTAATGTTGAGAAAGGCCACAATGCTGAACTAAACCATGTATCAAGTACATCATTATCTTGTTCCATATTTTTAGATCCACATTTGCAGCATTTAGTTGGCGCTTCTTCAAGTACCATCATTTCACCACAATCTTTACAGTAGTAAACTGGTATTCTATGTCCCCACCATAATTGTCTTGAAATACACCAATCTTGAATGTTTTCCATCCAGTTGAAATATGTCTTATCAAATCTTTCTGGAACAAATTTAGTTTTTCCAGTCTTAATTACTTCTATAGCAGGTTTTGCTAAATCTTCCATCTTAACATACCATTGCTTAGATATTATTGGTTCTACTGTAGTACCACATCTGTCATGCGTACCAACATTATGAGAGTGATCTTTAATTTTAACTAGAAGTCCTGCTTCCTCTAAATCTTTAACTATAGCTTTTCTAGCTTCATATCTATCTAAGCCTTTATATTTTCCACCTTTTTCATTTATAATACCTTTATCATCCATAACTCTTATGATTTCAAGATTATGTCTCTTACCTACTTCAAAGTCATTAGGGTCATGAGCTGGAGTCATCTTAACCGCACCAGTACCAAATTCTAGGTCAACATAGTCATCTCCAACTATAGGAATTTCTCTATTTACAAGTGGTAATATTACAGTTTTACCAATAAGGTGTTTATATCTTTCATCATTAGGGTTAACAGCTACACCACTATCTCCAAGTAATGTTTCTGGTCTTGTTGTTGCAATTTCTAAAACTCCACTTCCATCAGTTAATGGATAATTGATGTGCCAGAAATGACCTGCTTGTTCTTCATATTCAATTTCAGCATCAGAAAGTGCTGTTTGACAATGAGTACACCAGTTAGTTATTCTATTTCCTTGGTAAATAAGACCTTCATTATAAAGCTTAACAAATACATGCTTTACAGCTGCACTTAAATTTTCATCCATTGTAAATGCTTCTCTTGTAAAGTCAGCAGAAACTCCAAGTTTTTTAACTTGATTTCTTATTCTTGCTCTATAATCGTCACTCCATTCCCAAACTTTTTCAAGGAATGCTTCTCTTCCCATTTCTTTTTTATTGTAACCTTGCTTAGCAAGTTCATTAGCAACTTTGACTTCTGTTGCTATAGATGCATGGTCTTCGCCTGGTAACCATAATGCTGCATAACCTTGCATTCTTTTAAATCTTATAAGCATATCTTGAAGAGTATCATCAAATGCATGACCTAAATGTAATTCACCAGTTATGTTTGGTGGTGGCATTATTATTGTAAATGGCTTCTTATTTTTATCTACTACAGGAGTAAAATAACCTTTTTCCTCCCATGTCTTATAAATTCTGTCTTCAAATTCTTTTGGATCATAAGTTGTTGCAATATTTTTTGTTTCTGACATTTGTTTTCCTCCCTATTATTTAAATTAGCTCTTGTTGTTTGTAGACTATGTTTTAATATGGTGTTGATATATTTAAAACAGAGCTATTATTTAAAGCTAATTAATTATTGTTTTTCTGCAATAAAAAAAGCCCTCAATCCATAAAAGGACGAAGACTCGCGGTACCACCTTTATTTCCACACAAGCACAACTATAATGCTTTAATGGCTCTTAATTAGTTAACGATTTAGAAAAACCGTCTTTAGCTACTATTTTTTCACCAAAGAAGCTCAAAAGCTACCTTCAAAACCTTCCATATAAGGGCTTTCACCTATTCCCTCTCTCTTTTTTGTTCTTTCTAAATCTACAGTTTAGCTTAAAAGAACCGTACTTCTCATCTTATAAAAACGAGTTTCCTTATAATACTTTCAGTTTTTACTCCTCTTTTTCATTGCCTTTATTATTAATTTGTATTTTCTTTATTTTATAATATATTAATGGTCATGTTTTGTCAATAATCGTAGTTTGATGAAATTTTATTCCATAATAAAGCGTTCATCGATATCAGCAAAATAAAACATATCCTTATTTACCATTTTACCAGCCTCCTATGTTAACTAAATCTTCAAGTATTGCTTGCTCAAAACATGGTGTTTTGCAAAGCTTATCATACCTTATCTTACTATATAACTTAATATCTACATCCTTTTCTAACTTAATGTCATCTATTGCATCTTCAATTTCATGTCTTAATAACCTTAATTCTTTAGTTGATTTATTTTCGTCAATTATAACAAGTAAATCTATGTCACTTTGTTTTGAATATCTCCCTTTAGATATTGAACCAAAAAGATATACATTAGCATTATATAATTTATCTAAAATAACATCTCTAGCTTTAATTATACTGCTTCTTAAATTCTCATCTAGTGAATAATCAACATCATTTCTCATTTAAATTCATCCCATCTTAATTCTGAATTATTATACTATTTTATAACAACTTAATGACTATTGTAAATAAAACAAGTCCTGTAATATTATAAGAAAATATACTTTTGCCTGTATTATTTTCTATCTTATCCAAAATTCATATATAATTATTCTTCCACTTTATTTAGCCATTCACTTACTAGTGAATTAAATACTTTACCTTGTTCTATTTGCAAATTATGTCCTGCTCCATCTAATATAACAAAAGTAGCTCTTAGAAAATTATCTAATATAGTAAAAGCATCCTTATAACCTACACACGAATCTTGTTTCCCAACTAAAATTAGAACAGGTTTTTCAAATTTTTTATTTAAGTTATCAACATTAAAAGATAATTCATATCCCTCTTTTTGAAATTTGTCTAAAAATTTCATATTACATATTTTTATTCCATCTACAACTTCATTTTTATATCTTTCGTAAATTTGTTGATTTTGAATTACTAAACAATTGTTAATATCTTCAGCTTCTTCAAAGTTAAGTTTAGATATCAATTTTTCATCTTTTTTTATTACTACATGATTAGGGACATCCCTACTTTGTTTATTAGGTTTTATTACAGGACATATTAATAAAGCCCCATCTACTCTGTCCATCATTTTATAAATTACTCCTCTTAATAAAAAACCACCATAAGATTGACCTGCAATTAAAAAGTTTTCATTAGGAATAATTTTATTTATGAATTCAATTAAAATTTTAAGCATATCATCACAATTAGTTATCCATTTAGCACTATCTGACTTTCCCATTCCAGGTAAATCTATATATATACGTTTATAATCTTTTTTATCTTTAAATATAGGTTCCATACACCCATACATTAGTCTATTATCTACACAATAGCCATGTAACATAATAATTGGCTTTCCCTTACCTATCATTTCATAATTTATGTTAATATCTTTTATATTACACTTCATTATTTCACCTTCTATAATATTTTAATTCTATATTCTTTCCTATAATAACACATTTTGAGTCTGAGCCATGACCAATTTCACTTGTTTTTATTATAGGCATATTCTCATCACTTACTATTTCTTTTACTAATTCAATTATACTAGGTCTATACTGATTATTTTCCATCTCTGTAAAATTGCCTAGTATTATGCCTTTTATCTCTTTAAATGCTCCTAAATGCTTATAATGAGTTAAATATGTAGCCATCTTTGCCACATCACCACTGAAACTCTCTAATAACAAAATTTTATCTTTAAATTTAGGCATATATTCTGTTCCAGCAAGTTTTAAAAAACAACGTATATTTCCACCTACCACTATTCCTTCAATAGATTTTCCTTGTATCCATTCATATTTAAAATCAAAAAGACTCTTTTTACCTTCCATAAATGTTTCTTTAAAATTTTTAATTTGAATTTCAGAATTATCTCCAATTAGATTTCTTATTTGATAAAGATACGTTTTTATATCACTTTTAGTATATAATGCATTTATAACTACTGATAAATCACTATAACCAAAAAATAATTTAGGATTTTTCTTTATAGTGTTAAAATCTAAATATTCTAAGATTCCGTTAGCTAAATCTCCACCTGAAATATCAAAAACAGCTTTTATGCCACTATTTTCAAAAAATTTCATAAGTTCATCAGCTCTCTCTTTTCCACTTCCATTAAATACAGAATATTTTTTATATATTGTATTAGAAAAAACAACATTTAAACCAATAGATTTTAAAATTCTTTCCAATTCGTTAATCTTTAATTTCATGCTTTTATTAATCCCATTAGAACATGCTATAATTCCAACTTTATCACCTTTATCTAATAACTTCATCAAATTCTCCTTTTAATATTTTCTTAAGTTACATACTTTATCTAAATTAATTATATTTTTTCATTTATTAATGGTCAATGATAAGTTTTTTCCTATATACACTTGCTTTAACTCAGAGTTTTGTTTACAATTTGAATATTATGGATTATAATGATTTTTGTATTTTTATACGTTATGAAACATTGGTACATATATTTCATAACGTATATATTGACAATTTGGAGGTAGTATAATATGAAAGGTTGCCTATACTTGGTAATTCCTTGTTATAATGAAGAAGCTGTATTACACGAAACAGCAAAGAGATTATTAGTAAAAATGAATTCCATGATAGATAAAGATTTTATATCAAATGATAGTAAAATTTTATTTGTTAATGATGGTTCAAAAGATAAGACATGGGATATAATTGAAGAGCTTCATGCTCAAAATCCAATTTTCAGTGGAGTAAATTTATCTAGAAATAAAGGACATCAAAATGCTTTATTAGCTGGATTAATGACTGCTAAAGATTATGCTGATATAACAATATCACTAGATGCTGATCTCCAAGATGATATTGAAGTAATTGATAAGTTTGTTGAAGAATATTATTCAGGCAGTGATGTTGTTTATGGTGTTAGATCATCTAGACAAACAGATACTTTCTTTAAAAGAACAACTGCTTTAGGATTTTATAAATTTATGAATGCTCTTGGTGTAGATGTTATGTACAATCATGCTGATTATAGACTTATGAGTAAAAGAGCTTTAGATGGATTAAGTCAATTTAAAGAAGTGAATTTATTCTTGAGAGGTATTGTTCCTTTAATTGGATACAAATACTCTGTTGTAGAATATGAGCGTCATGAAAGATTTGCTGGAGAATCAAAATATCCTTTAAAAAAGATGCTTGCTTTTGCATTAGATGGTATTACATCTTTTAGTATAAAACCAATAAGAATAATTACTGGATTAGGATTCTTTATATTTTTTGTTAGTTTTATAGCTTTAATCTATTCTCTTATAGTTAAATTCTTAGGTGAAACAGTTACAGGTTGGACTTCATTAACTTTATCTATTTGGATGCTTGGTGGAATACAACTTTTATCTTTAGGAGTAATTGGAGAATATATAGGGAAAATATATAATGAAACAAAACAAAGACCTCGTTTTATTATCGCTGATAAATTAATAAAAACTGATGAAAATAAAACTAATATGTAGGTGACTATATTGGATAAGCTTATACTAAAATTTAAAAATACATTTTTTACAAAACAATTTTTTATTTTTGTAACTATAGGACTTATAAACACATTTATTGGGGTTGTATTTTCATATATATTTTCAAGCTTTTTAAATGAGAACATAGCTTTTGTGGTAGGATATATTTGTGGATTATTTATATCTTATTTATTGAACAGTTTCTTTACATTTAAAGAAGCTTTAGATTTTAATAAATTTATAAAATTTGCAATTTCATATATACCAAATTTTATTATACAAAATATAGTTGTTCTTATAGTATTTAACATGATGGGATTACACAAGCTTATAGCTTATGTTTTAGCAGCTATAATTGGAGTTCCTGTAACATTTGTATTAATGAAATTTTTTGCATTTAAGCATTAATAATATAAATCTTTTTTATATAAATTATGCAAAAAGACTGGTGTACAATGAATAAAAATTTATTGTACACCAGTCTTTTTATTTTTAATTATTAACACAAGTTTTAAATAAATATTTATAATGCAGCTTTATAAATGTTCGCTACATCTTTTGGCGTAAGCGGTTTAAATCCATATTGTAATCCTGATTTTACTGCTTTTTGTGCCATAATTTCAAAATTTTCTTCTCCAATTCCGACTTCTCTTAATGTTGATGGAATTCCTAATTCTTTAAAGAATTCTGCAGTCTTATCTATTGCAGTATTAGCTATAGCATATTTATCTAAACTCTCATCTATATTCCACACATTAACTCCATACTCAACGAATTTATATAACGTATCATCATTTAAAACATATCTCATCCAATGAGGTGTTAAAATCGCTAAACCAACTCCATGAGTTATATCATAAAATGCGCTTAGTTCATGTTCCATTGGATGTACTGACCATGCTCCAGCTGTTCCATATGATATTAAACCATTAATAGCCAAACTAGATGCCCACATTAAATTTGCTCTTGCTTCATAATTATTAGGCTCTTGTATTGCTATTTTTCCATATTTCATACATGCTTTAAGTAGTCCCTCCGCAGTTCTTGCTTGGATAAATGCTCCTTTAGTATTATTAAAATAATTTTCAAATATATGACTCATAATGTCTGCAGTTCCTGCTGCTGTTTGATTTTTAGGAACAGAGTAAGTATACTCTGGATCTAATATTGATACTTTAGGTTTCATCTTATCATGACCTGTACCTATTTTTTGGTTTTTGCTCATATCAGATATAACTGCATATGGATCCATTTCTGAACCTGTTGCTGATAAAGTTAAAGTGGTAATTATAGGTAACACCTTAGTTATTTTGCTTGGATCTAATACAATATCCCATGGATCATTATCATAATTTACTCCTGCTGCAATAACTTTAGCACAATCTATTGTGCTTCCTCCTCCAACAGCTAAAACAACTTCTATATCATTATCTCTACAAAGTTTTACGCCTTCTCTAACGGACTCTATTCTAGGATTTGGAGCTATATTAGAAAGTTCTACATATGATATATTGTTATCTTTTAATATTTTCATCATATCATCATATAAACCTATTCTCTTAATGCTTCCCCCACCATATACAACAAGAACTTTGCTTCCATATTTTTTTATAGCATTTCCTAAATGCTTTATTTGACCTTTTCCAAAGTAAATTTCAGTAGGTATTGAATAATTAAAATTTTCCATATAAAATCTCTCCTTACGATATATTTAATTAAAATATTTTATATTTGGCTATGTTTTAAACATATATTGATATATGCAATAGGTAAAATGGAATTGTAGTAAAATATAGCCCTATATGTATATATTGTCTAAAAATTTTTGTTACTTAGAATTTTTTAACCCTTCTATTTCTTCTTCTAATAAATAACGCCATTTACCATATTCTAAATTTCCAAGTTCAATATTAAGAATTCTTATTCTTTCTAATTTTTTAACATTATATCCAAAAACTTTGCTCATTCTCCTAATTTGTTTATTAAGACCTTGCGTCAAAACAATGTTAAATGTATCTTCCGAAATTCTTCTTACTTTGCAATGTCTTGTTTTTACATTACATATTTCAACACCACTTGTCATTCCTAAAATAAATTCATTATTAAAAGGTCTATCTAAAGTAACTATATATTCTTTTTCATGTTCATTTTCTGATTCTAAAATATTGTTAGCTAAATCCCCATCATTAGTTAACAATATTAATCCTTGAGATGCTTTATCTAATCTACCTACAGGAAATATATATTCAGGATAATCCATAAAATTTATTATATTATTTTCAACTTCATCTGCTGCAGTACAGGTTACTCCTACTGGTTTATTTAATGCTATATAGATTTTTTTCTTTATTGGAAGAGTCTTGTTATCAAGAAGAATTTCATCCTCTAATTCTACCCATTGTCCTTGTATACATGGAATTCCATTTACAATTATTCTATTTTCTTCAATGAGCTTACTAGTATCTTTTCTTGAACAAATACCTAAATTACTAAAAAGTTTGTTTATTCTCATATTTTATATCCCAACCTTACAAGCTTAATGATACATATAAATTCTACTCTATATTAGTAGGTAATATTATAACAAATTCACAGCCTTTTCCAATATCACTATTAATATATATTTTTCCCTTATGTAAATCTATAATATGTTTGGTTATAGTTAATCCTAATCCACTGCCACCTTTTGATTCTGAATTTGCATCTACAATTTGATTAAATCTATCAAATATAGCTTTATGATATTTAGGATCTATTCCTATTCCAGTATCTTTAACTTTAATTATGACTTTATTATTTAAATCTTTTAAAGTTACTTTTATTTCTCCGCCTTCTGGTGTAAATTTAGCTGCATTACTTACTAAATTAACTATACATCTTTCAATTTCATAACTATCACACATTATAACTTTTTCTTCAACTTCCGGATCTATAATTAGGTGTATTCCTTTATTTTCAATATAATCTTTTAAACTCAAAGATGTTTCCTCAACTAAATATACTATATCATTTTCTTTAAAATTTGTTTCATATCTTCCACTTTCAATTTTATTTGTATCTATTATATTATTTATTAACCTTAATAATCTATTTGAATTTCTTTTTATTATCTTCATATAATAATTTAACTTTTCTTTATCTATTCCATCATCTTGTTTGTTTAATTCTGATATAAGCTGTTCTGTAGATGAAATAACATTTAAAGGTGTTCTAAGTTCATGAGAAAGATTAACAAAGTAATTATTCTTATTTCGCTCTAAGTCAATAACTTTATTTAATAATTTGCTATTTTTGTCCATCTCTTCCCTTAACTGCTTAGTTCTTTTTTCAACCATTCTATCAAGATTCTTCATTTTATTAAGACTTAAATAAATTATTAGTATAGATATAATTAAATATAGTATTATTGCTTGTTTACTTTTCCATAATGGTGGTTTTATAGTAAATGTAATTTGGCTTTCATCGCTTAGACTCCCATCCGGCATTTCAACTTTTGCTTTTAATATATGATTCCCTGATTTTATATTATTATAAGTAAATTCATTAGAATTCCCCATATTCCAATCGCTATCTATCCCCTCCAACTTATAAAAATACTTTATAGCATCTCTATTCTTATAATCTGGAACAAACATTTTAACTCTAACCATATTTTCATCTGAATTAAATTTTAATCCATCTATATTTTTATATTTTTTTCCCTTTACTTCAAATGCTTCAAAAAAAACTTTAGGTAAACTTCTGTTTTTATTTATTTCTAATGGATTAAATATATTTAATCCATTAATACCTCCAAATAAAAATTCTCCCTTACTATTTTTAAAATAACTATTTCCATTAAATTCATTGCTTTGAAGTCTATTTGATATATTTAAATTAGTAAATGTATTGTTACTTATATCTAATTTTGATATTCCATTATTAGTACTTGTCCAAGGATTATCATAATCATCTATTAAAATTCCATAAATATTATTATTAGCAAGTCCATTTTTTTCTGTGTATCTTGTAAATTTTTCTGTATTCTTATCTAATTTATTTAGTCCATATTTAGTGCCTATCCATATATTATTTTTTGTATCCTCTACTATTGAAACTACAGCATTACAACTTATCGTATTGTTATCACCTTCAACTTTAGTATAATTTTTTATAGTCATATCATATGGATTTAATCTTATTAACCCTCCATTCATATATAACCCTATCCAATACATTCCTTCTTTATCCTGATATATACTATCAACATAAGTATCTACTATATTATTATCTTTTAAAATATATGTCATATCTACTACAGTATCGTCTTTTAAATTTAAAATATTAATACCATCTGCTGTTCCTATCCATAAACAATCTTTATTATCTATAAATAAAGTTCTTATGTTGTTATTAGTCAATCCATTTTCAATTGTATATACTTTAACTTCGTTAGTATTTTTATCAATTTTATTTAAACCATTATCTGTAGCTACCCAAATTTCATTTTTTCTTCCAGTTATAAATTTAATTTTATCACTTACAAGATTGCTATTTTTAGAATTTATTCTTGTTACATTTTCAGTTTTTGGATTCAGTATATTTAATCCTTTATTGCTAGTACCTATCCAAACTAATCCTTCAATATCTTCATAAATCCCTTGTATGGAGTTATCACTTATCGTGTCTTTTAAAAAAGGATCATGTTTATAATGTTTTATTCCATTATTAGGATCGAATGTACTTATTCCACCATATGTACCTACCCACATCAATCCTGTAGAATCTTCCATTATAGAGAACGTGCTTTTATTTATCAAACTAAATTTATCATACACTCTATTTATATAAGTAGTAAAATTATCTTCTTCTTTATTATACATAGATAATCCATAATCTGTACATACCCATACTACTCCCCTACTGTCTCTTAAAATATCTTTAACTACTCCACCTTTTAACTTTCCTTTTTCAAATTCCTTTTTTTCTTCAATATGTTGAGATTTATATTCAACTATATTATTTGTTTTTATATCTACCTTCAATAATCCAGCTCCAGATGTTCCTACCCATACTTGTCCATTCTTATCTGAATATACCTTATGTATAGAGTTTTTATAGTTATTATTAGTATTATATAAAAATTCTATTTTTTCAGTTTGCATATTTACTTTATTTAGTCCATTTTCAGTTCCAATCCATATATTCTCATCTTCATCTTCATCTAAGCTATATATAACCTGATTAGTAAGAACTTGTTGATTATTACTATATAGAATTCTTTCAAACTTGTCTTCATTTTCATTATAAATATTTAACCCATCAGCTGTAGCAACTAATATTTTTTGGTCATTAGTAATTAAAATATCACAAATGTTATAATTAGATAAATTTCCTTGTGATTCCTTATCATAATAATTCTTAATTGAATCATCCTTTAAATTAATCTTACTCAATCCATTTGCTGTCCCAACCCATAAATTTCCCAATTTATCTTCTTTAATTGCGGTTATACTGTTACTTGAAATACTATTATTTGAATTTTCTTCATATTTATAAACTTTAAATTCTTTTCCATTATACTTATTTAATCCATCATGAGTACCTATCCAAATATATCCTCTGCTATCCTGAAAAATGTCTTCTACACTAGATTGAGATAATCCATCATCTATACTAATACTTTTAAAATTAATATTATTGTATGCCTTAACATCATTTTGAGTATTTATTATTAAGAAACTAAAAAATATTACTACAATCATTATTTTTTTCAATATTAATCTCTTTTTCATAATTTCTCCCTTTTCGACAATATTTATATAAATAATTATACTACAATACTATTTTTTAATACAATATTTTATATTAATAGTTTAATATTCCTAGTTAATTTTATTTTATTTTTAAATATTTTAAATTTTTTACATAATTTAAGTAAAAAATCACCTTTTAGTAAAACCAATTATTATAATATTTTCTATCTATATAAAAATATCTATTTTAAGAGGCTGTTGCAAAACTAACTTTCAAGTTAGTTTTGCAACAGCCCCATTTTTGGTTAAGCCTCAAAAGTACTTTGATCAATCCATTTATAATTAGGCTTAATTTCTTTTATTTCTTCTACTAATTTAAATAATGCTATATCTTTTTGTTTGCATTCAAGCATAACATCAAAATCTCTATCTATAACTTTAGTTTTTTCAATAAATTCTACAAAATCATTTGCATTTATGAATTCTGAGTGTTTTCTATCTTTTTCATGATCCCTAGGGCTAGAAAAATGGACTTTAGGTGGTAATGACTCTTCATTCCAAGTATTAAAAATACCTTCAATTAACTCCATTATGTTTTCTCCAGAATTATTACAATTATGATGATGAACATCTAATACCATAGGTACTTTTAATTCTTTAGATATATTTAAAATTTCACTTGCAGTATAAGTTTTGTCATCATTTTCTATAATTAATCTAGACGTTATTTCTGTGGGAAACTCTTTTAAATTTTTAATAAATCTTTTAATCCCCTCTTCTTTTCCTCCTGTAGCTCCACCAAGATGTATTACCATTTTTCCTTCTTTATAATCAAAATCTTCAAACCACTCTGCTTGACGTATTAAATTTAATTTTGTATTTTCAACAACTTTAGGATTTATACTATTTATAACATTGAATTCATCTGGATGAGTATCTACTCTCATATTAGAATTTTTTATGAGATTCCCTATATATTTAAAATCTTTTCTAAACATCTCTCTATGACCCCAGTACCCCACTTCTGGATGAGTGACTAGAGGAATCAAAGCTGATGTTATTCTATAGAAATGTATATTGTTTTCTATATTATATTCAAGTATCTTTATTAAGTCATTTAAGTTAGATAATGCAACTGATTTTAATTTTTCACTCTTCTTTTCTTGTTCTATTATTTTGCTATAATTTTTAAAAGTTACTGTACTAGAACTAGTAACTTTTTTTCCTAAATTCATTGCTATTGAAACATATCCTAATCTTACTTTCATAAATATTCTCCTATATTATCAAAAGAATTACCTATCTTTTATTTTTGTACCAATTAGCTATCCATATTCCTATTAAACATACTATAATAAATATTACTAAAATTATATACCAAGGCATAATTAACACATCCTTATAAACTTTATTCTTATTTTATAAGGATGTGTTATTTTAGATATATTTATTCTTTTAAGCAAGATTACTTTTTATTCATATCTAATATAGTGTTATCTTTTTATTATCATCTATATAATAAACTTAATTTATAGACTTAATGCTATACCTATCTTTTACAGTCACAACTTTAATCTTTAAAACATTAAGAAGTTTTTCTAAACTTTTAACTTGATTTATATATTTTATGTTATTCTTTGCAATTAATTTTTCTATTATTTTAATAATATCAGATTTTTCGTCTTCAGTTATTTTACAGTTATTTTTTAGACATTCTCTATTAATATAAGTTAATGTAGTCCAAATTTGTTCTTCTGATATTTTGTTTATATCCATTAATACCCATGTGAAATCTTTTCTTCTGTTCTTTTCTGGGTAAGCTTTTTTAAAAAATGTTATAAATCCATTTTCTTTTTTAGGATCTTTTATTGAAACATACTTCCCAAGCTGTGATTTAAGTTGATTTTTTAAATACATAATAGTGTTTGGTTTTATTTTATCAGCCATAGCATCTATGCTATCATAAATAAAATTATAAGTATCTTGAATTTGCTCTTCATTAACATTTGATTTTTTAAGTATTCTCATTTTTTCTATATAGTCTAATACATTTTTCTTACAATCTAATTCTTTATTATATATCTTTTCCCATATTTCCTTTGCGCTTAATCCTTCTAACATTATAACTTCTTCCATATTACGTCATCCTCTGCATATTATTATTTACTAGTTTTACTTAAATATAATCATATCATATTACTCATAAACTTAAAAATTTCACTTTAAATATTGTACAATATTTAAATAAACTACCTCCTTATTATATTTGATACTTTATTTTAATTTATGGCTCTGTTTTAAATGCGTGTTGATATATACAATAGGTAAAGTGGCATTG
>NZ_JAMQIF010000016.1:271494-286079 GCF_023845855.1 Clostridium sp. ZBS2
TGCTAAAACATAGCCTAATTTATTATACAACTTTATGTTTAAGCCACTTTTCACCTCTAAGCCTAAAGCAATACATTATTCCTCTGATTAACCAATCTGTGTACATTCCAATCCAAATTCCTAAAACACCAAGTCTAAATACTATTCCTAAAATGTATCCTGTAAATATTCTAAAAATCCACATTCCTACAAATGCTGTTAACATAGTATATCTTGTATCTCCAGCTCCCTTTAACCCTGATGATAATATAAAAGAAATAGGCCATACTATTAAAGCCACACTATTACTTTTAATTAATGTAGATGAAAGTTTTATTACCTCTATACTATCTGTATAAAAAGAAGATACCCATTCTGAAATAGGAATAAATATTAAACCTATTGCCACCAAACATACTGTTCCAAATTTAGTTAAATAAACAAGTGTGCTTTTTGCACCTTTTGTATCATCTCGTCCTACATATTGACCTACTAAAGTTGTTGCAGCTAAACATAGTGCATTTCCTGGTACTGCAACAATAGTTGCTATTGATGAACCTATTGCATTTGCTGCTATTGATGCGGTTCCCATAGTTACTATAAATATTTGAACAATTAATTTTCCTGCATTAAAAAGTACTTGCTCAACACCTGCTGGTATTCCTATATTAAATATACTCTTTTGTGTTTCTAAATCAAATTTAAATGGGAAAATCTTTCTCATTCTTATAATTCTACTTCCTCTAAATAAAACAATTCCTATAAGAATTGTTCCAACCAATCTTGCAATTGCAATTGATATTGCAGCACCCTCTATTCCATATGACATTGTATTTAAAACATATCCTAATAAATTAACATCTTTTATTCCATAAATTAATATATATCCTAAAATTATATTAATAATATTCATAAACATTGTAATATACATTGGTGTTTTTGTATCTCCACATCCTCTTAATACTCCATTTGCAATTTGCTGCACTGCAATAAAAGGATACGTAATAAGTGTAAGTTCTAAATATATTTTTGCATTTGATTTTACTAATTCTTCTGCTGTACCATATAAAGCATTAATCATTGGAACACGTAAAATCCACATTAAAATACTTATTAAAACAGCTAAACAGCATCCAGATACCAAAGCTTGTCTAGCTGTTTCATTTGCTTTTTTATGATTTTCTTTTCCAATATGCTGTGCAACAACTACAGTAGCTCCAACAGATAAGGCTGCAAAAAAAGATATAAACATATTATTTATTGAATCTACCATTCCAATTGCAGAAACCGCTTCTTCCCCTATATGTCCTGCCATCATTGTATTGCATACACCCAAAAGCATAACAAATGTTTGCTCTATTATTATTGGTATAGCTAATTTTAAAACATTTTTTCTTATAAACATATTATAGCCCCCTCTCCCCTCTAGTAACTATATTATTCCCTCTCAGGATAATTTACTAGTTTTTAAATAGTTATTTAGAACAATCATATTATCTTACTCCTAAACTTAAAAATTTTCCAGTAATATATTGTATAATGTTTATACAGTTAATGATTCTGATTCTGAAATTCCTCATTTTCAGGTTGGTAAAAGTAGATATTTTTTTACTAAAGAAGGATTAGATAAATGGTTAGAGGACAGTTACACCCTCAATTTTGATATAAAATAAAAAATCTCCAATTCTAATTTATAAATCAATTCATTTTTTATTCATATAAATAAAGCATGAATAAATTGATTTACTCATGCTTTATCTTATAATTCTTTTCTTTATTAAATTTTAAAATCTGTTGGATCATATGGTTTAGCTTTTGGTTCTCCAAAAACTGCTTTTACACTTTCAGCTTGAGGATTATGATTTACATTTTTCTTTTTTCTTTTATTATTTTCTCTCATTTTATTACTTTTATTACTCATTAATATCACCTCAACATTATGGTGTACACTTGTATTTATTTTATACTTTATTAAAAATGATCTTTTTCTTTATGTGAAGGTGCACCTATCTTTTTTCCATCAATAATACCTAAATCCGAATTTTCTTTAGGGTCTATTTTTCTAAGTTCTACATTTGATTTAGGTCTATCTTTTAACCTATTTTTATTATTGTCCATTTGTATCACCTCGCTTTATTTATATGTTGTGTTTATCATAATATTTTATTCTAATAAGTAAATTATTTTTATTTATACTAAATTTTATTGTTTTTCTATTCAGTGATATATTCTTTATATGGTATACGAATTGTAACTCCTGTGTCATCAAATTCATAGTCTGTATTTTCAATAGCACTTTTACCTGAAATTAAGTTCATCCCTAAAGTATAAAGTGCTTCTGCTTCTGCACGAGGATCTTGAAAAACAGTTCCTGACATAAAACCTTTTTTTATTAATTCTTGTGCTTCTGGTGTTGCATCAACTCCAACAACTATAATTTTTTTTGTTTCATCTCCTTTATTATAATTTTGCTTCTGTAAAGCTTCAATAGCACCTATAGCCATAGCATCATTATTTGCAATTATTGCTTCAATTTTATTACCATATTGATAAAGCAATGGAGTAACAGCTTCTTCTGCTAATTTTCTACTCCAATCAGAAACTCTTAATGCAATTTCTTCAGTTTTTATTCCATTTTTATTAACAGTTTCAATAGAGTATTTTGTTCTTGCAATAGTATCTAGATTATTACGTTCACCTGTTAACATAACATATTGCATTATACTATCTTTATTTACATCTATTTCAGATCTATTGGTATTCCATAAATCAACAAGAATTTTTCCTTGTAGAATACCTGCTTCTTCTGGATTTCTTGCTAAAACAATAGCTTTTTCATAAGATTTTACAGGTATTTTACTAATTGGCTCTCTATTAAATATAATTACTGGAATATTTTTTTCTTTGATTTTATCAATAACTGTTTGTGTAGATTTTTCACTCGTATCAACTAAATTTACTAATAAAAGATCTACTTCATTTTTTAGTACTGTATCTATAGTTTCATTTTGTTTACTTTGATCCCCATTAGCATCAAAAAAACTAAATTCAACTTTACCTACATTTTCCTTTTGAATTTCTTCTAAGTTTTTTTGAATTGTAGAGGTATATTCATCATCAAATTTGTATATTAATACACCTACTTTAGCTGGATTTACTAATTCAACCTTTGAATTAGTAATTATTGAATTTTTATTATAATTTACAAATATTATGATTATCATAAATACAACTATACTAATATTTAATATTTTTTTTAACACTTAATTTTATCCTCCATATAATTACTTTGATTTTATATTTAGTATTTTTTATTAAATGATTTCTTATTTTTCTACACTATCAAATTTAAATTAAATATCATTAATAGTATTAGATTGTGTTTATAAATTATCCATTAAAACATAAATAAACCCATTAAATATTAAAACTAATCTTAATATTTAATGAGCTTCTTTATAAAGTAATTCTCTAAAAACTATTTTATGCTTTCTAATATCTCTAATTCTTCATTAGACAAGCATATAATTTTTTATTAATAAATTTATTTAGTATTTATACTTTTAATTTAATACCTAAAACTCGCTTATTTTATAAGCTTTATTACTTCATCTGCACTAGCTTTTATAGTAAATATCATATTTTCATCAATTCGTAACTTACATTCATTTTGGTTAACTTTTATTTCATTTGAACTAAGTCTGTTTTTATTAGATAATTCTATATATTTAGTTGAAGATATCTCTACATTAAATTTTTTTTCTTTTGCACCAGTAAGCTTTAATGTACTTCCTTGTCCATTATTATCTTTTATTTTTATATCTATAATATTATTTCCTTTACTAATACAACCTAAAGTTAATCCTGGAACTCTTTGTATATTAGCCATTCCTCTTAATGTCATCCAACCACCATTTAATGTTGATTTCACTAGTAAATCTAGTTCATGCTTTTTTTCTAATTTTTTTAAAGCTTGACCTAATTCAAATATTGTTAATTCTAATTTCATCTAAAATTCACCTCTTTATTCTACATAAGTACAATAAAATTATATCTTAACCTGTACACAATTTAAACATCTAAATAATTAGGATATGTTTTAAATATGTGTTGATATATGCAATAGGCAGAGAGGCATTGTAATTGGACTTTGAGAATTCTCAATGAGTATTGTCACACTTACTGCTTGTCTTAATTTTNNCAAGCTAAAATGGGACTATATTCATTTTTAGTATTCCTAAATTCAATTACTCAGCCCACTTTGCTTACGCATATATCAACATGCTACTAAAACATAATCAAATAATAAAATGTTATTCTTTTTTTTCCAAGGTTATACTAACTTCTTTTTTTAACACATTGTCCTTAGATTCTATATTCTTGCATAATATAATTTGATCTTCTATATTTTTAAATGCAACTGAAAGCATTAGCTTAATTCTATTTAATTGATTTACATTTGATGCGCCTGGATCATAATCTATTGCAACTATATTAGACTTTGGATATTTTTCTTTAAGTGCTTTTATCATACCTTTTCCGGTTACATGATTTGGTAAACATGCAAAAGGTTGCATACACACTATATTTTCAGCATCATTTTCAATCAACTCAATCATTTCTGCCGTTAAAAACCAGCCTTCTCCAGTTTGATTTCCAAGGGATACTATTGGTGAAGCTAATTTACCTAATTCTGTTATATGCTTTGGTGCTGTAAATCTACTACTATTGTCTAAATATTTTTTCATAGATTTTCTAAAACTTTCTATATATGCTATAGCCAATTTGCTAATAACTTTATTCTTTAAACTTCCTGCAAGATAATCATGCTTAAAAACATCATCATATGCTGAATATAGGAAAAAGTCTAATAAATCAGGCACTACAGCTTCAGCACCTTCTCTTTCCAATATACCAACTATATCATTATTAGCAGTGGGATGGAACTTAACTAATATTTCACCCACAACTCCAACTCTTGGCTTCTTAATATCTAGTAATGGTAATTTATCAAAAGCTTCTATTATTTCTTTTATATTATTATTAAATTCTTTCTTACTTCCAGTTCTTATAATCTTCTTAGCCTTCTCGTTGAATTTTTCATACAATGAAAATGCAGAACCTTTTTCTTTTTCATATGGTCTTGTCCTATATAGTGTTTTCATAAATAAATCACCATATATTAAAGCCATTAGTGATTTATTTAAAAATTTAAAAGTTACTTTAAATCCTGGTTGTTTTTCTAGTCCTACTGCATTTAAAGATATTACAGGTACATTTTCAAATCCTGCATGTTTTAAAGCCATCTTTAAAAATCCTATATAATTAGTTGCTCTACATCCGCCACCAGTTTGACTTATAATAACTGATGTATTATTTAAATCATATTTTCCTGATTTTAAAGCATTAATCATTTGACCAATGACAATTATAGATGGATAGCATGCATCATTATTTACATATTTTAACCCTTCCTCAATAGCTTTAGTATCAATTGAAGGTAACACTTCAATATTATACCCACTTGCTCTTCCTGCTTCTTCTACTAAATTAAAATGAATTGGAGACATTTGTGGTACAAGTATCGTGTGGGTTTTTCTCATTTCTTTTGTAAAAATAGGATTTTTATATTCTATTTTTTCTTCAATAGGGGCATAATTTTTTCTTAATCTTTCTTCTATTGCAGCTTTTAATGATCTAATTCTAATCTTAGCTGCTCCTAAATTATTTCCTTCATCTATCTTAAGTAAAGTATATATCTTCCCTTTAGCGCTTATTATTTCAGAAACCTGATCACTTGTTACAGCATCTAGTCCACATCCAAAAGAATTTAATTGAATTATTTCAAGATTATTATTTTCTGATACAACTTGTGCTGCTCTATATAATCTTGAATGATAAGTCCATTGATCTACAACTCTAAGTTTGTTTTTTAAAGTACCTAAATGAGATATACTATCTTCTGTTAATACAGCCATGCCATAAGAATTTATTACATCAGGAATTCCATGATTTATTTCTGGATCAATATGATATGGTCTACCACATAAAACTATTCCGTATTTATTGTTATCTTCAAGATATTTTAAAACTTCTTCACCTTTATTTTGTATATCTTTTTTATATTCATCTCTTTCTTTAGCTCCTAAATATACAGCTATTTCTGCTTCTTTTAATGTAACATTATAATCTTTAAATTCTTGAACTATTCTCTTTGCTAATTCTTTTTCATCATTTAATGAAAAGAATGGAGAAATATATTTTATATTTTTATCTTTTAATTCATCAACATTATTTTTAATTACTTCAGGATATGATGTTACCATTGGACAATTATAATTATTGTTAGCACTTACAAATTCATTCTTCTCATATGGTATACAAGGGTAAAAAATAGTTTTCACTCCTGAATCTACAAGTGACATAATATGTCCATGAACTAATTTTGCTGGATAACAAGCTGATTCTGATGGTATTGTTTCTATTCCCTTTTCATATATCTTTTTACTTGACGAAGGTGATAATTTTACACTAAATCCAAGTGCTGTTAAAGTTTTAAACCAAAATGGATAATTCTCATACATATTTAATACTCTTGGAATTCCTATTACTCCTCTTTTAGCTTCATTTTCTTTAAGAGGAATGTAATTAAAAGTTCTCTTATACTTATATTTGTATAAATTAGGAATATCATTTTTAGTTTTATCTACTCCAAGTGCTCTTTCACATCTATTACCTGAAATAAACTCTTCATCAGTAGAGAATTTATTAACAGTCAAAAGACAATTATTTCCGCATTTCCCACATCTCTTAAATACTGCTGTCATATTAAAGTTGTTAATTTTATCTTTAGAAAGTATACTAGATTTTTCTCCATCTACATATCTTTCTTTTGATATTATTGCACATCCAAAAGCACCCATAAGACCTGCTATATCTGGTCTAACTGCTTCTCTACCTGAAACAAGTTCAAAGCTTCTAAGTACAGCATCATTGTAGAATGTTCCACCTTGTACTATTACTTTATCTCCAATATCTTTTTCATCTCTTAATTTAATAACTTTAAATAAAGCATTTTTTATTACAGAATATGATAAACCAGCAGATATATCAGAAATTTCAGCACCTTCTTTTTGTGACTGCTTAACTCTTGAATTCATAAAAACAGTACACCTTGAGCCCAAATCAACAGGTGCTTTTGATTTAATTGCTTCCTTTGCAAAATTTTCAATTTTCATATTTAAGGATTTCGCAAATGTTTCTATAAAAGAACCACATCCAGATGAACAAGCTTCATTTAACAATATACTATCTATTGTTCCATTTTTTATCTTTAAGCATTTCATATCTTGTCCACCAATATCTAAAATAAAATCAACTCCTGGTAGAAAATATTCTGCAGCCTTATAGTGAGCAATTGTTTCTATTTCTCCAATATCAATATGTAATGCTGATTTAATTAAAGCTTCTCCATATCCTGTTACAGTTGTATTTGTAATTTCAACTTCACTTGGTAATTTGGAATATAAGTCTTTTAACATTTGTATAACTTTTTTAAGAGGATTACCCTCATTACCTTCATATAAAGAATATATAAGTTCATCTTTATCATTTATCAATGCAATTTTAGTAGTTGTTGATCCTGCATCTATTCCTAAAAAAGCCTTACCTTTATAATTATTTAAATCTCCTCTTTTTACCTTAGCCTTTTCATGTCTTTTTTTGAATTTTATATATTCATCTTCATTTTCAAATAATACATCTAATCTTTCAACATCATCATCTTTTATTGCAGATAAATTTTTTACTTTTTTTACTATACTCTCAAGATCTGTAAAGTTATTTTTTGTTGATAATAATGCTGCTCCTTGTGCTACAAATAATTGTGGATTTTTAGGAAAAATCACTTCTTCTTCTTTTAGGTTTAATGTTTCTATAAATCTTTGTCTTAACTCGGATAAAAAGAATAATGGTCCTCCAAGGAAAGCTACATTTCCCTTTATAGGTTTACCGCACGCTAGTCCACTTATAGTTTGATTAACCACTGCTTGAAATATAGACGCCGAAATATCTTCTTTACTTGCGCCTTCATTTATAAGAGGTTGTACATCTGTTTTTGCAAATACTCCACATCTTGATGCTATTGGATATATAACATTAAAACTTTTAGCATATTCATTTAAACCACTAGCATCAGTATTTAATAAAACAGCCATTTGATCTATAAATGCTCCTGTTCCCCCTGCGCAGCTTCCATTCATTCTTTGTTCAAGTCCACCTCTGAAATAAGTTATTTTAGCATCTTCTCCACCTAATTCTATTACAA
Source organism: Clostridium sp. ZBS2 (assembly GCF_023845855.1). Classification (NCBI taxonomy): domain Bacteria; kingdom Bacillati; phylum Bacillota; class Clostridia; order Eubacteriales; family Clostridiaceae; genus Clostridium; species Clostridium sp. ZBS2. The sequence continues at coordinate 279,800 of NZ_JAMQIF010000016.1, forward strand.
CATCTGTTTCTGGAATTATTGTTTCAACTGTTTTTGAACATGCAATAACTTCTTGTATAAATTCTACATTAAGCCATTTAGATACAGAAAGTCCTCCAGAGCCTGTTACGCTTAATGTACAATAAATATTTCCAAGATCTTTATATGCTTCTTCTATTAACTCTATAATAGTACTCTTTATATCAGAATAATGTCTTTCATATTTACTATATACTAATTGCTCTTTATGATTAAGAACAACTAGTTTAACCGTTGTCGAGCCAATGTCTAATCCTATTTTATAGTTCTTCATCTTCAATTTCACCTACTCTAAATTAAAATACAAATTCTATATTAATATTTTTATTTGTATACAACATTATTATTTCAATTTTGTTTTATTTATGTATAGTAGTTATTTTACATGTCTATAATCTAAATGTATTTAATTAGTATATTGGAGATCTTATATATTTTAATAACTTATAAAATAATATATTCGGAGGTTAAAATGAACTATTTTAATGAAGGAAATAAATTGTACAATACTCAAGATTATTTACGAGCTATTGATTGTTATAAAAAATCTGCTACTCAAAAACAAAATGAGGCTTGTTCATATTATAATGCTGGTGTTTGTTTTATTAAGTTAAAGCAGTTTGATAAAGCAATCACTATGTTAAAAAATGCTCTTACTATTCAAAATGAAAGCAAATATTATTTTAATTTAGGCTACTGCTACACTATGAAAAATAAACTAAATAAAGCCTTGCAATTTTTTAATATAGCATGGGCTATTAGCAATGATGATACTGATTGCGAAAAAGCCATAAATTTAATACTTACAAAAATATCAAAAAAATAATATACTTCTTATATTTTATAAGAAGTATATTATAAATATGCTTCTTACTCTACCATTCTCCTGCAATATTATCTTTTATATGTATCTCATCAAAATTATCACAGTCAAAATAATTCCCCGCATTATAAAATGTTGAATCAACTTTAATCCATTTGTTTTCATCACTTAAGTATACTTCATTCCATGCATGACTTATATATTCTTCTCCATTATATGCTTTTCCAGTTATTAATCTAACCTTAAGGTTAGTTGCTCTTGCCATAGCTACATAAAGACATGCATAATCAAAACATATACCATTTCTTTCTTCATATGCACATATGGCACCACTATTTTTTACATTTTCTGAATTTAAAACTCTAGTCGCTTTGTCGTAATCATAAGTTATATTAGAGCCAATCCAAGAATATAATTTTTTTGCCTTTTCTCTATCATTCTTACTTGATGATACTATTTTTCTTGCCTTTTCGTTAATAACATCATTAGATTTTACCCCTTCATCTAAAGTAATCCCATTATAATAAATGATTCTATTCGATGCTATATCCTTAATCAGTCCATTATTTATGATTTTAGATTTATTTTTATCTATAATATCTTCTACTTTATTAAACGCAGTAATATCATTAAAAATATTAATCTGATAAGGATTGTTAGGAATAGAATTAAACATTATTATAGGAACAAATAATATCAATATAAAAATACAAGCTCTAGCGATACCAAATATAGTTGAAAAAATAATTAGTAATGTTTTACTTTCATTTATAACTTTCTTTCCACCGCTAAAAATAGTTGATTGTATTATTGAAATTATAAATTTTATTATAAATTTTATAATTATAAATAAGGCTATAATACCAATTATTTTGATTATTCCATTAGTTAAATATAAATCTCCTAAAATGTTTTTAATAAAGTATGATAATATACTATTAATATTCTCATATTTTAACAAAATCAGCATAAATGTCAATATGCTTGCTATTGTATCTATTATAGGAGCAATAACATAATCAATATTGGAATTCCTTAATACCTTTATTATACTAAACATTATTGACAGTCCTATTATACCAAAAATCATAACTTTGTATAAAAGAATTTTTTCCATTTATGTTCTCCTTTAATCAAAAAGTTCAAAATCCATGGCCTCTTTAACTACGTCTTTGATAATCTCATATCCATAGCCTTTTGATAATAAAAATCTGTATAATTTATTTGATATCTTATACATATCATCTTCCGTTTTTCTAAGACTATTTAGCTTCTTTTGTGCTAAAACAAGTGCACTTTGTTTTTCATTTTCTTTATCTATACTGCTAAGTTCCTCTTCTATAACATCTTTAGATATTCCCTTTTGCATAAGTGAGTATCTAATTTTATTACTCCCTTGAGATTTCAACTTATCTTTAACAAATTTATTAGTATAATCTTTATCATCTAAAAAATCATACTCCTTTAAAAAATCTATTGCCTTAGTTATAGCCTCTTCATCATATCCCTTTAAATTCAATTTATCTCTTACTTGTTTTTCTGTTTTTAAATTTCTTTCTATAGTTCTTATTGCAGCTTCTCTACATTTTATAATAGCATCTTTATTTGCTAATTCCTTAAGTTTTTCTGAATCTACATTATCTTTTACCTTAATTCCCTCTTTATATATAAGTTCAGCACTTATAGAAAATGCATACTCCTCATCTAAAAATACATTAACTCTTTCTTTATTTCTCTTTTGAATTTCTAGTTTTGTTATTTTAGCCATTTGATTTTCTCACCTTAACCTATTTAAATTTGATTTAAAACTGTGTAAAATTTTATTAATTAGATTTTAGTATATGAATAGTTGGACTTTTAAAAACTTTTTTACTCACTTCATTTATTTTGACTTTGTCAATATTATTTAATCGTTCCATATCTTTAACAAATTCAAATATATCTTCACCTTCAAGTTCTTGATGTAACATATAATTACAAAGCTCTAAAGAATCCTCTAATGTTGAAATTACTGCTGTTTTATGAACTTTTTTCATTACGTCTAAATCTCTATCACCTATTTGAATTTTTCCATCAATGATATTCTTCAATGTTTCATCTATTGCACTTTTAGCTTCTTCTAAGTTTTCTTCAGCTACTGATGTGTATATATATAGTGTTTTTATATTAGTACTTATTTCTAAGTTTGTATATATATCATAAGCAAGACCTCTATTTTCTCTTACTTCTCTAAATAAAAGCGAATTAGCGCTCTCTCCCAGTCTATGGTTTAATATTCTAAGTGGTAATTCATCTTCTTTTTCTAACTCGTTGAAAGTATACAAATAAATTATTGTACTTTGTTCTATATCTTTTTTGTACGTAATTTTTGTTATACTCTTATTTTTTTCTTTAACAACCTTTAGATTTTCTGGTTTTTCTCCAGTCCACATACCAAAATTTTCTTCTATTAATTTTATTGCTTCATCATGACTTAATGATGAAACCATTGTGATTAATGAATTTTTAGGTGTATAGTATTTTTCATAGTATTTTTTAATTTCTTCTCTAGTAAATTTATTAACATTGTCTTCAAGACCTGCTACTTCGTATTTTAAAGGACTTTTAGTAAATGCTACATTATTTACATTTTTAAAGCTATAATCTTCTAAGTCATCTTTTCCAGTCCTTATTTCAGCTAAAATTACGCCTCTTTCTTTTTCTATTTCACTTGCTTCGAATTTAGAATTTATAATCATATCACTTAATATTGATACTCCATTATTAAATTCTTCCATCAAACAACTAATTGTATACACAGTAGCTTCGTAATCAGTGTACGCATTGTACTCTCCCCCTAAAGCTTCTAAATCACTATTAAGCTCCTCATCACTTCTTTTGTATGTTCCCTTAAATAAACAATGTTCAATAAAATGACTTATCCCCTTTTGTTCTAAACTCTCATTTAATGCACCCACTTTAACACCTATATTTATAGACGCTATTTGTGTATTCTTGTTTATAGTTATTACCTCTAACCCATTTTTTAACTTATGCCTTTTTATATCAAAATTTAATTTTATCATTCACTCTTCTCCTAATAAATTATAACTACTTAAATATATAAAGTATCTAAAATAAAATTATAACACATTATTTAAACTTCATTAATATGTAGATTCTCTTATTATAGATATATTCTTAAAGTAATGCTAAAATATATAAAAAGTATATAATTCTAATTTTAAAGGAGTGAAGTATAAATATGAGGAAATCAATCTTAATTGTGGAAGATGAACTTAAAATTAGATTTTTAATTAGAGACTATCTTTTAAAAGATGGTTTTAATATTTATGAAGCATCAAATGGAGAAGAAGGACTCTTCCAATTTAGTAAAGAAAAAATTGATTTAATACTCTTAGATATAATGATGCCAAGGATGAATGGGCTAGAGATGCTTGAAAGACTTAGAGAAGTATCAAATGTTCCTGTAATTTTACTTACTGCTAAAGGTGAAGAAGAAGATAAACTTGAAGGATACGAATTTGGTGCAGATGATTATATGACCAAACCTTTTAGCCCTAAAGTTCTGGTTGCAAAGGTTAAGGCATTACTAAAAAGAACAAGAGAAGATTTAGACTCAAGTATTCAAAATTTCAATGGTTTAAGTGTAAATCAACTTTCTCATGAGGTTAAAGTTGATGATAAAATAATACTTTTATCCCCTAAAGAATACGAGCTTTTAATTTATCTAATAAATAATGATGGAATTGCATTAAGTCGTGATAACATATTGGATAATGTATGGGGCATTGATTATTATGGTGATATTCGTACTGTGGATACTAACATTAAAAGACTTAGAGAAAAATTGCTGGACAAATCATCTTATATAGTCACTGTTCGTGGTAGTGGCTACAAATTTGAGGTTAAATAATGAAACATAGCTTATCTAAAAGATTATTTGTAATAACTCTTTGTCTTATATTTGGACTATTATTATTAGTTTACTTTACACAATCTTTCTTGTTTGAAAAATTTTATTTCTATAGAAAAACTTCTTTTTTGGTAAAAGAAATAAGTAAAATACAGACTTTGTATTCTTATCAAAATAATGATGATTATGCTTTATATCAAGTTCTTGATAAATTTGAAAATGACAACAACTCAAAAGTTGCAATTTTTTCCCTAAATGGAGAATTAATGTATCTGCCAAATAAAATTGAAAATAAAGATAACATAGCTATATTAACTAAATTTTGCGATGAACTTATAAATAATAAAACTTTAATTTTAGATGTTATAAATTCATCACAAATAAAAGTAACTAGATTCTACAACAAGGAAGCTGAAAATCAAAAAATTGGTATAATAGCACCTATGTCTTTAAAATCTAATAATGATAGTGTTATAATTTCAGTTTCATCAATTCAGCCAATTGAAGAAGCTTCAAAGATAATTGATGAATTTTATATTTATGTATTTTTAGGTTTAACAATAATAGCTGGTATACTATCCTCTATTTACTCTAATTTAATATCTAAGCCACTTACAAGCTTAAATAATGTGGCTAATAAAATGTCTAATATGGATTTTACTGTTTCATGTGATGTAGAAAGAGAAGATGAAATTGGAAATTTAGCTAGAACATTAAATTTTCTCTCTAAAAATCTTCAAAACGCTTTAACTGATTTAAAACAGAAAAATCAAAAGTTAGAAGAGGATATTGAAAAAGAAAGAAAACTTGAAAATATGAGAAAAGAGTTTGTAGACAATGTTAGCCATGAATTAAAAACTCCTATAGGAATAATTGAAGGCTATGCTGAAGGTCTTAAGGATGGAATAGTATCTGGAGATGATGCACTAACTTATTTAGAAACTATAATTAGTGAATCTCAAAAAATGAATATCTTAGTTAAAAATATGTTAGAACTATCAAAACTAGAATCAGGTACTATAAAACCAAAACTAGAATCATTTAATATTAATAGATTAATTTCTAAAATTTTAAAAAATAATCATTTAAAATTTGAAGAATATGACTTAAAAGTTGAATTTACTTCAAGTAGTCCTTATAGTTATGTTTATGCAGATATATTTCAAATGGATCAAGTAATAACTAATATTATAACTAATGCAATTAAATATACTCCTACACATAATTTAATAAATGTATCTGTAACTGAAGAAAATGATAAATTTAAAATCTCCATAAAAAATATGGGTATAAATATCCCTAAAGAAGAACTTAAGAAATTATTTGATAAATTTTATAGAATTGATAAATCAAGAGAAAGAACTAAAGATAGTACTGGTCTTGGATTATCTATAGTAAAAAATATATTAAAACTTCATAATAGTGAATTTAATCTTCAAAACATAGATAATGGAGTTGAATTTTACTTTTATTTAAATAAAATTGTTATTAATGATGATTGTGAATAAAAGAAATAAGATAAG
>NZ_JAMQIF010000157.1:0-364 GCF_023845855.1 Clostridium sp. ZBS2
TTTTTTTTTAAAAAATTTTTTTTCTTTTTATATTTCTCCTTTTAATTTTTTTTTTTTTTTTTTTTTTAATTTTTACATAATAAATTTTCTTTTTTTTTTTTTCTTTTTTTTTTTTTTTACATTTTTTTTTTTCATGTACATATTTTTTTATTTTTTTTTTTTTTTCTTTTTTCAATTTTTTTTTTTTTTTTATTATTTTTTATTTTAATTATAAATAAAAAATTTAAAATATTAATTTTTAAAAAAAAAATTAAATTTAATATTAAGTTTTTTTTTTACAAAAAAAAAAAATATTTTTAATTTTTTTTATTTAAAATAAAAAAAAAAAAAAAAATAAAAATAATAATTATTAAAAGAAATCAAA
>NZ_JAMQIF010000159.1:0-253 GCF_023845855.1 Clostridium sp. ZBS2
ATCAGCCTGATATTATTTTATTAACGGTAAGATGGTACCTACGGTACAACCTCAGTTTTCGTGATTTAGTGGAAATGATGGAGGAACGGGGCTTATCCATTTCTCATACAACGATTATGCGTTGGGTTCATCAGTACGGTCCTGAATTGGATAAACGAATCCGACGTCATCTTAAACAAACAAATGACTCCTGGAGAGTCGATGAAACATATATCAAAGTAAAAGGTCAATGGATGTACCTGTATCGTGCTGT
>NZ_JAMQIF010000160.1:0-225 GCF_023845855.1 Clostridium sp. ZBS2
TTATTAGATACTTTTACTGCCTTAGCAGAAAATCCTAATTTTTTAGCAGCTTCCACAATTCCATAAACAGATGTTCCCTCTGAATCTGTTCCAGCAATTTCCCTTATCTTAGAAATTGAAATTTTCAATCCATATTTCCTTGCAATAGTGCTTATGCACGCTGGACCACAGTCTGTTATATCATGTTGTCTAATACAACAATGTTTTCCTGTTATACTCATATTT
>NZ_JAMQIF010000161.1:0-286 GCF_023845855.1 Clostridium sp. ZBS2
GTAAAAATTACGTGCGACGTTTTGCAGAAACAGAGGTGTTCGAACACATTTTTTATCGCATTTTAAAACAAGCCATGGAGGCTGGTTTAGTGGACCCTGACGTTGCGTTTGTGGACTCTACCCATGTGAAAGCCAATGCGAATAAACACAAATTTCATAAAAAATTGATTCGAAAAGAAACACGCGTTTATCAAGAAGTACTAGAAGATGAAATTAATGTCAGCCGAGTTGCCGAAGGAAAAAAGCCATTCGCCAGGAAAGAAAGTCAGGAGGAGAAAGAAAGCAA
>NZ_JAMQIF010000162.1:0-268 GCF_023845855.1 Clostridium sp. ZBS2
AACCGAGCAACCAATCAACGCCGCAGCACTTGCTGTTGGATCAAGTTGAAGCGCAATCGCGAGCGCAGCAGAAGAAGCTGGGCTAAGTATCAGTAATCCAAACACAAAAGCAATAACCATCGATGAAATCAGCGGCGAACCACCAATTAATGAACTAATTCCAAGACTTACAGAAGCTAAAATCGGCGCCATAATCTTTGCAAATAAAATACCGCTTAGTCCGCCAGCTAAAAGTGAAACACCGGGAATCAAAATCATATCAAATTTC
>NZ_JAMQIF010000163.1:0-237 GCF_023845855.1 Clostridium sp. ZBS2
AGGTGAAGAATTAGAAAAATACGATATCGAAGTAGAAATTGAAGAATGTATTTCAGTTGATCCTGAAGATTTACTAGAATATGATGGCGCTCTAATCGGTGGTTATACATACGATGATGGCCAGCTTCCTGATGAGTTCGTTGATTTTTATGAAGATATGGCGGACGTTGATTTTAGCGGCAAAGTTTGTGCTTCTTTCGGTTCCGGCGATACTTTTTATGATGAATACTGTTTAAC
>NZ_JAMQIF010000164.1:0-236 GCF_023845855.1 Clostridium sp. ZBS2
CCAGTCCCTCTCTTTTATTTTTTGATATAAAAATTATACCTTAGGCATTTCGCTTGATGTTCTATTGCTAATGAAGATTATATAAGATTACACTTATCATCTTTATCACATATAGGGTTCATGTATGTATTTATTCTTCTTTATAACTCATTATTTTCTAATTTAATAATCTCTAGTTCGTAAGGTCTCTATGGGATAATAACATTTAAACCATTGACAATTTCTTTAAATCCTTT
>NZ_JAMQIF010000165.1:0-237 GCF_023845855.1 Clostridium sp. ZBS2
TATGCTTTATCTAATGCCGCCCCCGCGTTAGTTCCTGCTTTTGCCAAATCTTTTTCAAACGCATTAAGTTGTTTATCTGCTTTTTTATCGTCTAAACTGATTTCAATTACTACTGATCCATCGCTCATGTTCTCACCTCTAATCTTTTAACTTATATCTGTTTTTCAGTTTAATTAATTCGTTTCGTTCTTTTTCTGTTCCTTTCCCAGAAGGTAATTCCGCTTGCCTAATGCCGAT
>NZ_JAMQIF010000017.1:0-24647 GCF_023845855.1 Clostridium sp. ZBS2
AGCGTTCGTCCTGAGCCAGGATGAAACTCTCAAGAAAAAGGTTAATCTTGACTTACTCAAATAAAGAATTGCTGGTTTATTTTAATGTTTCTTGATTTCTGTTCAATTTTCAAAGACCAAAGTTTCATCGTTGACATTCTTGTCTACTTTTGTTTTATTGTGTCACCCTTAAGCGACTTCATCAGTATAACATTTTGTTACTTTTCTGTCAACATTTTTCTTTTAAAAAACTTTCTTTATTTTTACTCTCAAGCTCTGCTTAAAGAGAAATTAAATCATTTTTTTAAATTTGTTAACTTGTCTCAAGGACGTGTTTTATCTTACCATATATTTTTTAGCTATTTAGACTTATTTCTCGTATTTTCAGGGTTTAAGTCCCTAATTATTCATTATTCTGCTATTTTTTTTATTTTTCTACTATTGATACACGTGGTTTAGTATTCCCCATTCTATTACATTATTATCCTTTACTTCATATAGTTTCATCTATATTATTTATTATCAACCTATATTTTAACATTATATACTATATAAATAGACACTAAAATTATAATTGTAAACGTAATTAAAGTTTATTGACATCCTTAATATAAGATTATATAATTATCTAGACGTGTTACTGTTAAATCAGGCATAAGTTTTCTTAAATAGAGAAATCTTATGCCTTTTTTTATTAAACATTAATAGTAATATGCTTATATTTTTTAATATGTAGGTAAAAATACAATATACAAGTACATAATGTAGAGAAAGGATGTGAATTATCCTGGTTAGTCAGGATATAATTTATGTTTGGATTATTTAAAAAGAATAAAAAAGAAGATAGCAATTTAAAATTAGTAGCACCTATTACAGGTAAATCAATTCCTTTATCAGAAGTTCCAGATCCAGTTTTTGCTCAAAAAATGGCTGGAGACGGTTTAGCAATAGAACCTTCTGACAATGTAGCTGTTGCTCCTGCAGATGGTGAATTAACTTTAGTATTTAATACTAAGCATGCATTTGCAATGACATTAGCAAATGGTATAGAACTTTTAGTTCATATTGGTATCGAAACTGTATCTTTAAATGGAGAAGGATTTGAACAATTAGTAGAACAAGGAACTAAAGTTAAAGCTGGAACTCCTATAATAAAATTTGATAGAGAATTTATCAAATCAAAAGGACTTCCATTAACAACTCCTGTTTTAATAACTAATGTTGATACATTAAAATCAATAAAAGCTACTGAAAATGTAGATACTGTAGCTGGTGAAACTTCAATAATAGAATATACTCTATAATTTTTTTAAAAGATTCACAAAATTTAAATGCCCTAGTAGATAACTTAATATTTATCTACTAGGGCAAAATTTTTATAAACTAATTGTATAAACTAATTACTAACTAATACCTAATATATCATTAATAGCGTTTTTATATCCGTCAGCTTTAGCTCCAAATATAGCTTGGATTCCATTACCCACTTCCATAACACCTGCTGCACCTAAAGTTTTTAATTCAGCTTTATCAACTTTAGCTTTATCTTTAACTTCAACTCTAAGTCTTGTTATACAAGCATCAACACTTACAATGTTTTCTTCTCCACCTAATGCTGCTAATACAGCTGGTGCTTTTTCAACTATTTCACTCTTAGCACTTCCATTTTTGCCTTGGAAATCAGCTTTAGTGTATAATTTAGTTTCTTCTTCATTTTCATCTCTACCAGGAGTTTTTAAGTTAAACTTCTTGATCATGAATAAGAATAAGAAATAGTAAACTACTGCATAAATTGCTCCTATTAATAGAACCATAAACCATTTAGTTGGAACTCCTGCTCCTGCTGGAAGTAATCCAAATAAACTAAAGTCAATTAATCCACCTGAGAATGTCATTCCTATAAATACATTGAATATATCCATTAACATGAATGATAAACCTGCTAATATACAGTGTACTCCGTATAATACTGGAGCAACGAATATGAATGTAAATTCTAATGGTTCAGTAATACCTGTTAATAATGAAGTAATAGCTGCTGCTAATAATAATGATCCAACCGTTTTTCTCTTGCTTGGAGCTGCTGCTCTATACATAGCAAAAGCCGCTGCTGGTAATCCAAACATCATGAATGGGAATTTACCTGCCATGAATCTTGTAGTTCCACCAACTATTGTTGACATAGTGTCAGCTGATGCACCTACTAAATCAGTCATGCTTGATAATTGAGCAAAGTATGCTGTGTTAGCACCTGCTACTGTTTGCCAAGTTCCATTAACTAATATTTGACCATCAACAAATGATCCAAACCAGAATGGAGTATAGAATACATGATGTAATCCAAATGGAATTAATGCTCTTTCAATAACTCCATAGAAGAATGTTCCTATAAATCCTGCATTTCTAACTGCATTAGCTATAACTCCAATACCATCTTGAACTATTGGCCATAAGAATGCTAATATAGCTCCTACAACTGCCATAGTAACTGCTGTTATTATTGGAACAAATCTTGATCCTGAGAAAAATCCTAATATTTGTGGTAATTGGATTTCATGGAATCTATTATGTAATATTGCTGTAATAATACCTGTGATAATACCACCAAACACTGACATGTTTAATGTAAATATACCTAAGTTAGTTGTAACATATGTTGCGTATTTACCAATGCTATCTGGAGTAAGGACTCCTAATTGAGTAACTCCTAAAGCAAGTAATGTTGAAATAACTTGATTCATTACTATAAATCCAAATACTGATGCTAATGCTGCTGTACCTTTGTCTTTTTTAGCAAGACCTACTGCAACACCAACTGCAAATAGTATTGGCAAGTTTCCAAAAATAATATCACCTATATTTTTCATTACTGTTAATATAGCAGTAACTGCTGGAATACTAACAAATGCTATAAGTGGCTCATAAACTGCTGGTGGGTTATTTAATCCTGCAATTCCAAGTAAAGCTCCACCAACTCCTAATAATATACCTGCGATTGGTAAAGCTGCGATTGGTAGCATTATAGCTTTACCTATTCTTTGTAAATATTGAAGCATAATAATTCCTCCTAAACTAATTAAATAAAATAAAATTAAATGTTATGTAAGTATATATTGCTATTTTTAGCTGACCAGCTAAAAATTATGCAAATAAAAAAGACTTAAATATAAGCCCAGAAAAATTTATTCAATCAAAAACAGTATTGTAATAAATTTTTCTTTACTTATATTAAGTCTTGCCTGCTTTACCAGTTACACCTTAATTATATAAACATAATATCATATTATTTCCCATTTGTAAAGGTTTAATTATTTTTAGATACTTTGAATCTTTCAACATGAATAGTTAAAAATGCAACTTCATCCTTTGTAACCTTCACTTTAAGTTCATCTTCAATAATCTTAGCAATTCCTTCTGATATTGAATATGATTTCTTATATGTCTTCTTTATAATTCTAGATAAATCATTATGAACACATGTATTATCCATTATTCTTTGAAGTGCAAATTTAATATGCGTACAAAATCTTGCATAATCTAAAGATTTTTTGTTTATTTTTATTCCTAATCTATCTTCAACATATTCAGCTATAGTGCTACTTAAATAAGTATTTTTTATTGTATTAGAAAGTTTACCATTATTTAATGAAGAATGTATATGAAGCGCTATAAATGCAACTTCTCCATCAGGTATCATTACATTTGAATAGCTCCCAACTCTTTCTGCCACTATTTTAGCTAATCTGAATTCTTCTGAATATAAAGTTTCTGTCTCAACTAAAAAAGGATTCTCTATTTGTTCATCATTTTTCATTCTTTTAACTGCAAAAAATAAATGATCTATTAGACCAATGTGTATATGTTCATTTAATTCTTCATTCAATTGTTTAGATATTTCATATATAGCTTCTTCACAAACTGCAAAGAATTCATCATCAATTTTTTCTATCATACCTTGAAGGCTTTTTATATTTTCCTTGTTTTCTATGGTAAATATTTTTTCTATTTCTGTATTTTCAGGTATGACATGACCCGGCTTTTTACCAAATCCTATACCTTTAGCAAAAAGTATTTTTTCTTTATCAGATGAATCAACTAAAACTATATTATTATTAAAAACCTTTGACACTACTTCGCTTTTATTAAGTATTATTGTCATTTTACTATCCTTTCTATATACAAAATTTATTATTTATAATAACTCATAATTAATTATATCATTAAATTTAATCATAATTCGTATTTTTTTAACAAAGTAACTGTATCACGCTTTATTAGTTAAAAAAATTGAAAGTTTCAATAAAAAGCGTACATACTTTCTAAAAATATATATTTTATTTAGATTGTTTTCTATAAAATTCCTCTTTGGTAATATAATAAGTAACATGATCTTTCCACTGACCATTAATAAATAAATATTTCTTATTTATACCTAATTCATTAAATCTACAGCCTTTTAATACACCTTTTGATTTTTCATTTTCTAATAGTGCTGACGCTTCTACTCTATGCAGATCTTCTTCAGTAAAAAGATAATCTATAAAAAGATTAACAGCTTCTTTCATATATCCATGTCCTTGCTCTAGCTTATCTATAGAATATCCTAAGATACCATTTTTAAAACTTCCAAAAACTAAACTAGATACTTTTATTTTTCCAATGAAATTATCATTTTTAAATATACCTACTTCAATAGAACTTCCATTTAAAAATTGTCTATAACTTTCATTTAATATATCTCTTTGCCCATCCAATGTATAAAAATTATTATCTCTATTAGGTTCAAATGGAGCTAGATACTCCTTGTTTCTTATGTAATATTCCAATAAGTCATTTGCATTTCCAGGTGTTAAATTTCTTAATACTATATTTTTGCCTTTTAATTCTATAAATAAAGATTTTATTTTATGATTATACTCTGTACGAGTTATTCCAAATGATAATTCATCTAAAAATTCACCCTCATGATATTGATTTTCACTAAATATCCCCTCTAAAGTAAACCCTAAATCTAAAAAGGAACTAATCTCTATTCCCTCTACAGTTTTAATATTAATTTTAAATATATTTAAATCCTTAAATACAGCCCTAAGAATCAGTTTTAATGTCTCTTTTAATAATTCACATTTACAAGCTTTATAAAAATTAAGTTTAATATCACATTTTTTGCTTGAATCAGCAAACTCTATTATATAAAATCTACCAATAATTATATCGCTTTTATCTTTTATTATATATTCTTTCTTTGATAACTTACTTACTTCTATTTTAACCTTCAAATTAGATTCCATCAAAATTCTCCCACTGCATTTAATTGAAATAGCACTTACATTTATTAATGAAAGTGCTACCTTATATATATTATAATATTTTTAACCTGCGTATACCATAGGTGTTGGTGAAATTAGTTAATTTATTTAATGAGTATATACCCTAAATTTCATATCCTTAAAACAACTATCAATTCTAAACTTGTACCTGTAAAATTTTACACCCCAGGGGTGAATAAAAAATTATATCTTTTGCGATTAGATGGGGCGTTCTTTTTGGTTTTTAAACTTAATTTAAAACCTTTTATGTTATTGAACTTCAAAATCACATTCTTTAGAATCTTCTTTTAAAGCTATATTAATTGTGCTACATATTCTATAAATCCATATAAAATTCCATAAAAGATTTTTCTTCACCACTATCAACTCTCAATTTTTAACTTTCAACTCAAAAAAGCCAGAGCTTTCGCCCTGACTTTTTAATGTGTTAAAAATTGATTTAACTTTATTGAATAAATGTTAACTCACATAATTCCTAATTATCTTAATAATTGAAGAACTGCTTCTGGTTGTGACTTAGCTTGAGCAAGCATTGCTTGTGAAGCTTGGCTAAGAATGTTATTCTTTGAGAAGTTCATCATTTCTTTAGCCATATCAACGTCTCTAACTCTTGATTCTGCAGCTTGTAAGTTTTCACTTGAAGTTCCTAAGTTATTGATTGTATGTTCTAATCTGTTTTGGTATGCACCAAGTTTTGATCTTTCAGTTGATACTTGGTCTATAGCTTTTTGTATTGTTGTAACTGATTTGTCTGCTGATTTAGCGTTACTTACATCTATACCATCAACACCTAAAGATTTAGCTCTCATATCTCCTATTGATAATGCTATATTTTGACCTTCGTTAGCACCTATTTGTAAGTTTGCTCCTACTGAATCAATTTTAACATTTCCTTTAGTAACAGTACCTGCTGCTTTTAAGACATCGATTTTTAATCCTTCAGCACCTGCAATTTCATCTTTAATTTCTATAGAATTACCCTTACCTGTAATATCTTTTCCACCAACTGTGATTTTTGCATCTGTTCCAGCGTTTACTGTAGCAGCTGCACCTGTTCCTGTTGCAACAACATCATCTGTTATTTTTCCTAACTTTACATCTGATCCAGCTTGATTTGCTGTTATAACTAATTTATCACCTGCTGACGCTGTTGCAGTTGCATCTATTCCTTCTTTCTTTAAGAAGTCATTAACCTTACCAAGTATATCTGCTGTCTTAGTCTTTGCTGCTAACACAAGTTTTTTATCACCAATTGTTAAAGTTACATCCTTAGCACCAATATCTGCATTAGTAGCTATAGCTGTTGTTGATTCTTCTCCTGTTCCTACTACTGTTTTTGTTATTGCAAATTCTGTATCAACCTTAGTTTTATCTGAAGATCCAGTAACCTTAATTACATCTTTAAGATCATCTCCTAAAGTAGCCTTTACATCAGTTTCTCCATTTAATAACTTCTTAGTATTGAATTCTGTAGTATTTCCGATTCTGTCAATTTCTGAAGTTAATTGGTTGATTTCTTTTTGTATTTGTCCTCTATCTGCATCATTGTTAGTATCATTTGATGCTTGAACTGATAATTCTCTCATTCTTTGAAGAATTGAGTGAGTTTCATTTAAAGCACCTTCTGCAGTTTGGATCATTGAAATACCATCTTGTGAGTTTCTTGTAGCTTGGTCTAATCCTCTGATTTGACCTCTCATTTTTTCAGAGATTGCAAGACCTGCTGCGTCATCTCCAGCTCTATTTATTCTTAAACCTGAGCTTAATTTTTCCATTGATTTTCCACTGTTAACAGTGTTCATTCCTAAGTTTCTGTGTGCGTTCATTGCGTTCATATTGTGATTGATTATCATAATAAAATACCTCCTTGAATTTTGAAGTGGACATCCTTTTCCACCATAATTTATTTTTTTATATTTATAGAAACCCTTACGGGATAACTAACAGTTTTGAGTTGAGAATTGAGAGTGGAGAGTTGAGAGTTTATTAATTATCAGTTTTTCTTTTAAAAAACTTCCTTAACTCTCATTTTCCTATAGCTCTCAAATTCTCTTTTGTCGTTTTGACTATTGATACAAGCATAGTATTTAATTTATTACAATCAGCTATGATTGACTTTGATTCAGCTATACTTATATAGTCAGTTGCTTTTAAAAGTTCTCCTACTGCGTTGTGGGACAAAATCGAAATAAAAAAAGAGCGATCTTCATTAAAACTTAGCTTCCTGCTAATATTTAATGAAAATCACTCTTCCTGAGCTTGTACTATTATTAAATTTTACATAAAATATGAAAATATTATTTATTCATACTTTCGTATACTTCGCCTCTTACGATTTTAATTTCTCTTGGTGCATCAATTGCAAGTCTTAAATTGCCTTCTTCACTTCTTATTACTGCAACCTTTATTTTGTCATCTATTACTATATATTCACCTGGTTTACGACCTAAAACTAACATTCAATACAGTCCCCCTAACGCTTGTCGTATAAATAAAAAAATGGGAGCATACCCTAATTTCATTAGCTTCCTGCTAACTATAATAGGGTTATACGCTCCTCCTGAGTACTCTCATTGCATCTTGCAATGAGAACAATTTTTAAATTTAAAGTAAAATAACTTCTTGTTATTTTATAAGACAAGCCTCTTCCTGAGACATTTAAATTCATCCTGAATTATCTTATATTTATATTATCGTAAGATTTATTATCCACTTTATACTTATTTTAAAAATTTTTCTAAGAGCATAAATAACTTTTATGGTAAATTATATATTATGTAACTCGCTCATTCTAATTATAGCATATATATGATTTTTTTCAATAAAATTCTATTTTTACATATCTCTATTTAAAACAAATAAAAAAATACCACTCAATTAATAAAATTAAGTGGTATTTTTAACAAATATTAAATAATCTCTACATTATATAACGCTAATATCATCTAAATTATTTACGCCATTTAAAATTTCAATATAATCAACAAGAGCCACCTTTATATTTAACTCTTTAATTTTATCTAATTTATCTGCTAAAGATGATATTTTATCTTTAATATTAATTTTCTTATTTTTAATTATAGTTCTTATATCTTCACGTATTTTATAATGATTATTATTGTCTAACCAAGTGTATAAATCATATATATTAGTAACTAATAATCTATTAGAATTTATATAATTTATTAATTCTTCATTATCTTCATCAAAATTATTAGATTTTAACTTTTCTTCAATCATTGTTGATATAAGAATATTATTTCTTATTAAATCATAGTTTGGCTTCATTCCATCTATTAATTCTTCCATACTTCTTAATAATTCTATCGTTACGCCTTCATTCATTTCTATAAGATCTTTTTTAGCATCCATAGCTTTATATTGTAATACAAATCTACTTAATAATAGTCCAATAATAGATCCTATTATAACATACACAATTCTATTGATACTTAAAACAGCTGTTCCACCCATAAGTGCTGCAGAACCTATTGCTGATATTGTAACGCATATCATATTATATTTATATTCCTTTATATATCCACTTATATATCCAGCCATCATAATAATCATAGTTCTCATAGTTAAATCTTTAAAAATGTAAAATAAAGTTGCAATTATAGCTGTACCTACAAATGTTGATAATATTCTATACTTAAATTTTTCTTTAGATACTTCATAATGTGGTTGAACCAATGAATGTATAGTGAATATAATCCATCTTCCCTCTGATAAATTAAAATAATCCATTATAAATCCACCAATAGCAACACCAAGTCCTAATCTAAATGCATAAGAAAATCTTAGAGAATCTAGTGCAAAATGTTTTTTAAAAATATACATTGCTTTAAATTGATTTGGTATTTCATCACCTTTATTAATAAGATTATATTTTTTCTTATCTAAACCTTTTAGTTCATATAAACTAGTTTTTAATAAATGTAACGAATTAAGCATTCTTGCTATAATAATGTTATTAGAATTTTTTACATTATATTTTTCTAATAGTTCATTAAATAATGCATCTAAATTTTCTAAGTTATTTTCATCCTCAAAACATATTTTCACATTATCAATTGATATTATTATATCGTCTTCTATTTCTTTTATTTCATTGATTTGTTCAATATCATCGCCTCTTTTAACTCTTTCAATATCATCTAAGAGAACATTTAATTTATCTAATGATAGGGAAATATTTAGTTTTATTCTACTTTCTTCTGTTATATAAAAATGCTCTGCTCTTTTATCATAAATAATTTTTCTGAATTCATTTATAGAAGATTTTATTTCATTATCTATTTCTTCAAATGACTCATTATTTCTAATAGCTCTAATCTTTTGTAACATACTAGTACAACTTTTTGCTAAAAGCTTATTACCTTTTTTATAAACTCTGTTTCTGTTTGCTATTAATTGAATTGCCATAATAGACACAGCTCCAAACGCTAATGATAATAATCTTAATGGTAATTTATCAGCTGTAACTGGAAAAGAAAGCATAAATAAATACTGAAGTGTAAATGGAATATAGCTAGGAGAATTTAAGTTATAGCACAGTCTATATGCTATTATAAATAGACTTATAAAATTAAGCGGTATGGCTAAGAACATATTGCTTGATGCTAAATACGTAATTATCCCCATTAAAACATTGAAAACCATTAGTCCTACTGTATTTTTTACAGGATTTAATGTTAAATCTTTTGTCAAGAATAATAGCATGCCCGTTATGGTAGTAACTCCTATTAATATATTGTCATCTCCGAATATAGTTTTAAAAGTTATTACAAATACCATTATAAATATAAATAATATCGTTTGTGATACTATTTTCTTTTTCATTTAATCACCTTTTTTCTTTTGATTTTTAAGAGTTAAAAAGCATTTTACCATAAAATAAAATATCATACAATATTTTATTATCGCATGATATTTTTATGTTTTTTATAAAGTTATCAACACTATCCACAATATGTTGTTGATAACTTTTGTTTAAATACTCAACATATTGTGTAGTATGTAAATTCCAGTTAAAATTAAGCTCGTTATTTATTACACATTTTTGTCATATACTGGCCTATATGATAGAAGCACAAAATTAGTTTTCTAATCATATATTCTTTCAAGTCTTTTCTTAAAGCATACTTAAAAAACAGAAAAATAAAATATACATTATTCTTATTTTTACATTTATAGACGTTTTATATTATTTAAAAATAAAAACTAGTGTATATTTGTATACTATTCACTAAACATAAGTAGAATCATTAGATATTATACACTTATTTCAGTTATTTAATTTATAAAACATTTAATCCTACTTTTATTGTGGATAAAATAAATTTTTTACTTAATTACTTAATTCCTAAAATATCTTTTATAACTTCTCCTGCAATTATCATTCCTGCAACTGGTGGCACAAAAGATATACTTCCAGGTATTTGTCTCCTAATGGCACATTTTTTAGTTCCCCCTGTACAAACACATCCTGTTTTACAAGTAACAACATCTTCTACTTTAGGTTTTAAAGGAATTTCTTCCGAATATACTACCTTTAACTTTTGTACTCCTCTTTTTCTTAATTCATGTCTCATTACTTTTGCTAATGGACAAACGCTTGTTTTAAAAACATCTGTAACTTTAAATTGAGTAGGATCCAATTTATTTCCTGTACCCATAGAACTCATTATTTTTATATCATTTTTATAACAATACTCTGCTAATCCAAGTTTGGCTGAAACTGTATCTATTGCATCTACTATATAATCAATATTTTCTGGAATTATCTCAGATATATTGTCTTGAGTGACAAACATTTGATGAGTTATAACATTACAACTCTTATTTATAGAAAGAATCCTTTCTTTCATAACTTCAACTTTAGACTTACTTATAGTATTATATGTAGCATGTATTTGTCTATTTAAGTTTGTTAAACAAATAGTGTCATCATCAACTAATATTAACTCTCCAACTCCGGCTCTTGCAAGTGATTCAACAGTGTAACTTCCTACGCCACCGATTCCAAAGACCATTACCTTACTATTTTTTAATTTATCTAAACCATCTTTTCCTATTAACAATTCTGTTCTTGATAAAGAATGTTGTGCTAACATTTTCTTCTCTCCTTATAACTTTAATTTATATTGTTTAAAACATACCCTATTAAATAAATCATATTATAAAATTTCTACATTATATAAATTTAGTTTCTTATATAAAAAGATAAATTATACTATGAAATCTTTCGCTCATATTATATCATAAAATAAGAGTATTCTACTCAACTAACTTGGATATAATTTTAACATTAATTAATATTAAAATTACTATTAAGTTTTTCTTTTAATGTTTATAATATAAATTATAACTTAACAGAATGTAATTTATTTTTAGGAGGATTTTTATGACAATTGGAATAATAGCTGCTATGGCAGAAGAATTAGAAATATTATTAAAAGATTTAAATCTTGAAGAAAAGAAAGAAAAAGCAAACATGATTTTTCACAAAGGAACTATAAAAGGTAAAAATGTTGTTGCTGTTGTTTGCGGAATAGGTAAAGTAAATTCAGCTGTATGTACTCAAATATTAATATCTGAATACAATGTTGATAAAGTTATTAATGTTGGTGTTGCTGGTGGTATTGGAAAAGATATTTACCCAGGTGACATAGTTGTAGCTGAAAATTTAGTACAACACGATATGGATACTTCAGCATTTGGAGATAAGATTGGGCAAATTCCAAGACTTGATACATTTGATTTTAAATGTGACAAAGACATGGTTTCTGCTGCAAAAAAATCTTGTGAAGAAATATCTGAACTAAACAGCTTTACAGGAAGGATAGTTTCTGGAGATCAATTCGTTGCTAACTTAGAAAAAATTCAATGGCTTGAAAAAGAATTTGGCGCTATTTCTTGCGAAATGGAAGGTGCTAGCATAGCTCAAGTTTGTTACTTGAATTCAATTCCATTCGTAGTTATTAGATCAATTTCAGATAATGCAAATAACGGAGCTCATATGGATTACGAAAAATTCACTCCAATTGCAGTTAAAAACTCAACTAATATACTTAAAAATATGTTAGAAAAACTATAAGAACAAAAGGTCCCAGCTGGTGACAGTCACCAGCTGGGACCTTTTTTAGTTGAGAGTAAACTTACTTCATAGTAAAATAATCAGAAACTTGAACCTTACAGTTTCCCAAGTTATCACTTATTTTTTGAGTATCATAAATTCTTGCAAGCTTCATCTTAGCTGCTCCACTTTTAATCCAGTTATATCCTACATTTTTAAATTCCAATGTATTAGTATTACCATCACAGTAAACAGTTTTTACATATGCACTATTATCAGATTCAAATCCATATAATACATAAGTTCCTTCTTCAAAGTTTCCCTTACCTTGAACTGTACAATTGAATTTACTATCCTCTTTTTTAGTACTTACATTAGTTATTTCATTATTTAATTTAGCTTTACTTACAACTTGCATTTTTTCTGATCTAAAGCTTGTACCATCATCCTTTTTAGGCGTAATTTTTGATACTATATAATCATTTTGATTCATTTCCCCTAATATATCTGTTATAAAAATAGTAGCTTTTGAACCATTTATTTTATCCGGCTTATCCCATTTTATAGTATCTACAATCTTATTATTTGAATTATACATTTCACATTTCGCATCATATTCAACATTACTTTTAATTTCATAATTAAAAGATACGTCTTGTTTATCTATATTTAACTTAGATACATCTGAATAATTTGAATTTGAACTACTATGATGCTTTTTAGAGCCGCCTGATTTTTTTTCTGTATTATCATTAACTTTTTCCATATCATTTTTTTGTTCAGTTCCAGAATTATTGTTAGTAGTGTTATTTGCATTTTGGTTTGTCGTTACATCTATATTTCCTTGAGCAAATTCTTTAGCTATCTTAGGAACTTCACCACTTATACATTCTCCACTCTCAGAGAAGGTATATGTTTTTCCTTCAATAACAACATTACCTTTTTGCATAGCTCCAGTTTCACTTAATGAATAAACCTTATTATCAACCTTAACTACACCAGTTTGCATTGCTCCAGTTGATGAGGTATAATACCATTTTCCATTATCACTTACCCAACCTGTCTTCATTATGCCTGAACTATCAGCATAATACCATGTTCCATTATCATTGATCCAACCAATTTGCATTGCTCCACTTTGAGAAGTATAGTACCAATTTCCACCATCATTAACCCAGCCTGTCTTCATTGCACCTGAAGCATCTGTATAATACCATGCTCCATTATTATTTACCCATCCTGTTTTCATATAACCATCTTGTCCAAAGTAATACCATGTGTTATTTATATTTTCCCAGCTAACAGAATAAGAGCTTACCTTATCATTCCACCATCCATTACTATCTTGCTTCCATGCTGCTGATGCTCCAACTGGAGATACAGAAGTCACAATTGATAGTGCCATTACCGCTGCTGTAATCTTTTTTAATCTAGCACTTTTCATAAAATTTTACCCCTTCCATAATTTCAACTCATATTATTTTTAAATCCACTGAACTTTTAGATTTAATAAAAATAACGTCCTTAACCTACCATTAAGTTTAAAACTGATTAATAATTTATTTAATAAAAAAACTTACTTAAACCTTATTTGAATTCAATTCATTAACAAATTAAAAATCATATTTGTTTTTTGTATCTACATAAATATGAAGTAACTATTGCTGTTATTGGAACCGTTAATATTATTCCAATACTTCCTGCAAGTCCTTGAATTACTTCTGTACCTATTACATCTAGATTCATTAATCTATTAAAAGTCATATTAGAAGAATATATTAAAATAAGTAGATTTAAAGAGCCTCCTGCAAAAGCTAAAATTAAAGTATTAGCCATTGTACCTATTATATCTCTCCCTATATTCATCCCACTTTTAAATAGATTACTTATTGACATATCTTTGTTTATAGAATGAATTTCAAATATAGATGAAGATATTGACATAGCTACGTCCATTACAGCGCCTAAAGCAGATATTAATATTCCTGCAAACATTATTCCTCTTATTTTAAGACCTGTAGTTTCAGATATATACATAATGCTTTCTGCATCAGTCAAATTTACTCCTGAAAGATTAGCCCATAGTCCAAATACATAAGCAAATATACCTGCAATAATAACCCCCGATAAAGTTCCAAGTATCGCTGCTGTACTCTTTCTATTTATCCCTGATATCAATATAAGAGTTATAGTTATACTTACAACTGCAACTATAAGTGATGATAATATAGGACTTACCCCTTTAAGCATTAATGGTAACATCAAATATATAACGCAAACTATTGTAAATATTAACGATACAATTGCCTTAATTCCCTTAAATCCACCTATTAATAATATTGAAACTAAAAATAACATTCCCATAGTTATTAATACATGACTTCTTGTAAAGCTTGAAATCATAATATCATTTATATTTCCATCTTTAATATACAACGCAGCTATAACTTTGCTACCAGTCTTTACCTTAGTGTTATAAAGCCTACTTATATTATTAAGTACATTATATTCACTATCTTTATATGGTCCATCTAGAATTTTTAATTTAACTTCCTGATAACCTAATTCTATATCATCGATATACTTGTCCTCTTTAAGATTTTCCTTGTTAACTTGAATTACTTGTGCTTTATAATATTCAACACCTCGGTTTGCCTTATCGTCTATAAATCCACCAGTAAATATAAATTTTGATGAATATATAATAGCTAAGCCTAAAACCAAAGTTACTATTATGAATATAATATCTATTTTATATTTTTTTATCTCCACAGAAAAACGCTCCCCTTATTTCACTATACAGAAGGACATTGTTAATGAGTGTTTAATATAACTATCTCTTTAACTAAATATATAATTTATTTTTCACAAAACTTTCTTTATATAAACATAGCTCAAAACTAAATGCCTTCTATAATAATGATTTACTTCTTCTAATATTAATTATCTTTTACTTCTTAAGTTTAAAAATTAATTAACTCTATTTCTTGTTAAGTTTTTGTTTTCCCAATGTTTGCTCACAACATTTTCTTGAAATTTAATTTCACCAGTATTTCTTACTCTTAATCTACCACCTTCAGGATCCCATGATGCTAACCCAATTGCTGAAACTTTATCACCAACTTCAATGTTCTTATCCCATTTACCTAAAGATTCTTCTTTATTTATTCCGTCCCAAATATATCCTTCAACATATACTCTTGATATACCTGATCCATCATCAATATATAGGTTTTGCTTGTCCGTTCTTATAACTTTTCCTTGTACTTTAACAAGTTTTCCACCATTAATAGGTAACATACTATCACCTGTTGAAAGATCTATAGGTTCTACATCAACTATATTTTCATCTATTAATTTAACATTTTTAGATTCAATATTTCCTGATACAGGTCCAGCATTTCTATCTGCTAATGAAATTTCAAGTTCACCTTGATAAGCATCAACTACACCTGTAATTCTAACTTTTTGACCAACTTTTAGCTTAGTACTAGATACTCCAAATATACATGCTCCACCAGTTTCATCTGAAATATATACAACTTCAAAGAATGAATTCATAGGTTCTACAGCTTCAGATTGTGAAGTAACATATCCTTCAACAGTAACCTTTTTACCATATAAATTTGGTGTTCCATCATTATTACTATCTTTTCTGATGTCACCTAACTTAATTGTTTTAGTTTCCTTAGACGGCATCATCCAATTTACAATATTATCTGTAATTTTTATATTAGAATATTTTTCTCCATTAGTACCATCAATCTCAAAATCAGAGAAGAAAGTATTTCCTGAAACTACTATTTTTGCACCATTACTTAACTGTTCAACCCCCATTGTATTTACGCTTCCTTTAGGAACTTCTACATTATCTTTATCACCATCAGCATCCTTTGTTTCAGTAGTCTCAAATCCTTTAACTAAGAAATCAACGCCCTCATCATTTGCTCCATCTGCTAAAATTACTGATGCACCATTATAAAAACTATATTCATCTTCACCATTCTTAACTCCATTAAGTAAATTGTAATTTGGTGAATCATAATTTTTTAAATATAATCTATATTTTTCTTTTCCGCCAGTAGTATTATCAATTACTTCATCATCATTTACTCTTAACTTAGTTCCTATAGCTTCTAAAACAGAATTCATTTGACTTCCATTGCTATATTCACCTTTTCCATCTTTATAGTCTGCTCTAGTTGATACTATTACATTTCCTCCATTTTCTACATATCTCTTTATGGCTTGTATTTCACTATCCTGAAATTTACTTGCTTTTAAATCTCCATTATCAGTGCTTTGTGGATTTGTAAGAACTAATATCTTAACATCTTTTAAAGTTTCATCAGTTATCTTCTCTTTATTTATTACTGTTAACCCATCTTTTTCTGTTAATAAACTCTTAAATGCAGTATATTTTCCAGCATAATCACCTGTTACATATTGATTATAGTGAGCTCCATCAACTAATATCTTTTTAACATTCTCTGGATTTACAATCTTTACTTTAGCACTAGTAGTAAATGTTTTTTCTCCCTTATCTAATTTAACAGTTGCTTTTGCGTATAAAGTATATTCTCCTTCTTTATCTGCTTTCCAATTAAACTTAACATTCTCTGTTTGAGTACTTCCTACCTTTTCAACTACTTTTTCACCTATTTTATTATCAGAATTTATCTTATCCTTAAAGAATTCAAACTTAACATCCTTAACTTCATTTTCACCATTATTGAAGAATCCAACATTAAGTTCTACATTTTCACCTGGTAATGTCATATCAGTATCAACAGATGCATTTGATAACCCAACATTTAAAGCATCTCCAACCCAAACAGGAGAAGTTACTGATATATCCTTGTCTTCTTGCACGACCTTAACATAATAGTAACTATATTCTGGATCTAAAGTTAATTCCCAGTTAGCATCATTAGAATTGAAAGTTTTAGATTCAACTTCAACTCCACCATTAGCAATTATTGAAACTTTCTTTATCTTATCAGTAGGATCATTTGCATTTATCTTAAACTTAAGCGTATCCTCATCTCCTAAAGAACTTCCCATCACTTCATCATTTACTGTATAATCTATTGTCATATCAGTATCTTCTGAAGCATATACTCTCTTTTCTCTAAGAGCATCATATATAGATTCTCTTGAATTATCATCTGCAAGTACTATTGTTCTAGCATTATTAGATGTAAACCAATTTCCTTTATGGTTATCTTGGCTGTTAGTTGGAGCAACATGCCATCCTTTATCTAAAGCTCTTGTATAATACTCGTAACTTGGGAAATATCCTGATCCTCTTATTGAACCTTCACCATTACCTACTTCAATTAAGTTTACATATTTGTCAGCACCTTCACTATAAAATCCAAAGTCAGCAAAATCACCAAAAGTCTTGCCTGGGTGGTTTAATTGAGATATTGATTGAGGCTGAGTTTGAATAGTCTTGTAGTAATTTTGTAAATCCATGGCTTTATTATTTCTTGTCTCAAATCCTGGTGTATTGAATGTATTTATATGACCCCATCCGCCAGTAGAACCTGACCATGTCATTTCATATCCATAAATAGCTGTAAAATCTCCAGGTTTATTATATTCATCAGCTATTTTATGAGCTTGTGTCCACTTTTGGCTAACTGATCCATCTGCTAAATTTGCATCTTTATCATTATCAAACCAGTTTGAATGGTCTGTTACTGCATAATAATCAGCTCCATTTTCCTTTACCCATTTATAAGCTTCATCTAGTGAACCGCTTCCATCTGAAATATTAGTATGTGCATGAAGTTGTCCAAATAAATGTTTTAATTTAGCATCAGAGTCAAATACTCTAAATGTCCATTCTTTAGTAGTAACATTATTAACAATATCCTTAACTTCTACTTTTACCTTATGTGATCCAAATGTAGGTTTTTCATTAGGTACACATTGTATTGAATCATTTTTTATTGTGCTATTTGCCGTAACATCTTTATCATCTAAATAAACTTTAACAGAATTTATATCTATTCCTTTATCAGACTTAATTGAAGCTTTTATTTCAGAAAACGCTTCCATACTTACTCTAGAATTTTCTCCTGGGAGCATATCATATATTTCAGGTGCAGTACCATTTGTAACTTTCATAGAATAAATATCTGTCTTAGTTTCGTCATTCTTGTCTTTAGCATATATATAATATTCCATACCTTTTAAATCTAATTTTTCTTTTGGTAAAGTAATACTATATTTATTATTTTCGCCTTTTACCATTTCTAATTTTTCAAACTTTTCAGCTCCAGTAACTTTATAATAAAAATCTACATTACTAATTTCAATTCCAGTTAAATCTGCTTCTACATTTAAATCTTCATTTATATCAGCGATTTCAATATTCTTATGAGTTATACCTACATCTGTTTTAATAAAAGTACATGATTTTCCATAAATTTGAATAGCATCATCAAATCTCCCCATAGTACCTTCAACATTTACTCTATCACCAACCTTTATACCAGATGGATTACTAAAAATATCTATAGTTTCATCATTTTGTTTTAATAAAAAAATTTTTTTACCTTTACTATCCTTGCCTTCATCAACAATTGCATTTTCTATACTTACATATTTTGAATCATATTTGCCTGATTTTAGTTCTGAGATTGTTACAGTTTCTGGTTTTAAATCAGAATTTTCTTCAGTAACTTTAATTTCTTTTACTTGAAGTTGTGCTAATTTATGAAACTTACCTTTTTTACCTGTTACTTTAACCTTGTTTCCTTTTTTTACTTTATCAAACTTAAATTGAGTTCCAAAATTAGATATTGATATAGCGCCTGTATCATCTTCTATATATAATGTTTTACTTGAATCATTGAAAGAAACTACACCTTCTACAGTTGCTTCTTGATTCTTTTCTATTTTTAAAGCATCTTCAATGCTTATTATATCTTTTACTTCACTATCACTCTCAGTATTTTCTTTATTTTTATCTTTTTCATTATCTTCATTTACTTTTTCTTCACTCTGTGTTCCCTCTTTTTTCGGATCGATGTTATCGGTTACATTTTCTACGGAATTAAGTTCATCTTTTGAATTACTCTCTAAATTCTCTTCTGATTTATCCTTATCTACTTCCCCCTCTGAAGTTTCTCCTTTGTCTTTATCAGTATTTTCCCCTAAAGTTTCCTCTTTATCTGCTTCAGCTTTATCTTCTAAAACTTTTTCTTCATTCTTTTCTTCCTTGACTACGTTTTCATCAACTTTAGTTTCTGAATTAGCTTTTGAAATTGAATCAATTATCTCATCAAGAGCAAAAGATTTTTCAACTGGCAAAATAATAGAAGTAGTTAAAACTGATATAGAAATTAATAATGCAAGTAGTTTTTTATTTTTCTTTAACATTACTTCCCCTCCCATTAATTGTAATTATTTATAATTAATAGTATATATTATACATATTTACATTTCAATAATTGAAAATATATTTACATAATTGAATTATTATCTTTCCAAAAATTGTAAAAACATTATTTTTATAATAATATTTTTACAATTTTATCATTTCATTTAAAATTTACTAATAATCACATTATAATCTTGATAATATTTTTGATAATTTATTAAGAGAAATAACTTATTCACAATTTTAAATTTATTGTCAACAATAATAAGACTTATTCTTATAAATTTGTGGATATCTTTTAAAATTTAAATCTTTAAAGTGTGAGGATAACTTGTCTTTTTCTGATAAAATTATATTTTCTATTTTTTCTAGAGAGAGGTTTATTATTATGTTCACTTATCTCTCTGTATACATATTTTTATTTTTTCTATTCTTTTTTCTTTTACTGATTCTATTTTAAATATTACATTTTCATATTCAATAACTTTTTCTTCTATATCCTCAGGTATTCTTCCTATAAAATTGATTAAAAATCCACTTATAGTATCGCAATCTTCTGAAACTAACTGTATGTTAAGATAATCATTTAAATCATTTATAGGCATTAATCCATTAACTATAAATGTGTTACCATCTATCTTTTGTATATAACATTCCTCTTCATCATATTCATCATCTATATTTCCCATAACTTCTTCTATTAAATCTTCTATTGTAACTATACCTGAAAATCCTCCATACTCATCTATTAGTATTGCCATATGCTTTTTAGAGCTTTTAAGTTCATTAAACAGATCATCAATATTTTTAGTTTCAGGTACAAAATATGGTGAATGTAGTATTTTTCTTATATCTACATTTTCAAAGCCATATTTACGTGCTTCAAGCATAAAATCTTTCATATATAATATACCTATAATATTATCTATATCCTCTTCATATACAGGCACTCTAGAATATTTTTCTTCTATTAATTCATCTAAATATTCTTCTAATGGTTTATTTATATTAATTAAGTATACGTCTGTTCTTGGTGTCATTACTTCATCTGCCAATTTATCATCGAACTCAAATATACTGTTTATCATATCTTTTTCTGTTTCATTTATTACTCCATGTTCTTGACCTACTTCTACTAATGACCTTATTTCTTCCTTAGACACTTTTTCATCTAATCCATCTTTATCTAGACCTGATAATCTAACTAATATATTAGTTGATGCAGAAAGAAGTTTTATAAATGGGGCTGTTATTTTAGATACATATAATATAGGTCTTACAGAAAACATTGCGATAGCTTCAGATTTTTTAAGTGCTATTCTCTTTGGAAATAATTCTCCAAATACTAATGTTATATAAGATATAATAACAGTTACTATTATTAATGCTATTTTATTGCTATAAGGTATATTAAATTTACTTAAATAACGTGCTAAATCTTGTGATACTCCAGTAGCAGCAGAAGCACTACTGAAAAATCCTGCAAGAGTTATGCCCACTTGTATAGTAGATAAAAATTTAGTGGGCTCATCCATAAGTTTTAATAAAATTATTGCTTTCTTATCTCCATCTTCTGCAAGAAGTTTTATTTTATTTTTATTTAATGACACTATAGCCATTTCTGCTGACGCAAAAAATGCATTAACTAACGTTAAAATGACTATTAAAATTATTTGTGAAGTTATATTCACAGACCCAACCTCTAGTTGCATTACTATATTCCTCCCAATTTATATAATATAAAAATCATGATAATGCCATATATAAAATATTTATATATATTTATATTGTTCCTAATTATATATTTTAATTATTCATAATTAGTTTCAATAGTTTAGTTAAAATTATCTTATACAATAATTTACAGCCGATATAATTTTCTAATGAGCAACTGCACTTAAATGGCTGCTAGAATAAGTTGATAAAAATGAGGAAAATAAAAAGGAATAAGGCTTTTCAATATTTCTCTTCAATACTCTTGCAAGCGTTGAAAATCAATATCTTACCTTATTCCTTCTAACCCATTATTTTATCTATAATAGCCCTTTTTATTAATTACCTTTGATTTCCTCTGGTATTTTCTGTCCCTTTTTCTCTTCTTAGTCAGTCTGTTTTATTTAGCTAATCTTTATTTTGCAGAGACATTTATTTTAATTTATGAACAAATAATCCGCTTCTTAATTTAGGTTCAAACCAAGTAGATTTTGGAGGCATTACTTCTCCAATATCTGCTACTTTCATTATATCTCTAACTTCTGTTGGATACATTGAAAAAGCTATTCTCATATCAGTATTTGCTCTGCGTTCTAATTCTTTTAAACCTCTTATTCCTCCAATAAAATCTATTCTAGGTGATGTCCTTACATCTTCAATACCTAATATTGGAGTTAATAAATTATTCTGTAGTATTGATACATCAAGACTTAAGATTGGATCTTTTTCATTAAAAGTTCCTTCTCTTGCTTCTAATACATACCACTTATTTTCTAAGTACATGCCAAACATGTGCTTTTTATAAGGTTTAAATGGCTCATTAGTTGGAGCATCTGATATATCAAATTTATCTCCTAATTTATCTAGTAACTCATTTTTAGTTAATCCATTTAAATCTTTAACTACTCTATTATAATCCATTACCATTAAATCATTATCTGGAAATGCTACTGCTAAGAAATAATTAAATTCTTCTTCTCCAGTGTAATCAGGATTTTCTTGTCTTCTCTTTAATCCAACTTGAACTGCCGAAGCTGATCTATGATGTCCATCTGCTATATATAAATAATCTATTTCTTTAAACAAGTCTACTATTTCATCTATTATGATTTCATTATCAATTGCCCAAACAACATGAGTAATTCCGTCTTCTGACACAAAATTATATAGCGGTTTTCTTTTACTTTCATTTTCAATCCATGCTTCAATAATTTCTGATGCAATTTGATCTTCTTTATAAGTTAAAAATATAGGACCTGTATTTGCATCACAGCAATCAACATGCTTTATTCTATCATCTTCTTTATCTTGTCTAGTAAATTCATGTTTTTTTATAACACCATTAAGATAATCATCAATAGATGCGCAAAATACTATTCCTGTTTGAGATCTTCCATCCATTATTTGTCTATATATGTACAGACAAGGATTAATATCTTGTATATACTCACCATCATCAATCATTTTATTTAAATTGTCTCTGGCTTTTTCATAAACCTTTTTATCATGTACATCTATTGAAGGATCTAAATCTATTTCTGCTCTATCAATATGAAGGAACGAATATGGATTTCCCTTTACCATATCTCTTGCCTCTTCACTATTCATAACATCATATGGCAGAGCTGCTATTTTTGATGCTAATTCTCTAATTGGTCTGATACTTTTAAAAGGTCTAACTACAGCCATTTAAACTTCCTCCTAATTATTTAAAGTATTTTTATTTTAGGCTCTGTTTTAAATATATCAACACTCTGTTAAAACACGGCCTCTTTTACTTCTATTGTAAACAATTTCACTCAATTAATAAACTACTTTATTCATTTTTTAGTCTCTATTTTAAACATGTCTTGATCTATGCAATAAATAAAGTGGTCTTGTAATTAAATTATACTCATTTTAGTATTACTAAGTTCAATTACTCTATCCAGCTTTACTTATGCATATATCAATATATATTGTAAATCATAACTTTTTCTAATTAAATCCTACAATTTAAAAAAGTCTTTTATAATTGAAACTACCTCATCACCAATTCTAGTTTGAGCTTCTTTAGTCGCTGCTCCAATATGAGGAGTTACACTAACTTTAGGATGATTAATTAAAGCTTCATTTTTTGTTGGTTCTTCTTCAAATACATCAATTCCTGCACCTGCAATAACTTCATTATTAAGTGCTTCTAATAATGCAGCTTCATCAACAACTTTTCCTCTAGCGCAATTAATTAAATATGCATTTTTTTTCATCAAATTTAATTCATCTTTTCCTATTAATGATCCACTTTCTTTATCATACGGAACATGTAATGATATAAAATCAGATTCTTTTAAAACTTCTTCAAATGATAAAAATTGATAGCTTAACTCTTCATGCTTTCCTTCTATTGTATTGTATATAACGTTCATGCCTAATGCTGTTGCCTTTTTAGCTAAAGATTGTCCTATCCTACCCATTCCTATAATTCCAAGTGTCTTTCCTGCTAATTCAAATCCTTGATATTTCTTCTTATTCCATTCACCATTTCTCATAGTTACATTAGCTATTCCAACAAATCTTGAAACTGCAAACATATGAGCTAAAGCTAGTTCTGCAACTGAATCTGAGCTTGCTGATGGAGTATTTGTAACACTTAAATTATTTTTAACAGCATAAGGTATATCTATATTGTCTATCCCTACCCCTGCTCTAATAATTAACTTTAAATTACCGCCGATTTCTTTATCAATAACATCAGCTGTAACTTTAGTAGCTGATCTTATAACCAATACATCAAAGTCTTTTAATTTTTCACCTAAAATATCTTGATCAAAATGTTCATTTATAACTTCAATACCCAAACTTTTTAAACCTTCTATAGCTTTAGGTTGCAAACCATCGTTTATTAATACCTTAATCATAAAAATTCCCCCAATTTTTTTATAAGTTGAAAGTGGATAATTAAAAAGTTTAGAGTTTTTTTAAGCCCATCACATCAACTCTAAACTTTCACACAGTACAATGTTTCAATAAAATACCGCTTGTCTAAATTTTACATTTGGAGCAAGCTAAAATAGGACTATATTCATTGTTAGTGTTCTCAAAGTAAATTCCTAAGATTTAGATTATTATTTTAATATATGTGTATATATTCTATAGGTAAAGTGGCATTGTA
>NZ_JAMQIF010000017.1:24718-65405 GCF_023845855.1 Clostridium sp. ZBS2
CAATTACTCAGTCCACCTTTGCTTATGAATATATACACAGTTTTCAAAACATGTCTAAAATCTATAACCCTAAAATTTCTTCTATATTTTTAAGCAATTCCTTTACATCTTCTACTGTGCAATCTGCCATATGAGCTATTCTAAAGGTCTTTTCTTTTAAATCACCATATCCATTAGAAATTTGGAATCCTCTTTTACCAAGCTCTTTATTTAAATCAGCTACATTTATTCCTCTAGTATTTTTAATTGTTGTTAATGTATTTGATAGATGATTTTCATCTGGGAAAATATCAAAATATTTTTTAGCCCACGCTCTAACTATTTTAGCCATCTCAAGATGTCTTGCAAATCTATTTTCTAGTCCTTCTTTATTAAGTATATTGTCTAATTGATAATCAAGAGCAAACATGTGAGAAAGTGATGGTGTTGAAGGATATTGATAATCTTTCTTTTGAATATATTGATATAATTTTAATAAATCTAAGTAATACCCTCTGCTCGGAACTTTTTCTGCTCTCTCTTTAGCTTTTTGTGAAAAAGTACATACTGATAATCCTGGAGGCAAACCTAAAGCTTTTTGAGATGATGTAATACAAACATCTATCCCCCATTTATCAACTTCTATTTTCGTTCCTGCTGCTGAACTTACTGTATCAACAATAAGAACTACATCAGGATATTTCTTAACTATATCTCCTATTTTATCAACTGGATTCATTACTCCTGTTGATGTTTCATTATGAGTAACAGCAATTAAGTCGTATTTCCCTGTACTTAATGCTTTTTCTACTTCTGCTAGATCTATTGCTTGTCCCATTTCTACTGAAAATAAATCAGCTGGAACATTGTTGTTAACTGCCATGTCATACCATCTTTTTCCGAAAGCCCCTACGGAAAATACAGCTGCTCTTTTAGCAGTACAACATCTTATAGCACCTTCCATAAGTCCACTACCAGAAGTTGTAGAAAGTAATATTTCACTATTTGTATAAAATAACTTTCTTAAATTATCGCTTATTCTTCTTTGTAAAATTGAAGCATCCTTACTTCTATGTCCTATCATCGGCGTTGCCATTTTTTCTAGGACATCCTCTCGAACCTCAACAGGCCCTGGAATAAATAATTTTTTATGCATTTTAAAACCACCCCATTTTATTAATAAATTATATTGCTTATTAGTGCTTATTTAACATTGATTTATTTGTATATTTTACTACTTATTTACATTTAACTCAATACTTTATCGCTTTAAATTGTACTACTTTGTTATTGTTAAATTTTTAACCATTTTTAGTGTTTTTCTTCACTTTTATTGTTAATTTATTAACAATAAATTTTAGCTATATTATAACAATTATAAGTACATTTTTTTCAAACATAAGCATTTTATATTCTCTTTAATATATTTATGCTTCCTTTATATCATTTGTGAAATTTATTATTAAATACATATAAAACAAAATGGAGAGTTAGTTTTATTATTAACAAAATTTTACATATTAATTTATTACATCATAATAACATTATTTGGTATTTTTATCAATGTATTGATACCAAATAAAATGTTTTTCACATTATTAATTAACTTTAAATTATATATATATATTTCTTATCCCCTCCCTCTTTCAACTAAATATTTATCTAGAACCTAAGGTTTATGAATTTTTCAATCTTTAAAAATTCTTTAAGATACATTTCTTAATCTTTAAATAAAATTATAATTTGAGTTATCCACAGACTCTTTTTTTAACAAAAATTAATTAATTCACATAATAATAATCTAAATTCATAAAAATAAATAAAAAAGATCCCTAATAATTTNNAAATTATTAGGGATCTTTTTCTATTAATATCTATCATATTCTTCATCAAAAAATAATACTGATTCTGTTTCTCTACAATACTTTACACACATACATTGTGCTAATTTTCTTGGACATCTATAACATAAACATGTTAAATCATGCGAATTACATTTTCCATTTTTTAATTCTGGACAATCTTCACAATTAACTCCATTTCCTGCTGGCATAACATCAATTCCTTTCTTTGAAATTAGGCACATTCAAATAAATAACTAGTCAGTGTGCTAGTTTATTTTGAGAACTACTTCTTCATTGGTATCTACTAATAGCATAACTATTAGCAGAACCCAAGTCATTGTATTTCACAAAATATCCGTCGCATCTTTGACTTGTTATTTATTTTCATATGCCTTATAATATTACAATTATTATACTACTAAATTATAATACATTTTTATAAAGTAAATTCAAAGCTTTAAATTAATATTTCTTTCTTTTTAAATACAATATGTGCAATTGTATAACTAATTATTGTAGTTAAAATCATTACAATAACTCCATTAATAGGAGTTATATTCACGTTTTTATACATATATGCTATATCACCAGTTATTACAGCTGTTACAGAACCATAACTTAAAAATACAAGATGTGAAAACTTTGATAAAAATTCAAACATTTGAAATACTATAGTTCCTGAAGCTGTTATTATAATTGATATAGCTGTAGTTACATTACTGCTTTTAAATAATGTTGATATTAAAAATATTATTGAACAACAAGTTATTATAAAAAATATTTGTAATAATAACGACCTTATTATCAACTCATTAAAGTTTCCTATTCTACCTGTATTAGCGATTCTAACTAAGTCTGGATATCTTTGAGCTGGCATATTTGAAGTATCTAAAAAATACCTTACTCCCATTGTTTTAGGATATGTTCCTGCATTAAATCCTTTCACAGCTCCAAGTCCCAAAAATGTTAAAATTTCTGTTGATATAATCATTGTTAATACAGTAATTGTTATAGCTATAAATTTAGATAACAAAATCTTTCCCCTTGATACAGGTTGCACTAGCAAGAATTTCAACGTTGGTGGAGTACATTCCCCTGAAACTATATCACTCATAAATACAGATATCCCTACTGCTAATAAAACCATGCCTAATATAGCCATAACACTGTCTATATAATTATAAGCATTAAACTCATATCCGTATAATGGTTTTATATTATTTTGCTCTAAGTATTTAAGTTTATCTATTCTTTCCGAAATCCATGTCTTGTCTTCCTCTGCAATGTCTTTATTTTTTAAATTTTCCTCATGACTCTTTATTTCTTCTGTCACATCTAGCTTCCATTGATCAACATTACTAGGATTGTTTATTTGATTTTCATATTTTATTTTTTCTTCTTCATAATGTTTCAAATCTTCTTTTAACGTATTTAAATATTCTTTATCTTTACTATTTTCTATTTTGCTCATTTCTTCTTCTGTATAATTAATACTTTTTTCAACTTGTTCTAATTTATATTGTGGAGAATTATATTTTTTCATATTTTTATCTTCATGATGTAAGCCATACATACCGACTAGCATGAATATTATAAATAATCCAAATACAATCCATGTTTTAGGCCTTTTTAGTATCTTTATAAGTTCATTTTTTATTAACAAAAATATCATTTATATAGATCCTCCATTCATAAGTTCCATATATCTTTCTTCTAATTCTTGTTTGTTTTTATAGACTTCACAAATTTCTATATTTTCGTTTACTAATTTTTTTATTAACTTAGGAGTCATGTCTTTTTCTATAAGCAATATTATTTCATCTCCATTTGTTTTACTCCTAATAACATATGGTAGTGTCTTAACTATATCTAATACTTTTTCAATAGCAGTCTTTGTCCTTAAAATTATATCATCTTTTCCTTGATATATTCCTTTGTTACCCATCTTCTCTATAGACTGAATTACGCCTTCATTTATGAATGCTACTTTATCACATAAATTTTGAATTTCACTTAATATATGAGAGGAAATAAATACTGAGATTTCTTTTTCTTTAGATGCTTTTTTAATAAGTTCCCTAAATTCTAATATTCCTGTTGGATCTAGTCCGTTAGTAGGTTCATCTAATATAAGCAGTTTAGGATTTCCCATTAAAGCTACTGCGAGTCCTAATCTTTGTTTCATTCCAAGAGAATATTTTGAAACTTTATCATCTATTCGTTTTTCAAGACCTACAAGCTTTACTAATTCTTCTACTTCTTTTTTAGATACACTTCTAATTCTTGCTATTTGCATTAAATTTTCTCTTCCAGAAAGATATTTATATAATTCAGGATTTTCAACTACAGCTCCTACGTTTTTAAGTGCCTTTTCTTTATTTTTATTTAAATCATAACCACATATTCTTATTTCACCATTACTAGGTTGTATTAAGCCTACTAACATTCTTATAGTTGTAGTTTTTCCTGCACCATTAGGACCTAAAAATCCAAATATTTCTCCTTGCTTTATAGAAAGATTTATTCCTTTAATTATCTCAGTTTTTCCTAATGTTTTATAAAGATTTTCTATTTCTAAAACATTCATCAATTTTCCTCCTTAACGTGAGCTATACTTAGAATTATAAGTACAACAAATTAATAAATATATATATAATTT
The DNA here is from genome assembly GCF_023845855.1 of Clostridium sp. ZBS2. Taxonomy (NCBI): domain Bacteria; kingdom Bacillati; phylum Bacillota; class Clostridia; order Eubacteriales; family Clostridiaceae; genus Clostridium; species Clostridium sp. ZBS2. Next base: position 29,201 of record NZ_JAMQIF010000017.1, read on the forward strand.
CTTAATATTTATTAAATATATTTTGAAACTCTCAATATGAAAGTCTATATAACCTTAAAATTTATTATTCTCTTAATATTTGAATTTTTTTAAAATTAATACTTAATAGTAATAAAATGTTTACAAATTATCTTATATTAAAAGTTCCAAGATTTCTAAAACAATATATTGTAAAAATTCTAGTTGAATTTTTTCTATGAGTTCTCCAACTTCACATTGCAATTTTCAAATAAACTTCTGTGAAAAATAAAAATAGAGCTTGTATTATTTAATTTAAATAAATAACAAACAACAAGCTCTATTTATCTTTTAGTTTTTCAAATTTTAAATATCTTAATTTTAAATACTTATAAAAATACTTGTAGTATAGCTAAAAGTATTACTCCTGGTATACCTAAAAAGCCTGCAATTAATGCAGTAATTGGATTTATTGCTAAGCCAAAATTAAAATTAGCACCAACTAAATTTACTACATATAATATTACAACTCCAAGCACTCCATTTATAAGAATTTTTAATGGCCATTTTAAAAGTTTTATCATTAAAAATAATAAAACTAATCCAATCAAACCATATATTATATATTGCTCATTCATACACAAACTCCTTTTTATTATTTTGAAGAAATGTTCCTTTGTAAAACATAATCATCAGTCACTTTAATTCCTTTTGATTTAGCTATAAGTAATAGATAATCATATCTTTTTTTAGCCATTTCTTCTGCATATATTGCTACTTCAATTAATTTAGAATCATTCACATTATCGAACATACTTCGTGCTGCATCAATTTCAGACTTAGTATCTTCTAATTGCTCTATTAATTCCTTATTTACATCTATATCTTTTGTTCTATTAATTAAATATTCAATTATTCTCTTTTTATTCATATAAATACCTCCAAACACTACTATTAAAATCTTATCCATAGGTTTGAATGTATATACTTAATTTTTATATATTTTTTTAATTATAGTAACACTTTTTTTAAAGAATTCATAATATATTACTATAAAAACTTTTCACTCATATCAAATAAAAAGTTCTAACTCCCATCTATATAACACCTTTTTTTCTGGAACCCAATATCTATTGGGTTCCATTTTTAGTTCTATGATTTGTTTTATAGATTTGTTTTTAATTAGACAGTGATATTATAGTATAAGAGCGCAGTGGCGTTGGAATTTTCTTTCTACAATACTTAATAAAGATTTGTTGAATTAATTGCTTGTCAAAAGTAAGTGTCCAAATTTTACATTTGGAAACACGAACTTTCACACAGTACAATGTCTCATTGGGAGCATGCATTAATTAGACTAAGCTTTGTTTTAGTATTGTTAAGTAAGAGCCAAAATTTTATATTTTGTTTCTCGAACTTACTCAGCGATTGTACATGAGTCGAGTTTCATTTAAAAGTTTTGTCCATGAGCATTATACTATAAGATCACCATGCTTTTTTAAAACTATCTATATTTCTTTTCTACCTTCTAGTGCTTTAGATAGGGTTACTTCATCTGCATATTCTAGATCTCCACCAACTGGTATTCCTGCTGCAATTCTAGTTACTTTAACATCTAATGGCTTTAATACCTTTGCTATATACATAGCTGTTGCTTCTCCTTCTATATTAGGATTAGTTGCTAATATAACTTCTTTTACTTCTTCATTCATTCTTGCAACAAGTTCTCTTATCTTTATATCTTGTGGGCCTCTTCCCTGCATAGGTGATATATTTCCATGCAATACATGATACACTCCATTAAATTCTTTTACTTTTTCCATTGTCATTATATCTTTTGGTTGTTCTACAACACATATTGTACTCTTATCTCTATTAGGATTTGAGCATAATGCACAAGGATCTTTATCTGTAAAGTTTCCACATGTTGAACAATATTTTATTGTTCCCTTCGCTTTAACTAATGCGGTTGCAAACTCTCTTACCTCGTCATCAGGAAGATTTAATATATGTAAAGTTAATCTTTGTGCTGTTTTTTTCCCTATGCTTGGCAATTTTGCAAACTCTTCAATTAATTTTTCTATGGCTACTGGATAAAATTCCATATTACACTTCTCCTTTATATATCTCATATTTTAGCAGAGTGTTGATACCTGCATAAGCAACGCTTGGCTAAATCATTGAGCTAAAGATTCGAATTTAGATAGTTAAAAGCATACAGCTTTAAGGAATTTCCTCTATTCTGTATGCTTTATTTTTACTTAGGATTTTATTAGATAATATTTTATTTTATTATTTAAAATAATCCTCCTGGCATTCCACCAGTTAATTTTCCCATTTTGCTAGCAGTTTCTTCTTCTGCTTTTCTTAAGGCTTCATTAACTGCTGTAAGTACTAAATCCTCAAGCATTTCTACATCATCTGGATCTACTACTTCTGGCTTTATATTAATAGATTTAACTTCTTTTTTACCAGTTACTGTTACAGAAACAGCACCGCCACCTACTGATGTTTCAAATTCCTTTGTTTCAAGATCCTTTTGCATATCTTCCATTTGCTTTTGAAGCTTTTGCGCTTGTTTCATAAGGTTATTCATATTTCCTCCCCCGAAACCTCCAGGGAATCCTCCTTTTGCCATACAAATCCTCCTCTTAATAAATTTCTACTCTCTATTATAGAACATTTTCTTATTGTTTACTACATTAAAATATTGATTCTACTCGTCTAATATTTCAAAAGGCATTCCATCTAACTTTTGCTTTAGCAATTCTTCTTTGCTTAATTCACCATCTTTATTATTTTCAACTTCATACCTTACTATTATTTTATCTTTTAATACTTCAGAAAATACTTCATTAACAATTTTTTTATATTCTAATTTTTCTAATCTATTTTTATTAAAGGCATATGATGCTTCATATAATAATGTGGCTACACCATTTTCAAATTTATATGGTCTTGCAGTTACTATAGATGCATATATAACCATTGCTCTTTTTGCTTTAAATGCCTCTAATATTTCTGACCAAGCTCTTTTTATATTATCTATTGTTAAAGAAGATTCAACATTAACATTATGTTCTTCTGATACAGTAGGTTGCTCTCTTTTAACTTGTTTTTCTTGAGATTTAACTTGATTATTTGATACTACGTCAGTTGAATGTGCTTTTTCACTTATTTGTGAATTTGATACTACTTGTATCTTACCACTTTTTATGCTTTCTTCTAACTTATTTATCCTAGCAAGCATGACTTCACTTGATGTATCATATTCTATTTTACACATCTTTATTATACTAAGCTCTAAATATAATCTGCTTTGTTTACTTACTTTAGAATTAGCTTCCCCTTCTTGAAGAATTCTAATCCCTCTCATTATTTCTTCAATACGTATTTTTTTACCTTGCTCTTTTATAAGTTCAATATTTTCAAGAGACATATCTAAAATCTCTTCTGGAGTATTAGAAACTTTAACCATAAGTAAATTTCTAAAATGTCCTATTAAATCTTTTATAAATAAATGAATATCCTTACCTGAAAAAACTAATTTATCAATTATTACCATAGCTTTTTCTATATTTCTTTCTACTATTGAATTAGTTATGTCAAATAAATATTCGTTTGTAACCAACCCTAATATGCTTATTAAGTCATCATATTTTATATTGTTATCACCCATAGCTATTGCTTGATCTAATATACTTAAAGAGTCTCTCATAGCACCGTCAGCCACTCTAGCAATTAAATCTAAGCTCTTTTCATCAACACTAACATTTTGTGATTCAGTTATTTTTCTTAATCTATCTGAAATATCTTTTTGATTTATTCTTTTAAAATCAAACCTTTGACATCTAGATAAAATAGTTATAGGTAATTTTTGAGGATCAGTAGTTGCTAATATAAATATAACATTACTTGGCGGTTCTTCTAATGTCTTTAAAAATGCATTTACCGCTCCCCCTGATAACATATGAACTTCATCTAATATATAAATCTTATACTTACCCTCTTGTGGAGGATATTTTGTATCATCAATTATATCTCTTATTCTATCTATTCCATTGTTAGATGCTGCATCTAATTCCGTAACATCCATTGATAAACCTTCATTTATCTTTTTACACATCTCACATTCATTGCAAGGCTCTCCATTTTGAAGATTAAAACAATTTAATGCCTTAGCCATAACTTTAGCTGTTGATGTTTTACCTGTTCCTCTTGTTCCACAGAAAAGATATGCATGTGCAATTCTATCATTTAAAATTTCATTTTTTAATGTTGTTGTTATATGTTCCTGACCTACTACATCATTAAATGTCCTTGGTCTCCACTCTCTATATAAAGCTGTATATGCCAAAGGTTTCCTCCACCTTTCTATTTCCATTAAATCATATATTTATTATACACTAATAATTTAATAAATAATATAAAGCTTAAATTACTTAATTTATCTTCTATATACAACTTCTTAATTTTCCTAATATTATATACTCTATTTACTTCATTTATCTATGAACCTTATATTAAAATATCAATACTGTCTTTTAATATGTCCATATGTTAAAATGAATATTAGTATTTTAGTAAAAGATTATGTTTTAAACTGATTTTGATATATTATAAGTTACATAAATTATAATTATCTAAATACTTAAGCATAACTTAGTAAAAATTTTGGAGGTAGTAGATAAAATGAGTTTATATGATGATAAATATTTAGAAATAGCTAAAAATATTTTAGATAATGGGTATTATGATAATAATAGAACTGGAATGCCTACTTATAAAATCCCCCATCAAGTAATGCAATTTAATTTAGAAAAAGAATTTCCTATATTAACTACTAAATTTGTTGCTTTTAAAACAGCTGTTAAAGAACTTTTATGGATTTTTAAGGATCAATCTAATGACGTAAAAAAACTTCAAGAACAAAACGTACATATTTGGGATGAATGGGAAATGGAAGATGGAACTATCGGAACATCTTATGGTTGGGTTGTTAAAAAATTTGACCAAATAGATAAACTTATAGATTCTTTAAAAAATAATCCTCAAGATAGAAGAATGATGCTTAATTTATGGCAAATACCTTATTTAGATGGTGGAGCTCTTTGTCCTTGTTGCTTCCTAACTATGTGGGATGTAACTGATGGTAGACTTAATTGTATGCTTGTACAAAGAAGTGGAGATTGGCCACTTGGAATTCCTTTTAATACCAGCCAATATGCTGTATTAGTTCATTTAATTGCTCAAGTAACAGGTCTTAAACCTGGACTATTTACTCATGTAATAAATAATGCACATATTTACGAAAACCAAATTGATGGAATGAAAACTCAATTAGAAAGAAAAGCTCAAGCTTATGATGCTCCAAAGCTTTGGATAAATCCTGAAATTAAAGATTTTTATGATTTTACTTCTGATGATATTAAACTTGAAGATTACAAGCATCATGAATCAATAAAAATGCCTGTTTCAGTTTAAAATTTAGTTGAGTGTTGATATATGCATAAATAAAACTGGTCAGAGTAATTGAACTTAGGAATACTAAAATGATTATATGATTTAAATAAGATATTAAAAGGGGGCTTATAAATGTTATCAATAATAGTAGCTATTGCTAAAAATAATGTTATTGGAAGTGATAATAAATTAATTTGGCACATTTCTGAGGACTTAAAAAGATTTAAAGAAATTACAAGCAGAAAAACTATTGTAATGGGAAGAAAAACTTTTGAATCTCTTCCTGGAGTATTACCTAATAGAAAACATGTGATTTTAACTAGAGATAAAAATTTTAAAGTTAACTCTGAATGTGTAGAAATAATTTATGATTTCGAGGAATTATTAAATAAATATAATAACTCTGACGATGAAGTTTTTATAATTGGTGGTGGAGAAATTTATAAACAGCTATTACCTTATTCTAATAAATTGTACTTAACAAAAATCAATAAAGATTTTAATGGGGATACTTATTTTCCGCAAATAAATTATGATGATTTTAAAATAGATTATGAATCAGATGTTATAACTGATGAAAAAAGCGGATTAGAATATAACTTTATAAATTTAAGTAGACTTTCTTAGTTGAAATCTTACACTCTCCTATATATTAAAAAAGAACAAGAAAATGAGGGAATTTAANNTTAAATTCCCTCATTTTCTTATCCTATTGTTTTGTCCTATATTGTTAATCCTATTGAAGAATAACCTAATTTAATTCGAAAAAAAATCCTTCATTCTCTGTGAAGGTTTATGTATATAAACCGTGCACCTCGCTTCGATAAAAATTCCCTATACGTTACCTTTGCAGTTAGCTCAGACCAGATTGATCCACGGCACATGCAGTGTGCACTTATCGCTGCTTCCTTCCGGACCTGACGAGGTTCATACGCTTTCATTGCGTGGGACCCAGTCATCAACACCACTTACAAAGGTCAGACTATAAAAAATTAATACCTCTACGAGGAATTCAATCCTGCTATAGCGGATTGCAGGTTACAGGGCACCGCTAACTCCCCATCTAGCACGGAATGGTGGTATGAAGAGGATTCGAACCTCAATAATTCTTTTTCTTAATGAAAAGTATCTGCCTCCATTAGGCATCAAACCATATTAAGTACTATACATTTTTTATACTTTTACATCATAACACATACCATCTATAAATACAAGATAATACTATTAATATACTTTTGTAAATATATATATTATTATGAATTTATCTTAAATTTTTCCTTAATATTAATATTTATTTAAATTAAAAACATTAATATTTTTCTATTGCCAATTCATAATATCATATATATTTTTTTGATTCAACCTTTTGTTTAAATATTATTTAGGCACATGAAAATAAATAACAAATCCAAAGTTTCCATGAATATTTTTCTTTATATTTCACCATATTTAACTTATATATTTTTAAACAAAAAATAAGAAACACATAATCTAAATTCATTAAAAAATGTGTTTCTTAAGTATATATTTTGTTAAACTCTATAATCTATCTACATGTCATAAATAGAAAAACCAATAAATTCTTGGCGGAGAAAATGGGATTTGAACCCATGATAGAGCGTGAACCCTATACACGCTTTCCAGGCGTGCTCCTTCAACCACTCGGACATTTCTCCAAAGGCATAATGCTTTTTTATAATATCATATAAAAATGCCTAATTCAACTGAATATTTTGTATCTTATTTTTAATTTTTCTAATATAAATAATTAAAGAAAGCCCGAAAATTATTCCTATTATACTTATTAATTGAGCAACTCTTACTCCACCCAACATTAAACTATCAGTTCTAAGTCCCTCAATAAAAAATCTACCTACAGAATATAAAACAATATAACTAGATATAACTATTCCCTTATTATTTTTTTTCTTTTTATAAAGTATACTAATTAGAATAATACATACTACTAAATTCCAAATAGATTCATATAAAAATGTAGGATGATAATATGTTCCATTAATATACATTCCTTTTTGTATAAACTGTGGAAACTTACTTATAAATTCATAAGTTACTTCTCCTCCATGTGCTTCACTGTTCATAAAATTTCCCCATCTACCAATAGATTGAGCCAATATTATCGATGGAGCTACCACATCTAAATAATCTAAAAAATTTATTTTTCTTACTCTTGCATAAACAAATGCAGCTATTAATCCAGCTATTAATCCACCATGTATAGCTAAACCACCTTGTCTTATATTAAATATATCAAGTACATTTTCTTTATAATTTTCAAATTCAAATAAAACATAATATAATCTTGCTCCAATAATAGCTACTGGAAAAGATACAAGAAATCCATCACTTAAAATATCAAAGCTTAAATTCTTCTTATTGCAATTATAATAAGCCAATATTAACCCAAATAGAACTCCAGTTAAAATTATAATGGCATACCATCTAATATCAAAATTTCCTACTTTAAAAGCTATTGGATTCATAAATACCACACTCCTCTTCATTTGTATCTTATTTTACGACTTATTAAATTTTTTATCGTACTTAGGACTTATTATTTTATAAATACAAGTACTTAAAATTATTCCTAATACACACCCAACTAGCACATCTGATGGATAGTGAACATATAAATACATTCTCGAAAATCCTATAAGTGCTGCTAATAAAAATGCACCAATTCCCATTCTTTTATTAGCTTTATAAATAATAGTTGCTGCTGCAAATGAAGACATAGTATGTCCAGATGGGAATGAAAAACTACTAGGTGCCTTTATAAGTAATTCTATATTTTCAACAAAATTAAAAGGTCTTATTCTTCCAACTAGTGGTTTTATGATTCCATCACCAATTAATACACCAATACATAATGTACATAACATTATAAAACCATATTTTCTATACTTATTATTAGATATAAATGCTAATCCTATAATTATCCATACTAATCCCATATTTCCTAAAGAAGTTATTATAGGAACAATCTTATCCATCATCGGACTATGTAAGTTAATACGTATAAACTCCAAAATTTTGTTATCAAACATTTGAATAAATTGCATTAATATCCTCCAAACCATAAATTTTTTACTACTATTTTTAATGTATATTGTGAGTAATTTTTATTATAACATATACTATAATAATTTATTTTTATTAAGTTTCCTTTTTAACTGAAAGAATTCCATAAGTAATTTTGAACATTCTTCATCATATAACCAATTAACATTAACAAACGAATCTAACTTTCTACTATCTATAAGGTTTATTACAGAACCACAAGCTCCCATGTCCTTATTAAATGTCCCTATATGTAATTTTGATATTCTGCTTTGAATTATAGCACTAGCACACATAGAGCATGGTTCTAAAGTAACATACATTTCCGTTCCTTTTAATCTCCAGTCATTTAAAATTTTTGATGCCTTTCTTATTGCTAATATCTCTGCATGAGCTGTTATATCATTTAATGTTTCTTTTAAATTATGAGCCTTTGATATAACTATGTTATCCTTTACTATAACTGCACCTATTGGAATTTCACCTTTGGACATTGCTATCTTTGCTTCTTCTTTAGCAATATCTAAAAAATTCATATCTTTTCCCTCCATAAAAATCAATATATTAATTTTTGATTATAGCTCTGTTTTAAATATGTATTGATATATGCAATACTCTGTTAAAACATAATCTACTTTAAAAAAAGACTGCTGATTATTTTTGCCAGCAGTCTTTTATGATTATTCGTTATCTGTAAATATTCTAACTTTTTTAATTCTATTTTTATCTATATTTTCTACGATAAATTTCATATTATCGCACTCAATTTCTTCTTTTTCTTCAGGCATTCTTCCAAGCTCTCCAATTATAAGACCTCCAATAGAATCAAATTCATCTGATTCCATATCAGTACCTATTAAATCACCAATATCATGAAGTCTCACACTACCATCTACTATATATTCATTTTCTTTAATGACTTCAATACTTGTATTAGCTTCATCATATTCATCTTCTATATCACCAACAATTTCTTCTACCAAATCTTCTATAGTAATTATTCCAACAGTACCACCATATTCATCTAACACAACAGCAATATGATTTCTTTCTTTTTTCATTTCCTTAAATAATTCTACAATCTTTTTAAATTCAAACGTATAGAAAGGTTCTCTTATATATTTCGTCATTTTAAAGTTTTCTCTAGGATTTTCAAGCATTAATAAATCCTTCACATTTAATATACCAATAACATCATCTATAGTTTGATTATAAATCGGTATTCTAGAAAATTGTTCTTCTTTTATAATCTTTAATACATCATCATAAGTTGATTCTGAATCTAAAGCAGTAACATCAACTCTTTGAACCATTACATCCTTTACTTGAAGATCAGCGAAATCAAATACATTAAATATCATTTCTTTTTCAACATTTTCTAATACGCCTTCTTCTTCACTTACACCTACCATTGTTTTTAATTCTTCTTCAGTAATAAATGGTTCAGTAGCTTTAGGATCTGCACCTAAAATTTTTATAAAAAATGATGATATAGCTGTAAATATATATACAAAAGGTTTAAATATAGTAACTATTAACTTTATAGGTTTACCAACTTTTAAAGCAACAGAATCTGATCTTTGCTTTGCAATAGATTTAGGCGTTATTTCACCAAAAATTAATACTAATACAGTCATAATTCCTGTAGCTATTCCTACTCCACCTGAACCAAATATATTAGTTGCAAGCACAGTAGCAAGTCCTGATGCTGCAATATTAGCTATGTTATTACCTATTAATATAGCTCCTAATAATTTATTTGGATCTTCTGTAAGTTTTTCTACTAATTTTGCTCCTGGTACGCCTTCTTCCACCATATGTCTTAGTCTAATCTTATTTATAGACATTAATGCTGTTTCTGACATTGAAAAAAATGCTGACAGCATAAGTAATATTATTAAAGTTACTATCTCCCACGTATAACTAGGGTCCAAAAAAAATCACTCTCCTAATTGATTTAATAATTATATTTTACTCAACATTATATCATAATATTATTAAAAGTAATATATTGGATTAATATAAAAAACACATGCTTAAAAAATCAACATATTCATTAATTTTTAAGGCGATGTAATTTTATAAAGAATAAAAAAGTCACACCATTAAAAATGATGTAACTTTTTTTACAGATGATCTTACATATTATTTTTAAGAAAAATATTAACCAACTTTTCTATCTCGGTATTTAAAGCTAGTTGAACTATTTCACCATTATTTAATTCAAAATTATATTTTTTAAGACCTTCAATATTAGTAGTATAGAACTTTTTTATTTTTGAATTATTATCTTTCTTAGATTCTAAAGCATATAAATTCTTTATAGAACTCTTGTCCATTTTTAAAACAATTTTTCTTTTACTCATATTAAATATTTTAGTTATAGTTAAAGTTCCATCAAAAAATTCATACTCATAATCAACATATATACACATACTACTTAAAAATAAGAATACAGATAATACTATCAATGATACCGCTATCATTAATGATAAAAAAAATATAAATAAAGATAGTATAAATAATACTATTGAAATCTTTTTCATGACTTGGCTACTTTTATGTGATTTGTCTGAAGGAATAAATTGTTCAGCAAAAATCTCCATGCAATATACTTCCTTTCTTTTGTTGTGACTTGTGTGTTTTTACTAATTACTTAATTTGTATAACATGAATTTAGTTTACATATATATATTTTAATTGAATTTACTAAAAAATGCATTATAAAATTTAATATTTCCTTGATTTCGTTAAACTGCACAAAATTTAATACATAATTCCCCCTATAATGAACAAAAAGATTTCAATAACATGTGTTTATATGCTTTAATATAGTATTTGTATGTACATAAGTTGAAGTAAGCCGAGTAATTTGACTTAGCAATGGCAAAATGAGTATAGTCTAATAATACATTAAGATAAGTACTTTACATGAAGCTTTTTAGTCATATTTTATGTTTATTTGAATTGTGATATAATAAATATATAAAAAAGTGCCATGCTGGTAACATGGCACTCTCCTAGAACGTTTTTTAGTTTTAGGGCTATTAGATTTTTAACGGTTAAGGAAAAGAATGCTTATCTTTTAGGATTAGATGGGGCATTCTTTTCATTTGTTTTAAAATAAAATTTAAAACCTTTTATATCTATTTTTTATTATACTAATTGCTTAGCCTTATTGTTAATAATAGAAATTTATATTATAACAATTTTTTGGCAATACTTTAACCAAAGATTGTTTCTCTTTTGCAGTAAAATTATTTCCCTTTAAAGAAACTGTTTTTAAATTAGGAAGCTTCTTTAAAATATCTATAAGCTTATTCATATCTGTAAGCTTAGCAGATTGTATAGAACACACTCTAAGATTAGTCAGCTTACTTATATCCTCTATGTCATATAATTCGTCATCTCTTATTACAATTACATTAAGATCTTTAAGATTTTCTATTCCTTTTAACGTACTAACATTTGCATTTACAAATGTTAAATTAGTTACACCTTTGAATTCTTCTTTTAAGAAATCGCCATATTCTCTACCTACTTTTGCTTTAAGTATCTCTCTAAAATTTAAATCTTTTACACCAAATATAGGATTATCAACCCATTTACCGTCATGTCCCATACGATAACCGTCTATAATTGTATCATGAGCCATATACCCACGCATACTTTCATTAGAATATTTATCATATCCTGTATAAAAATAATACCAATCACAATCTATTAACTGCCAACCACTTTCTTCATATACACCTATACCATACTTCCAACCTTTACTATCTTGCTTCCAAGCTGCATCAGCACTAATTGGATTTAACGCCAATACTGATACCACTAATAATAAACTTATTATTACTTTTCTTAACATTAACCTCTTCATCTTATTATTTCTCCTTCATATTTCCTATAATCATACTATCGCCAAACATTATTATTAAAAGTGCAATTTTCAAATTTCACACTTTCACTGCTATCTTTTAAATAATCACACTTATTACCGCTTACCTCTGAATCCTTTACTGTTATTTTGCTGCTCTTTCCACAACTAAAGAAGCATGTCTTACCAACATTGAAATCTGTGTCTGATGATCTTGAATTATTTTTTATTATACATTTATCTAGTAAGACATTTGAGCCTTCATGATATGGTAAGTCTGCACCTGATACTCCAATGAAACCATATTCAAAGTTATTATTACCTGATAATTCACATTTTTCAAATATAATATCCTTTGATCCTGATATATCTATTATATTGCCGTAAGCTTCATGATCAATTATTTTATTTTCTGTAAATTTGATATCTTCACAACCATTAATCCTTAGTGCTTCAAAAGAACAATGATCTATTATACATTTTGATGCGTTTAGCCCTTTTACATTGCCTAAACTTAATCCTACACTGCCACATCCATATAGTTCTGAATTCATTATTGAAATATCAGTACTATTGTGGAAGCTAAGTACCCCTGCATTACAATGATATGGTTCTGGTGTGTGTCCTGCAATAATGTTTTTTATAGTAACATTACTAACATTATTAAAGTTCATTATTTCAGCATAACGAGAATCTATGTTTATTTCTACCTGTCCTGGTCCCATTCCCTCAATTGTCAAATCATGAATATTTTGAATGTTTAATTCTTTTCCATCATATACATTTTTCCATATTACTGAATTATCAATATTATTAACTTGTTTAATATTTGATAAATTATATACTCCTGGTTTTAATATAATCCTCTTGTTGGAGCCTATGGCATTAACAAGTTCCTTAGCATTTTCAACAGTAACCTCAACCATTTCATCTTTTGATGTATTTATTGATGATGTTGACTCTGCATTCGTTGATGTTGTCCACTGAGTAATTGTTGATACTGGTATCCTATTGGCTGACAATGCACCATCAGAACCTAATTTATATCCATCAATTGTTGTGTCATGAGCCATATAACCAGATGATTCGAAATAATACCACTTTCCATCTATTACATCCCATCCCTTAGCATATGAATTATCCTCTGTATACCACCATCCATTAGAATCTTGTTTCCATGCTGCACTTGCTCCTATTGGAGCAAATGCCAATACTGACGCTGCTATTAATAAACTGGATATTACTTTTATTAATTTTAACTTTTTCATTACTATTAATCCCCCTAATTTACCTAATAACATAATTGTATACCATTTCCACAATTTATTAAATATGTAATATAACTCAATATAAAATATTAATTTCACTATTCATATTCGACTTAATTTCTTATTCATAGGCATCTATATATTAAAATTCCAGTATATAATATTGCTTAATACTTCTAAATTAATAATGTTGTTTACTTATATTAAAAATTTATTAAACACTCAATAATATTTTTAATATGCAATTAATTTTCTTAATACATATCTATTTAGTACTATATTAATATTTAATGGTGAAAATATACAGGTTGTATCTGACAGACTTGGTCATAAAGATATAGCGACTACATTGAATACATATACTCACATAATGGAAGATATGAAAAATAATACTGCTAGCTTATTAGATAATATTTTTAAATATAGTCCTAGTACAATATAGTACCAAAAAGCTGAATAAAAAATTTAGTACAATTTATAGTACAATATTGAATATAACAAATGCCTCAACCATTGTGGTTAAGGCATTTTCTATATAATCATGGTATCCCCAGTAGGAATCGAACCTACATCTGTCCCTTAGGAGGGGACTGTTCTATCCATTTAACTATGAGGACTTGAATTATGAAATTATATATTAAATTTTATTATAGTTATTATCCATTGTCAAGTAATGCTATTTATACAATCCATCTCCACAAAGTTCATTTAAAATATCATCTTTTATTAATGTTGGTATTTTAATATAAAGGCGAATCTGACATTGGAATTTACTTTTTAGAATCCTTAAGTGAGAAACCAAATTTTACATTTGGATTTTCGAACTTACTCAGCGAAGTCGAGTTTCCTTTTAAAATTTGAATTAATTGCTTGTCACAATGTTTCATTGGGAACACGCATTAATTAGACTAAGCTTTATTCTAGTATTCTTAAAGTAAATTCCTTAGCTCAGTGAGCTTTATATTAAAATATTCAACATATTATTTAAGTTTTTTACTAAGTTCTAAATAGCTATCTTCTACTTCTTCTAATGGTAAGTTTCCTTTAATTAATTCTTCTTCTGGCTTTTGTTTTAATTTATTATAGAATTCTAATCCCATTTCTATATTATTTTTATCATTATTACTTTTATCTATAATATAAAACAACATATCTTCTGCTTTATCTAACTTATTCATTAATTCGTAAAACTTAAAGATTTGCATATCACTTTCTAATGGAACATCATATTCTCTTAAATCATTTATTAAACATTCTATATCTTTAATATACTTATCACTATTAATCTCTTCTTCATCATATATTTCATAAAAAGCTTGTAGTGATTTTAAATAATAATTTAACATCATTGATTCATCGTTGTCTTTTAAGCAAATCTTTCCTTGTAATTGTAATAATTCTCCCAGTGCAATATATTTTCCTAAATTATAAGAAGCATCTTTACTAATTATTTCCCTAACACTATTAAATGATAAAGTATCAATAGCATTAATATCTAATCCTACTAAATTTCTAAGCTGATTATTTACTGCAATTTTAGCCTTTGTTATTTCCTCATTTATTAAATTTTTATTTACTTCTTCTTTTATTAAATCTAAGCTATTTTCCATCTCTTTCATATAATCATTTTTAAACATTAATCTCTCACTTCCCAATAACTAATATTCGAATTTAAATACCTTATTAACTTTCTTCCTTACTAAGTCTACTATTTTAGTAATTAATGGAGCTGATAATATTATTACTACTAAAGATATTATCCAATGTCTTAATTTTAATTTTTCTAATGTGAAAATAATTCTTCCTATTGGAGTAATAAACGCAAGTATAACTATTCCAAACATCAAAACTACTAAACAAAATTTAAATGTTGTTAAAGGTCTTGATACTTTAAGTAAAATAATCATACTAACACCTGAAAACATAAGTAATGCTAAAGTTCTACTGTACTCTATGGAAGCTCCTATATAAAATGAACTTATAAATGTTAATGTTGTAAACAATGCTAAGAATATACCATTGGGAATACTCACAGTTAAAATTCTATGTAAAAACCCTTTCTTTACTCCACCTTCGTTAGGAAGTAACGCCAAGAAAAATGCTGGAATACCAATTGCACAACTTCCCACTAATGACATTTGTATTGGTAAAACTGGAAATGGTAAAAATAACAATGAAAAAACTAAAGCTAATATTATAGAGTATACTGTTTTTGATAAAAATAGTTCAGCAACTCTTTCTAAATTATTTATTTGTTTTCTTCCTTCTTCAACAACCTTAGGTAACGCTGAAAAATCTGATTTTAACAATACTAACTGTGCCACTGCTTTAGTTGCATCTGATCCATTTGCCATAGCTATTCCACAATCTGATTCTTTTAACGCAAGTACATCATTTACTCCATCACCAGTCATAGCAACTGTATGACCTGAATTTTGAAGTGATTTAACTATTCTCTTCTTTTGATGAGGCGTTACTCTTCCAAAAACAGTGTTATTTTTAATCATTTCATTAAATTTTTCTTCATTTTCCGGAAGATTTCTAGCATCTATTGAATTTTCCCATCCATTTACTCCTGCTTTTTTAGCAACAGTTGAAACTGTCAGTGGATTATCACCTGATATTATTTTTACTTCTACATCTTGTTTATTAAAATAATCTAATACAGCCGGTGCTTGTTCTCTGATTATGTCTTCTATTAATATTAAAGCTACAGCTTCAATCTCTCCACTTAATTTATAATTAAGTTTATTGTTTTTAACCTTAGCTAAAAGTAATACTCTTCTTCCTTTTGCTGCTTCTTCATCTACTAATGATTTAATGCTACTATATTCTTTATTTAATATAATTTCTGGTGCTCCTATTACCCACGTACCTAAATTTTCAAAGGTAGCACCGCCCCACTTTCTTTTAGAGGAAAATACTATCTTATTTGTGCATTTTAAATCATTATTAAAATCTTTATATATTTCTAAGATGGCTTTTTGAGTTGCATTATTACTAGGTAAATTGTATGTAAGTGCTGCTAATACTGTATCTATTTCTCCTGATTTAATATCACTAATATTTTTTATGTCAACTAATTTTAAATTTCCTTCTGTTAATGTTCCTGTTTTATCTAAACATAATACATCAACTCTTGCTAAAACTTCTGTTGAACATAATTCTTGAACTAGTGTATCATATTTGGCTAGTTTAACTATTGCAACTATGAATGTAGCACTTGTTAAAAGAACCAATCCTTCTGGAATCATACCTATAATTCCAGCTACAGTTCCAATTGATGCTTGTTGCCATGTTACATTGTTTATCATAAGTTGAGTTACTGTAAGTAAAATTGATAACGGAATTATTATCCATATTATTACTCTAAATATTTTATTTATAGCATTTTGTAATTCTGAATTTATTAATTTAAATTTCTTAGCCTCTTCTGCAAGTCTAGATGCATATGTTTCTTTTCCAACATTAGTTACTTTAGCATACGCTTCTCCAGCTACAACAAAGCTTCCAGAAAATAATTTATCATCACTATATTTTATAATAGAATCAGATTCTCCAGTTAACATAGATTCGTCAACCTCTAGTTCTACTGATGAAATAACTTCACAATCTGCTAGTATTTGCGCTCCTGTATCCAAATACAATATATCATCTAAAACAATTTTTTCTAAAGGTATTTTTTTTACCTCTCCATTTCTTAGAACATTAGCATAAGCTTCATTTATAACAGATAATTTTTCTAATGTTTTTTTAGCTCTAAGTTCTTGTGCTATACCAATTAAAGTATTAACTAATATAACTCCTGCAAATATTGAATTTTTAGGTGATCCAGCTATTATAACTACTATTGCTAATATTAAATTTATAGTATTAAAACTAGTGAATAAATTAGCTCTAATTATTTGCCATAATGTTCTTGATGGAGCTTTCGGAATATAATTAACTTTTCCTTCAGCAATTCTTTCAGTTACTTCTTTATCACTAAGGCCTATAAGATCATTGTTTTTCTCTAGTGCATCTGTATCCATTTGATCCTCCTCTGCTTTATTTATCTTCATTTTATTTATCGTAATTTTTTTAAATAATTAACAATATTTTATCTACTATAATAATTATATCCTTTTTTATATTATTTTCCTTTAATTTTATATTAAAATAATTTTAAATATATCTTATTATTGGTTTTAAAATTATTATTTTAGGGCTAGAATTAAATTTGTGTGCTTATCCTTTAAGTATTTGCTGCTATCTTTTAAATAATGCATTTTTATAATATACTATATTTATGTAGTAATTAAAATTAAGGATGTGTAAACATGATAAGAACAATAACATTTTCTATAGCCATAATTTTTAGTTTATTATTTGTATCTATGAATAAATTTAAAATTAAATCCTTAGAAAATAAGGGGAATTTAGAAGAAAAAAAAGAATTTATTCATAAAGTTACTTCTAAGTGGGCAAGATTTGTAATGAAAGCTTGTGGTGCAAGAATTAATGTGGTAGGATTAGAAAATATACCTAAAGATGAGACTATATTATTTGTATCTAATCATCAAAGTAATTTTGATATTCCATTATTACTGAGTTCTATTGATGTCCCAAAAGGCTTTATCGCAAAAAAAGAATTAGAAACTGTTCCATTTATTAGTACATGGATGAAATACATAAATTGCGTTTTCATGGATAGAAAAAACTTAAGGAAGTCTGCTGAAGCAATAGTTCAAGGAATTAGCATACTTAAAACTGGCTATTCTATGGTTATATTTCCAGAAGGTACTAGAAGTAAAGGAAAAGAAATTGGTGACTTTAAAGCTGGTAGTTTTAAATTAGCTTTAAAATCAAAATGCGTTATAGTTCCTCTTACTATTAATGGAACTTACAAATTATTAGAGCAAACTAATAGAATAAAGCCTGCAAATGTAGAGCTTGTAGTACATGCACCAATTTATACAAAAGATTTAACAAAGGAAGAACAAGATGAACTTCCAAATAAAGTTAGATCAATAGTATGTAGTAAATATAAAGATAATTAGCAATTTCAAGATTTATAAATTTCAAAATTTGTAAATTTTTTAGATTTGACATTATATAAACTACTCTGTTAAACTTATTTTATTTGACTTATGTAAATTAAGTAATATAAAGTAACCAATTTTAGATAAAAGAAACGAGGATATTTAATGAACGATAACAAATTTTATTCTTTAGGTCTTAAAGACACAATTGTAAAAGCAATAGAGGATTTAGGATTTAATACCCCTTCTCAAATACAAGAAGAAAGTATACCTGTAACACTAGAAGGTTTTGACTTAATTGGTCAAGCACAAACTGGTACAGGAAAAACTGCTGCGTATGGTTGTCCTATACTTAGCAGATTAAATGACACGAACGGAATTAAAGCACTTATTTTAGCTCCTACAAGAGAGCTTGCTGTACAAGTAAATGATGAACTTAAAAAGCTTTCAAAATATGAAAAAGCAAATGTATTACCTGTTTATGGTGGAGAGTCTATCGATAGACAAATCAAAGCCTTAAGAAGAGATAACATTGATATTGTTGTTGGAACTCCTGGAAGAGTGTTAGACCTTATAAACAGAAAAATACTTAAATTAAATACAGTAGATTTCCTAGTATTAGATGAAGCTGACGAAATGCTTAATATGGGATTCATCGAAGATATTGAAACTATAATAAGTAATACTCCTGCTGAAAGACAAACTTTATTATTCTCTGCTACTATGCCTGCTCCAATAGCAAAATTAGCTAAGAATTACATGAAAGCAGATGCTAAGCACGTAGCAATAAAGAGAAGTTCACTTACAGTATCTAAAATAGAACAAAACTATTTTATGATTAACAATAAACATAGACTTGAAGCACTTTGTAGATTATTAGATTTAGATAATCCTTCTTCTGCTATAATATTCTGTCGAACTAAGAGAGGTGTTGACGAATTAGTTGAAGAACTTCAAGGTAAAGGATATGTAGTTGAGGGTATGCATGGAGATATGTCTCAAGTTCATAGATTAACTACTTTAAAGAAATTTAAAGATGGTTCATTAAACTTATTAATCGCAACTGATGTAGCTGCTAGAGGTATTGACGTTGACGGTATTACACATGTAATAAATTATGATTTACCACAAGATGTAGAATCATATGTTCATAGAATAGGAAGAACTGGTAGAGCAAATAGAACTGGTACTGCATATTCTTTAGTAACTCCAAAAGAATTAGGTATGCTTAAACAAATTCAAAGAGTAACTAAAAGTACAATAACAGAAAAATCAGTTCCAACAGCTAATGAAATACATAGTAGAAAATTCACTAATATAGTTAATGAAATTAAAGAAACTATTGATAGTGGTGATTTTAGCACATTTGTTCCAAGTGCTATAGAATTAAATGAAGCTTATGATCCAATTTCTATAATAGCATCTTTAATGAAAATAAAATTCGAAAATGAAAGCAGTTTTGAATATAATACTGATACATTAGATGCACCTAGTGCTTCAAAAAATGATGTACGTTTATTCTTCTCTGTTGGAAAGAAAGATGGCTTAACTCCAAAAATCTTAATAAACTACATAAAAGATCAAAGTAGAGTAAGACCTGCTGCTATTGGTAAAATAGATCTTATGGATAATTTCTCATTTGTGACTATAGATGAAGATGTTTCTTCTAAAGTATTAGAGAAATGTATCGGCGGTAAAATAAATAGAAAAAAAGTTAATGTTGAAGTAGCTAATAAAAGAAAATAATATTTAGAACTTTTATAAAATTAGGGAAGATTTAATCTTCCCTAATTTTAATTTTCTATATAGTTTTTAACATCTATTATTTTAGAGTCTTCATTTAATGCATATTTTTTAGGCATAGATATTTTAAGTACTCCATTTTCTAATATTTTCATAATTTTACTTTCGTCTATAGATTCTATCTTATCAAATTCTTTTCTATAATTTTTCTTTACCATATAATTTGATGAAAGCATCCCTATATGTTGTGATACTTTTTCCATCTTATTTAAATTTATTGATAACTTTCCGGGATTATATTGTATACTGGTTTGTCTTAAATCTACTCCATTCAACTCAATAGTCAATATATACATATCATTATATTCTTCTAATTTTATAAATTCAGCTACATCTTCATTTTGTAAATCTTCTGATTCTTGAGAATATTCTTCTTCATATTCTTGATCTAATTCATTTATTAAACCTGATAAGTCTATATCATCAAAAAAAGATCCTATCATATTTCCCAAATTTCCTATATTTATAGTTCCCCCAAATTTAAATGGAAACATTCTAAACATCTATATACTCCTTAATAATTACTCTAATTCATATTATTAAAAATAATTTTAAATGTTAAATTTTATTTCTTGCTATTCAATGTCTTCTTAAAAAATTCTATATCGTTTAAGGTTTGTTCTCTTAATGAATTATCTAATCCACCTCTACCTAATCTATCGCATAATGATACTAATGCTATATCATCTACACTGACATCTTTTAGAATACCTTCAACATCTTGAAATTTGGTATTTTTAATAACAAATAAACTCTGCATATGCCATCTTATTAATTTTCTAACATATGTTATAAATTCCTGACTCTCATTAAAATAATTTAAAAATTCTTCTGCCATTTCTGCTCCAACTTTATCATGATCATATGAAGTCAATCTTCCTTTTCTCATTTTAGTAGTAGGCTTTTTTCCTATATCATGTAATAATAAAGCCCACATAAATATTCTGTTATCATTACTTATTTCACGTCTTTTAGCACCTTCATCAACTACCATCATTGTATGTATAAATACATTCCCTTCTGGATGATACTTTGGATTTTGAGGTACTTCTTTTAAATCTTTAATCATTGATAGTGGATATTTATCAAAACTACCTTTATGCAATGCTTCATTTAAAAATAAAGATGGTTTTTCATCATTAAGTAAATGATTCTCTATCTCTAAAAATATCTTTTTCTCTTCCATTTTATTATTCTCTCCTATACGTATGGTTCTACTAAGAATCTTTAATAAAGTTAGTATTCCTAAAAAACATCTTTATTATGATTTTTTATTTTTAGTATTCTTAAGTGAGAGTCGGAATTTTATATTTCGCTCCTCGAACTTACTCAGCGACTATCAGAAGTCGAGTTTCCTTTTTACATTTCGTCCACAAGCTTTATACTATAATATCAACACTCTATTAAAACAGTTCTAATGTATTTATTATAAGTTTCTTTATTTCTTTATGTTTATTAGGCATATCATCTTTAGTATTAATTAATTTAATTAAACTAATTAAATCAACTAGCTTAGATATTTTATACCATTCATCAATTAATTTATCATCTGAATATTTATTATACTGTTTTTCAAATATTTTAATTAAATCATTATCAAAATACTCCTCATATCTAAATAATTCACCTATATCTATCAATGGATTTCCTGCCATAGAAAATTCCCAATCTATTATTGCAGATATTTTATTATCTTTTACAAGTATATTAGTTCCTTGAAAATCGCCATGAATTAAAGATATATTTTTATCTAATTCTAATAACATTTCTTTATTATAATTTACTATATAATTTATTTTCTTAACTATATTATCACCTAATCTATTTTTAAAATTTATCCCCATATTTTCTTCATACCATGTATATAGCGGGGATAACTTGTGGATTATATTTAAGTTTTTATCTAGTTTTCCACATTCTTTATATTTAAATTTATGTATCTTTGCTAATGTCATAGCTAATTCTTCTATTAAATTTTTATCAATTTTAGATCCACCTCTAATTGCCTTACCTAAATTAACCCCCTCTATATATTCATAAATACCAAAAATCTTATTTTTTATAATATTACTACTAGATATTAAATAAACTCTTTGTACTAAAATATCATTTTTAAGTAGATTTAATAAATTATTTTCCCTTTCATAATAGCAATCACACTCAGGGAATATTTTAAGTATATATTTATTTCTATTATTAGTTTCTAATACATAATTACTGCTTCTACACCCTTCGTTAATAGGATCTATACTCTCTACCTCTTCATTTAATAAAGTTTTCTTAAAAAGCTTATTAGCTATATCTAAATCTATATAAAAAAAAGGTAACGACCTCTCCCAATTATATTCCATAAAGTTTCCTCCATATTCTTAAGTTCAATTGTTCAGTCCAGCTTTACTTATCCCTTTAATACTCAGCTAAAACACAGCCTTTATTTAAATTAAATTTTAAAATCACCGTACTAAATTTAATTATAATAGAAAAAGAGATTTAAAGAAAAATTTTCTTTAAATCTCTTTCACTACTTGGGTTAATTATAAACTAAATTATCTTAGTTGAAAAGATTCACAATCTGTACATTCTACTTGTTTTGGATGTGATTCATGTGTACCTACATTAATTTGATCTAACGTACAATAATTTTGTGACTCATTATGATATTTGCATGATGCAACTGAACATTTTATACTTGGATTTTTATTCATATTCTTCACTCCCTATAATTTGTTACAAGAATATTATGTGCTTTATATGTTTTTTTATACTTTTATTAAATTCAAAAATTTGATTCTGTTTTAAATGACATACAAAAATCTTAATACTTAATTAATGTATATTTTATCAAATTTACACATATAAAAATTCTAGTCATATAATATTTAGTGTTAAAATTATTTTTATTTAGGAGTTGATGAACTTGGCTGGAAAAATTTTAAATTATTTTGCTTCTGCTAATACTTCAAAAGGGTTTTGTAACTTATTTTCATCTAATTTAGATAACTTAGATAAAATATATATTCTAAAAGGTGGACCTGGCTGTGGAAAATCTACACTTATAAAATCTATTGGAGATGAATGGTGCAATAAAGGTTATGATATAGAATTCATTCACTGTTCTTCTGATAATGATTCTCTTGATGGAGTAATAATACCAAAAATTAAAGTAGCAATAGTTGATGGAACTGCTCCTCATGTTATAGAACCTACTGCTCCTGGTGCTATTGAAGAGTATGTTAACTTAGGCGTTGCTTGGGATACTAATAAATTAAAAGAACATACAAAAGATATACTAAAAATTAAAAAGCATATTTCATCTTGTTATAATAATGCTTATAAACTATTTGAAAAAGCCCTTGTAATACATGATGATTGGGAAAAAATATACATTGAAAATATGGATTTTAAAAAAGCAAATGAACTAACAGCAGATGTTATAAAAAAACTTATAGGAAATACTAAATTCAACAAAACTGCTGTAATAAAAGATAGATTTTTAGGTGGATCTACACCTAAAGGCCCCGTTAATTTTGTTGAAAACTTAACTGAGAACGTTTCTAATAGATATTTTGTAAAAGGAAGACCTGGGTCTGGAAAATCTACACTATTAAAAAAATTAGTAAAAGAATGTAAGTTAAGAGGAATTGATGCTGAAGTATATCATTGTGGATTTGATCCAGATAGCCTAGATATGGTTATAATGAGAGAATTAGACGTATGCATCTTTGATTCAACTGCTCCACATGAATATTTTCCAACTAAAGAAAATGATTTTGTAATAGATATGTATACAGAACTAATAACTCCAGGTACTGATGAAAAATATGCTAATAACTTATCTGTTATTCAATCAAAATATAAAGAAGCAATTTCAAAAGCTACCCTATATCTTGCAAAAGCTAAATCTTATCATGATGATTTAGAAAAGATATATATTAATACAATTGATTTTAATAAAATTGATGATATAAAGCAAAGTTTAGTTGATTTAATAAAAACTTTTGAATAAACACAAAATCTATCAAATCAATTAAAAATATCAAATAATTTATGTAAATTAAGTATTTGATTTTAAATATAACTGGAATTTAACTTTCCAGTTATATTTAAAATTTCCTTGTGGAATACTAAAATTATGATTTAAATTATTCTCTACATTTTTTGATAACAAAAAAGTTCTTTATAACTATGCCTATTCTATTATCTTATTAAAAGAAAAAAATCATATGTAGACATTATTCTACACATGATTTTTAATTTACATTGAAAATTCTATAAATATTTACTTAAATGCTTGTTCAATTTCTTCTATCATTGTTAATGTTGTATTTATTCCACCAGTTGCTATATACCATACATTAGCATCTAAATATACTATATTATTATTTTTGTATGCATTCGTACTTTTTACTAATTCATTATCTAAAAGGGCTTTAGCAGATATTTGTCCTCCAGTTACTGCACTTCTATCTACTACGAAAAGATAATCTGGATTCTTTTCAACAAGATATTCAAATGAAGCCTTTTGTCCATGAGTAGATGATTCAATATCACTATCTACTGGCGCAACACCAAAGTTTTGATGAATTATTCCAAACCTTGATTCTTTACCATATACACTAAAACTTCCATCATTAGCTAATATTATTAATCCATTCTTTTGACTTTCACTTGTCTTTTTATTTAATTCTGCAATTTTAGAATTTATTCCTTGAAGTTTTTTATTAATTTCACCTTCTTTATCAAATATTTGACCTAAAGTATTCATATTGTTAGTAAATGACTCCATATAACTTTCATTTTCTATTCCTAAGTATATTGTTGGAGCTATCTTACTAAATTCATCATAACTTTCTTCTTGTCTACCTGATATTATAATTAAATCTGGCTTTGCTTCATGTACTTTTTCAAAATTTGGCTCTTTTATTCCACCAACATTTATGTACTGGTCAGAACTATATTTGTCTAAATAAGAAGGTATTCCATCTTTAGGTACTCCTACCACATTAATTCCTAATGCATCTAAAGAATCTAGTACACCATAATCAAATACTACTACTCTTTTTGGATTTTTAGTTACTTCAGTTTCACCTAATTTATGTGTAATTGTTATTTTCTCATTATTATCATTACTACCTTTTCCTACAAACTTAGTAGCTTCTACTATTCCAAAAAGTCCTACTATTATTGCTACTACTATTATTATTGTTTTTTTACTTATTTTTTTCA
Organism: Clostridium sp. ZBS2; assembly: GCF_023845855.1. Taxonomy (NCBI): domain Bacteria; kingdom Bacillati; phylum Bacillota; class Clostridia; order Eubacteriales; family Clostridiaceae; genus Clostridium; species Clostridium sp. ZBS2. The sequence goes on from NZ_JAMQIF010000017.1 coordinate 54,898, forward strand.
TTTTTTTCCTCCTATACTTTTCATTTATTATTGTTTTTACTTATTTTTCTTCCTAAATTTAATATCTAAGCTATACGACTCCATAATTAATATTCTATTCTTTAATGATAATCTAATAGTAATTAATACTAATTTGCGTCTAATAGTCTACCTAGTAACTAAAAAATAGATTCTGTTCAATTAGATATACACTTTATACTCTTCAGACAGCTCTGTAATGATCTTTAATCTATTATTATCAAAGAATATACGTTAATTAATATGGATCACTTTAATAGCCTGTCTAGTGCCTTAAAACGTAGATTAAAAATACACACATATTGGTCTATTATCTATATTTGTAACATTAAAATTCATTTCATATATGCTTTCTAAAATCTCCTTATTTATTATTTCACTTGTTTTTCCTTGATTAACTACTTTTCCATCTTTTAAAGCTACTATATAGTCAGAGTAACATGATGCAAAATTTATATCATGAATAACTATTATGACAGTTTTACTCTTTTCATTGACTAATCTCTTTAAAATTTTCATAATCTCAACTGAATGTTTCATATCTAAATTATTAAGTGGTTCATCTAAAAGTATATATTTAGTATCTTGAGCTATAACCATAGCTATATAAGCTCTTTGCCTTTGTCCTCCACTTAATTCATCTAAATATCTATCTTGCAAATCAGTAAGTTCCATATAATTAATAGCTTCATCAACAAAAGCTTTATCTTCACTCGTTAAATTTCCACCACAATAAGGAAATCTTCCAAATGTAACTAGCTCTCTAACTGTAATTCTTATGTTTATATTATTGTTTTGTTTCAATATAGATATTGTTTTTGATAAATCTTTATCTTGCCATGTAGATAGCTCTTTATGATCAATTACGACATCGCCACTGTCTTTTTTAGCAAGTCTACTTATCATTGATAGTAATGTACTCTTACCTGCTCCATTAGGCCCAATAAATGATATTATCTGATTTTCATGTAAATCTAAAGAGACATTATCTACTACTTTTTTTTCACCATATTTTTTAGTTATATTTTTTACTGTTATCATACACTTCTCTCCTTTAGTAAAAGGTATATGAAATAAATTCCTCCAACAAAATTTATAATTACACTTACTGTTGTTCCAAAATTCATATATCTCTCAACTATTAATTGTCCTCCAATTAAAGCAACTATACTTATAAGAATTGATGCACTAAATAAGTGTTTATGCTTATAAGTAGGTAACATCTGCCTCGCTATATTTACTACTAAAAGTCCTAAAAATGTTATTGGCCCAACTAATGCCGTAGCTACTGATACAAGTATTGCTACACAAATAAGCATCTTTTTTACAATATTATCGTAATCTACACCTAAATTAATAGAATGTTCTCTTCCTAATAGCATTACATCTAAAGTATCTAAATGTTCATAAACATATGCAAATACAAGAACTACTATTATAAGAGATATAAAAAGTACATTTGTATTTACATTATTAAAACTTGCAAACATTTTATTTTGTAAAGTTTGAAACTCATTAGGATCAATAACTACCTGCATAAAAGATGTTAAACTCTCAAATAATGTTCCAAATACAAGCCCTACAAGAAGTAAAAAGAATATATTTTTACTTCCCTTCTTAAATAAGAACTTATACAAAATTCCTGTAAAACAGAGCATTGTTATAAGTGATAAGAAGAAGTTCAATTTTTTATCAGTCAAAAATAAATTGCTAGATCCAAATAAAAACACTATTATTGTTTGAATTAACATATATAATGAATCAAGTCCAATAACACTAGGTGTTAATATATGATTCTGACTTATAGTTTGAAATATCACAGAAGAAAATGCTATAGATGCTCCTGTTAAAACTATTGCTATAACTTTAGGAATCCTTCTTGACAGTGCATATGAAAGATTATTTGAATTTAATCCTATTACTACAAACAATACACAAAGTATTATTGCTGAAAAACTAAGTATTAATAATTTCTTATTATGCCTCATAACCAGACCTCCTAAATATTAAGTAAAGGAATGCTATACTACCTATTACCCCTACTGTTAAGCTTATTGATATTTCATATGGATAGATAATCAGTCTTCCTAAAATATCACATATTAATAAAAAGATAGGTCCTATTAAGGCTGTAAATCCTAATACATTTTTTAAATTATCTCCATAATACATAGTCACTATATTAGGCACTATAATACCTAAGAATGGTATTGCTCCTATTGTTATAACTACCACTGATGAGATTAAGGCCACTATTACCAGTCCTAAATTAACAACACGATTATACTTTATTCCTAAATTTGTACAAAAGTCCTCTCCCATTCCAGCGATAGTAAACTTATTAGCATATATAGCTGCTATTATTACAAGAGGTATACTTATATATAATAGTTCATATTTCCCTTTCATGATTAATGAGAAATCGCCTTCCATCCATGAATTTATATTTTGAACAAGATCATACCTATAAGAGAAAAACATAGTTATTGAACCAACTATTTTTCCAAGCATCATACCTATAAGAGGTATAAAAACTATATTTTTAATCTTTATTTTCTTTTGTATTTGCATAAATAAAAGTGTTCCAAGTATTGAAAATGTAAATGATAAAAGCATTTTATTCATCATAGTTGCCTGTGGAAATATAAGCATACATACTAATATTCCTAATTTAGCAAAATCTATTGTTCCAGCAGTTGTAGGTGAAACAAATTTATTCCTACTTATCTGCTGCATTATAAGTCCACTTATACTCATTCCAATTCCAGCAAAGATTATACTTATAAGCCTTGGTAATCTACCAATTAACATAAGGTTTATTTTTTCACTATCTAAACTAATAATATCTGATAATGATATGTCACTTACTCCAATAAATAATGAAGCTATTGACAGTATTACCAACAATATTAACAAGTATATTTTTTTCATTTTTCCTCCATATATAATATAATTAAATTACATTTTTATAATTTATATTTTTAATGTTTTAATTTTAAATATGGTTATCTTTTTAAAATTAATAATCATTCTCAATTAGTATACATTTTTATTTAGTTCATGTCTTAAAGTATATATATTTTTTTTAAACTATATTTGTATAATAAAGGAGGATCATTTGGAAACTAAAGAAAAAAACTTATTGTTTATCATTGAAAACTTTTATTTATGTACATCGATGCCAATAAAAGTTGTAGATTCTATTGGAAAAATCATTTTATCAAAAGGTAATGTTGAAGATTCTAATGAAGATTTTATATGTAAACATATAATAAATTTAATATATGAAAAACAAAATCTAAAAAACAATTTTCAGATAGTAGAATATATTGATTTGAATTTTGCTATTTGTCCATATTTATTTAATGATGATAATTTCTTTTTTATTTTAGGACCTTTTAATAAAGAAAAAATTGAGAATTCAAAGTTTATCTATAGACCATTACACTGTATACCTCATCTAATACAGTTACTATATAATTTTGATAATAATAAAATATCAAATAAACATAATAATAAGCATACCTATAAACATGAGTATATAGTAAATAAAATATATAGTTTTCATATAAAAAGAGCCTTAGAATATATACATGAAAACTATAAAAAAAATATTACTTTAGATGACATAGTCTCTCATGTAAATATAAATAAAAGCTATTTTTGTAGTTTATTTAAAAAAGAAATCGGTAAAACTTGTACACAATATATAAATTCTTTAAGAATAAAAGAAAGTGAAGAGTTATTGCTTAATACAGAAATGTCATTACTAGATATATCTCTAACTGTAGGTTTTAATAATCAAAACTACTATAATAATTTATTTAAAAAAGAACATCGCATTTCTCCTCTTCAATTTAAGAATAAATATTTTAGCTAATAATCTATCTTTTATAAAGTTATTCTTATATTCGTAAGTAAGTGGGTTAAGTATTTGAACTTAGTAATTCTAAAAATTTAATTCCAATATTATCTTGTTTAATATATCAATACATTTCATTAATTATCTGTAAATTAGCTAATGTCTTTTATATTTTTAGATTACTTCATTTGATTGCAATGGATAGTCTGTTCTAAGTAAGCTAATGCCTTTTACATTTGAATGAAGTAATAACAATACTAGATACTTACACTTGACTTTAAATGAACTAATGTCTTTTATATTTTGATTACTATGTATATCAAAATATATTTCAATATATACAAAATAATCATTTAAATTAAAAACCGTCATAGATAATAATTTTATAATTATTTTCTATGACGGTTTTTATATACTATAATCTAATATATTTGTTGAAATTAAAGATTGCTATTTTAGTATATCATTATGTTATACTTTACTTTTTAAATCTCATTTAATCTAATTATGTATAATATAGATCTATTTTAAAAATTTAACTTACAAAACTAGATATATTTTTTATATATCCACTTGCTACAGTTATAGCTTCTCTTTTAGTGTTGTATATATTTTCTTCACCAATTGCATCTGAAATTCCCATATTTCCTAAAACATTTCTTGGTTGTTCTTGAACATGTGTTATTAAAAGTTTTATTTTATTTTTTCTGCAATGTTTAAGTAGTTTACCTAATGCCTCTATTGCTGAAGCATCTATTGCATAACTATGTCTCATATCTAATATAAGAACTTCTGCCGTTGATTTAACAGCATTAACTTTAATTAAGAAATCTTGTACAATTCCAAAGAACAATGGTCCATCAACTTGATAAACAAGTATCTTTCCATCAGCTTCTTTTAACATATCTAAAACTTCTTCATCAAATACCTCTTCATCTACTAAATCTCTAATAGCAGTTGTTTCAGATACTCTCTTCATAAATAAAAACATAGCCATAAGCATTCCGAATCCAATAGCTACAACTAAATCAAACACTATAGTAAAGAAGAACGTTATAACTAATACAATAACATCACTCTTAGGTGCTTTTAATAATGACTTAAATGTTCTCCATTCACTCATATTATAAGATACAACAGCTAATATTGCTGCAAGAGATGTCATAGGTATTAATTTAGCAATTGGCATTAAAATTAGCATAATAGTTAGTAATGTTACAGCATGTACAATACCTGAAATTGGACTTCTTCCTCCATTTTTAACATTTGCTGCTGTTCTTGCTATAGCTCCTGTTGCTGGTATTCCACCAAATAATCCTGATACAATATTACCTATACCTTGTGCAACAAGCTCCATATTAGAATCATGAGTATCTCCTATCATGCCATCAGCTACTACTGCTGATAATAACGATTCTAATCCAGCTAATATAGCAATTGTCATCGCTGGTGCAAATAATTGATTTATTGTGCTTATACTTAATTTAGGTAACATTGGCATCGGTATTGAAGATGATAATGTACTAAATCTATCACCTATAGTTTCTACTGGTAATTTAAAAGCCATTACTAGTACAGTAGATACAATTAACGCCACCAATGAACCTGGTATTGTTTTATTAACTTTTGGCCATAAAACAATAATAAGTACGCATAATATACCTATTAATAATGTTGAAGTACTTAATGTATTCATATGTGAAAAATAACTTTGCCATTTTGGAATAAATTCTGCTGGAACATTATCTATTGTTAATCCAAAAAAGTCTTTTATTTGAGTGGATAATAAGGTTACTGCTATACCACTAGTAAAACCTACAGTTATTGTTTGAGGTATGTATTTAATTACTGTTCCAAATTTTAATAATCCCATTATAACTAGAATGATTCCTGCCATTATTGTAGCTGTAATTAATCCATCTAATCCGTACTGTTGAATAATAGAATAAATTATAATTACGAAAGCTCCAGTTGGTCCTCCGATTTGAACTTTACTTCCACCCAAAAGTGAAATTACAAAGCCTGCAAAAATTGCAGTAATAAGTCCCTTTTCAGGTGATACTCCTGATGATATCGCTAACGCTATTGATAAAGGTAAGGCTATTATAGCAACAATAATTCCTGATATAATATCTTTTGCTATCTGATTCTTAGTAATATCCTTTTGTTTTATCATTGTAAGTAGTTTAGGTAACATTATTTATATCTCCCCCTATCATATTATTTGAAACTACATTTTAGTAGTATTTTTAATTAAATTGTACGTATCAATAAAAAAACTCAACTTATTTTAAAATTGAACGCAACCCTTTTATATTACTCCTAAATATTTGAATAGTCAAAAATATTTGAGAATATAAAGAAGAAGCTTCTAATTAAATGCCACTTAACAAAAAAAATAAAACTAAAGAGATTTTATCTCCTTAATTTTATTTATTTAAAAAATATCCCCATATTTTTTACTTATTACTTATTACTTATTGCTAATTGTCCTAGCCCCTTATATAAATAGTTATTTAGAAAATAACATATTATCTAATTTATTCTTAAGTTCATCTGTTATATTAATTAATGGTAATCTAACTTCATCAGAATCAATTAATCCCATGTTTTTTAAACAATATTTTAATGGAGTTGGATTAGGTTCATTAAATAATAATGGTATAACCTTGGAAATCTCTCTCCATGTTTTTAATGCTTCTTTATAATCATTTGATTTCATATCATTATATACTTTTATAAAACTTTTTGTGTTTAAGCTTGCAGATGCTAAAATTCCACCATCACCGCCAAGCGCCAATGTAGTATAAAAAAGAGCATCTTCTCCTGTTAATATTGAAAAATCATCACTTGGTCTGTTTAATAATAACTCTGAAGTTTGGCTTATATTTCCCGAGCAATCTTTTATTCCAACTATATTTTCTAGCTCTGCCAACTTATATATAGTTTCATTTTCTATATTAACTCCAGTTCTATAAGGAATATTATATATTAGTATATTTCTATCTGTAGATTCAGATATACTCTTAAAATGTTCATAAATTCCTCTTTGATTTGGTCTAGAATAATACGGTGCTACTGATAATATTCCATCAACATTATTATCTTTAGCTATTTTTAATCTTTTTATTACTTCAGATGTGTTATTTCCTCCAAGTCCTACATAAACTTTTGTTCTACCATTATTATATTCCATTGTTTTTGATAGTATTTCATTATACTCAAAAGATGATATTGTTGGGCTTTCCCCAGTAGTTCCCAATGGTATTATTCCATCTACACCTTGTTCTATATAATAATCTACCAATTTTTTATAGCAAACAAAATCAACACAATTATCTTTAAATGGTGTTACAAGTGGTATTATTATTCCTTTAATTTTCATAATTATTCCCCCTAAAAATATTGCTATAAGAAAACCCGTTATAGTAATACTATAACGGGTAGAGTTTCATTGCTAAAGCTTATAAAGATATTATTTCTTTAAATTAAAATTTAACAATAACATCTTAGTAAATCCTTGTAGCTCTCCACTTGCGTGACAGTTATGCATATATTATATACATACCCAGAAATAAATTTTTGCTTGATTTATTTCTTCGGCCATTATACCTTTCCTTATTAGTCAACGTTTGCCAACTTCTAAATAAGTACTATTTATAAACAGCTCCTCTACCTTAGGTTTTCCGTATTCATTTTGACCATTATATCATTTTTAAACATTACTGTAAAGTACTTACAAGATATATTTAATATAATAATTACATTTATTGTTTTTGTTTTGTGAACTAGCAGTGCTTTCTTAGAGGTTTTATATTTAAGTTCCCCTTATTATTAAATGGAAGGACACACTATCTTTATCCCTCGTAGCTTGAACTATTTCAGGAATACATTTTTTTCTTTTATTAATATATTTAATGAACAATTCACCTTCTTGCCTGATGACAAATATCCATTGCAACTTTAGACTTATTATTTATTTTCATGTGCCTTATTGTTATAAATACATATAAACTTTATAATTATATTGTCTTAAATAATGAATTATAAGGGGATGAAATCTTATGGAATCTATAACTATGCTTGGTACTGGATCTGCTATGGTAACCAAATGCTATAATACTTGTTTCACTTTATCAAAAGATAATGAGCATTTTCTTATAGATGCAGGTGGTGGAAATACCATATTGTCAAATCTTGAAAAAGCAAACATAAATATAAATCAAATACATAATATGTTTATATCTCATAATCACAATGATCATGTGCTAGGAAGTGTGTGGGTAATTCGTTCAGTAGCAAATGGAATGTTAAATGATAAATATGATGGGATTTTTAATATTTATTGTACTAAAAAATCTATTGAGGCTATTAAAACGATTTGTTCTTATGTACTTCAAAATAAATTTTTAAAACTATTTGATGATAAAATAATATTTAATGAAATTGAAAATAATACTGAAGTTAATATATTAGGACGAAGAACAATATTTTTTGATATACATAGCACTAAAGAATTGCAGTTTGGATTCAAAACTTTTTTATCAAATGGTAAAACTTTAACTTTTCTAGGAGATGAACCATATAGAGAAGTGGTGAGAGATTTTTGTGAAAATGTAGATTATTTATTTCATGAAGCATTTTGTTTATATTCTCAAAAAGAAATCTTTAAACCATATGAAAAACATCATGCAACTGTAAAAGATGCTTGTAATAATGCTAAAATCTTAGCTGTAAAAAATGTTATACTGTATCATACTGAAGATAAAGATTTATCACATAGAAAAGAATCATATCTTAATGAAGGTAAAGAAGAGTTTAATGGAGATATATATGTTCCAGATGACTTAGAAATAATATATTTGTAAAAATATAAACGATATTATGTAATTCTATTTTTAATATTCTTATATTAAAACTTAACACTGTTTAAAAACATAATAACTTTTATATTAAATCAAGTATAACTTTTATAAATAATAAACCAATAGCTACAAATATTATTGGCTTTATTATTTTGTCGCCATTTTTAATAGCTAAATGGGCACCTAAATAATTACCAACTATTGCACATACAGCTGCTGGTACTCCAATAGAGAACATAACTTTCCCACCTAATATATATGCTATTAATGCCGAAAAGTTAGAGGCTAAATTTACAATTTTAGCATTTCCAGATGCAGTTATAAGATTAAATCCCAATATTCCTGTAAAACATATAACTAAAAAAGTTCCTGTTCCTGGCCCAAAAAATCCATCATATGCACCTAAAAACAACCCAATAATAAAAGATAACATGTACAATTTTTTATTAGATATTTCTTTTTTATTCTTAATCCCAAAATTTCTATTAAACAATAAAAATAATGAAACAATAGGTAAAATTATTATTAAACAATAATTTAAATATTTTTCATTTAGCAATAATACTATTTGTGCCCCAAACCACGATCCTATTAATGCTCCTGCTGCAGATAATAATGCTGGCTTTATTTTTATGTTTCCACTTCTAAAAAATTTTATTGATGAAACAGAAGTACCAATACAACTTGCAAATTTATTAGTTCCATATGCAATATGAATTGGTATTCCAGCAAAAATATATGCAGGCAAAGATATTATACCTCCACCACCTGCTACAGCATCAATAATTCCCGCTAAAAATACAAGTGGACATATTATTAATAATACTTCCATATAATCCCCCTAATTATTTACTATCTTATAATTTTAAGGGGTATACAAATAAGTGTCAAACTATTAATACTTGATATTTAACTATTTACAGTTTTTATAATAATATATTTTTGAAATTAAGGCATATACTAATATAAATATCAGTATAATCACACTCATTATCATAAAGAATTCTTCAGGTAATACATCAATTATTGGATCTAAATTAGAGTCAAACGCCCAATAATTATTTCTAAAAAATATTTTATGAAATGTGATAAATATTTCTGAAAAATTAATTAAAATACATAACATTAAAAATGTAACAAATACAAGTATATAATTAGCACTACTATTTAATATATATTTCAGCTCTATATAATTATCATACCTTATTTTATCTCTTATAAGAAAGTATACTCCCATTAATATCATGACTAAAAAAATATATATATCAATATAGATAAATATTCTTTTTACATCTTGAAAATGAATTTCTCCCTGAATACTCATAGAAAAATTAGGAAAATATAACTTTTCAATAAATGGATTTTGTAAATAAACTATTATTTTTTTATAGTTAATCATTAATTCTTCCACAGTTAATCCACTGACTTTTGATAAATTGTATTTATATATAGTTAACTTGTATATAAAAGTTAAATTTAATGTAATAATTACAGAAATTGAAATTGTAAATAAAGCATTAAATATACCTAATACAGAATTTATAAAATGTTTAGTTTTATAACCTTTATATGATGTCTGTAAATTATTACTCATAAATTACCCCCATAATCTTTATTTATGTAATACATTATAATTATACTCTAATTAAATGTAAAATAATACAAGTTATGTAATCTGATTTAAACTTTTAAATAAGTACATAAGATAATGTTTATAAACTTGTGGATAAACTGAAAAAAGAAACTAAAAAAGAGATAGTTGT
>NZ_JAMQIF010000166.1:0-270 GCF_023845855.1 Clostridium sp. ZBS2
TCATTACCATTCCGACTTGTGCTTTAATCTTCAAGCCAATCTACCTCCTTCAGTTTGCGAATTACAACGTTTAAATCGCGCTGGTTCCCAGTCGGACCATAATAGTTAAATCCATAACTTAATTGACCGTATCCACCAATCATATGTGTCGGTTTTACGTGAATTCGAGTTGGACTATTATGTGTTCCCCCGCGGTTACTTGTTAATTTCGTACCAGGTACGTTAATGTGACGATCTTGCGCATGGTGCATAAATGCCATTCCTCTCGGT
>NZ_JAMQIF010000167.1:0-291 GCF_023845855.1 Clostridium sp. ZBS2
AAAACGTTCATCTGCACGAAGTATATCTGGGGAAAATCCGCCTGGTATAAAGAGGGCATCAAAGTTCTCTGGAGAAACATCATCAATACTTTTATCAATTACGACTTCACTTTTTCCTTGTTTACCGTGTACCGTTTTACCTTTTTCCATTTCAATAGTTGTTAATTCGTATCCCTTTTGATTAAAAGCTTCTACTGGCTCTGTGTATTCTGTGTCCTCGAAATAATCCGTTATTAAAATAGCAATTTTTTTACTCATTGCAATCAGCTCCTTATATTATATAATCGGTTC
>NZ_JAMQIF010000168.1:0-290 GCF_023845855.1 Clostridium sp. ZBS2
ATCCATAAATGAAAATTGTTCGTTGTCTTCAGATTCCTCTTGTGCTTTTTCCATCTCTTGAAAGATTGGAGATTCATCTAAATGACGTCGTAAATATAAACCGACCAAACCAATTGGTGCAGCAATTAAGAAAGGAATACGCCATCCCCAGCTGAGCATTTGCTCATCTGTTAATAATATCGTCAAAATGGTAACAATTACACAGGCAGCAATGTAACCTGAGAGTGTTCCAATTTCAAGACCACTACCGAGTATACCACGCTTTTTATCTGGAGAAGATTCTGCGATAT
>NZ_JAMQIF010000169.1:0-291 GCF_023845855.1 Clostridium sp. ZBS2
AAGAAAAAAAAAGAAAAAAAAAAATTTCTAGGAATTAATTGATAAAAAAATAAAAAAAAAAGAAAAAAAAATAAAAAAATTAAAAAAATTTGAAAAAAAAGTAAGAGGATAAAAAAAAAATATTAAAAATTTTAAAAAAAAAATAAATAAATATATTAATTTTTATATTTTTTATAAAAAAAAAAATTTTATTTTTAATTTTTATTATGAGTTATAAAAAAAAAATTAAAATAAATGTTATTTTTTAAAACTTATATATTTAAAAAAAAAATAAAAAAAATTTTTTTTTTT
>NZ_JAMQIF010000170.1:0-265 GCF_023845855.1 Clostridium sp. ZBS2
ATCTCTTTCTCCTTTTTTTATTCCCTTCCCCCTCTTCCCTTCCTCTTCCTTTTTCTCCCCTGCATCTTTTCCTCCTTTGCAAAGCTTTTCACAATGTCGCATGAAAACATTCATTCCCGACGCACCTCCCATATCTTTTCCCCTTTATTCCGTCGCCTCCTTTTCTCCCGGATTTATAAATGTAATACGCGGAAGAGCGTCGTGTAGGGCACGCGTGAATATAACGAGGGACGACGTAGACTTATAACGAAACGGCGCAGAGCTG
>NZ_JAMQIF010000171.1:0-250 GCF_023845855.1 Clostridium sp. ZBS2
ACCTGGATACTTCTTCTTAAGTTTTTTAGCCTCTATTCTTGCCTCATCATCAAAGTGATGATGTCGATCACCTGCTAATACACCAGGCTGATAAAATATATAGCATACATGGTTACTAGGCAGATCATCATTACAATCATCCATTGACTCTCCAAAATCAAACGTTGGTATAAAAGCTCCAACCAACAATTTAAATTTTTCTTCTAAAAATTCTTCAGCATCATCAATGTCGAAATCGCCATCTTCATCA
>NZ_JAMQIF010000172.1:0-251 GCF_023845855.1 Clostridium sp. ZBS2
GGACCCAGGGCGAGGCGAGTGCGCTGGAAATCAGCGACATCACAGTCAGTACAATCAGCACCAGGCGCAGTGACCCTGGCAGCGGTGCGGCATCGGCGACGGCCGCGCTCGGTTTGCCGGGGCCGACGCGACCAAACCAGCGAATAAACCAGGCGAAACTGGCGACCGATTCAAGCATCAGCAGATTTTTTTCTAGCATCCGGGCCCCCTCCGCCACTTACCCTTCTCCACCCCCCGCCACTTTCGGGATC
>NZ_JAMQIF010000173.1:0-342 GCF_023845855.1 Clostridium sp. ZBS2
GTTCTTAGCAACTAAATGCACTTTATATTTACCTGGTTTTAACTCTTGATTTTCCCAATCTACACTATAATTAAAATTGGAATTTGGCGCCATGGATAAATCTGTGCGTTTTGATTCATGTAAAACTTTTTCGCTGCCTTTCTTATATATTTTTGCATCCACGGCCAGTCCACCAACTAAGGTCGCTTTTGTATTTTGCAAATTCATTTCTACTACATTTCGGTAATTTCTGGTCGCTGGTTTAATTTGATTTAATTCTAATTCTGGCTTTACGACGGTCGTTTTTTCGGTTAATTTGACACCAATGACGTAGGCGTATTCATTTTTAATTTGGACATCGTG
>NZ_JAMQIF010000174.1:0-251 GCF_023845855.1 Clostridium sp. ZBS2
CAGCTCACTTCCTCTTTTCTCTCTCTCCTCCTTTCCTCAGACCCCTTTCACTTCGAAAGATTGCTGAAGGATACGCATTAACATCAGAAAGGGGTGCTTTAGATGCAATAGGTGCTGAGCTCGTAAGATATAATGCCCCTGGCCCAATTGTTATCACCTCTGCCTAAGGAATTCCTTCTTATCCCTCTTCTTCCCCTCCCCCCCTACACCCATGTGCAAACTACAATCACACTTTATACAGACCTGACACT
>NZ_JAMQIF010000175.1:0-451 GCF_023845855.1 Clostridium sp. ZBS2
CATAGTGACGCCAGTTGCCACCCCGCTATCGCTACGTGACTGGGTCATGGCGGCCCCCCGCCACCCGCCAACACCCGCTGACGCGCCCTGACGGGCTTGTCTGCTCCCGGCATCCGCTTACAGACAAGCTGTGACCGTCTCCGGGAGCTGCATGTGTCAGAGGTTTTCACCGTCATCACCGAAACGCGCGAGGCAGCAGATCAATTCGCGCGCGAAGGCGAAGCGGCATGCATTTACGTTGACACCATCGAATGGTGCAAAGCCTTTCGCGGTATGGCATGATAGCGCCCGGAAGAGAGTCAATTCAGGGTGGTGAATGTGAAACCAGTAACGTTATACGATGTCGCAGAGTATGCCGGTGTCTCTTATCAGACCGTTTCCCGCGTGGTGAACCAGGCCAGCCACGTTTCTGCGAAAACGCGGGAAAAAGTGGAAGCGGCGATGGCGGAGC
>NZ_JAMQIF010000018.1:0-67452 GCF_023845855.1 Clostridium sp. ZBS2
GTTCTTAAGTTAAATTACTCCGTCCACTTTGCTTATGCATATATCAACACTCTGTTAAAACATAGCCGAATAAATAATAGTATCTCAAATTTTTGAGATACTATTTTTTATTTAATAATTATTTTGCTAATAATGTTGTTGTTAGAGGTGGTACTACTTGTTTCTTTCTTGATAATACCCCTGGTAGGAATGTCATACAGTTGTATAATTCTACCTTAAATGCTTTTTCAACGATTTCTGGTTTTGGTCCAGCAACTAAAATTTGAGAACCTTCATTTAGTATATCAGTTAAAAGTAGCATAACTACATCAAAGTTATTTTCTTCAGCTTGTTTGCTCATATAATTTAGCATTTCATCTTTTAATGGCATAAATCCATCGATGTCCATTGTATTAACTTGAGCAACACCTATTTTAGAATCAGCTATACTAAAAGGTTTGAAATCTTGATTGAAGATTTCAGCAACAGATTTTCCTTTTAAAGAAGTACCTGCTTTAAACATTTCTTTAGCAAATTCATCAATGTTTATTCCTGCTATTTCAGCTAATCTAAGACAAATAATTTTATCCTGTTCAGTACAAGTTGGGCTTCTAAATAACAGAGTATCTGAAATTATAGCTCCACATAAAAGTCCTGCAACTTCCTTAGAAGGCTGAACATCACTTTCAAAATAACATTTAGCAACTATACTTGAAGTACTACCAATTGGTTCATTTCTAAAGTATATAGGATTGCTTGTTTGAATATCAGCAACTCTATGATGGTCAATTATTTCTATTATTTCAGCATCATCTAATCCATTAACAGATTGACCTTTTTCATTATGATCAACTTGAATAACTTTTTTCTTATGATCAGAAATAAGATGATATCTTGAAATTGTACCAATTACTTTACCTTCAATATTAGTTACAGGGTAACAATGGTATTTAGTTTCAGCCATAATACCTTTAATATCATCTACTAAATCTTCAGTAGAGAATGATACTAGGTTTTCCTTAGCCATCACATATTCAACTGGTATACTTTGAACGATTAATCTTGAGGCTGTAAATGAATCATGCGGCGTACTTATAACAGTAACTCCGTTTTCTCTAGCTTTAAAGATTAATTCAGATGGTAAAGTATTAGAACCCGTTATAATCATTAAAGAAGTTCCTATGTTTAATAGTTCCTCTTGAACATCATGTCTATCTCCAACTATAGCAATATCACCTTGATTTATTATTTCTCTTAAACTATCAGGTTGCATTGCAGTTACAGTTATTTTCCCAGGAAATGTTTCAATATTTTCATCTATGTATATTGCTTTAGCATCAAGAGTTTCTATTATATTTTCTATAGATGTATTACTTTTTGCTAGGATGTTATTATCCCAAATATCCATATAAGCTGATGTTAAATTAGAAATAGAAATAACTCCAATTAAGCAACCGTTTTTATCAGCTATTGGTAAAGCTTTAAGATGATTATCTCTCATTATGTTCCAAGCACCTCTTAATGGGAAAGTTGGTGGAATTGGATCAAGATTATCTATTTTTAAATCTTCTACTTTAAGCTTTACTGTTTCTAAATATTTAGGTGCTTCAACACCAAAATAATCTAGTATGAATTGAGTTTCTCGATTTACATTACCTAGTCTTACAGGTATAGCTTCAAGATTACTAATTTTATTTTTCAAAGCTGCATATCCATAAGCAGCACAGATTGAATCTGAATCAGGATTTTTATGTCCAGTTACATAAACTATATTCTTCAAAATAGCTCCTCCTTATTTGTATAAAATCACAGTATATATTTTACTTGTAAATCTCAAGAATGTAAAGTTTATTAAAAAATCATCATAACTTTTGCAAAGGAAAATATATATATTTATATGAGGAGAAAAAAAGGGAGGAGAAATTGTGGTACAAGAAAAAGAACTTTTAAAAGGACTTAGTACAAAGGAAGCTGAAAAAAGAATTAAGAATTTTGGGCTTAATGAACTTCAGCATAAAAAAAAGACATCAGCTTTAAAAATATTTCTTTCACAATTTAATGATTTTATTGTATGGGTACTTATAGCAGCAACAATAATTTCGGGAATCATAGGTGATAAAGCTGATGCAATTACTATATTAATAATTGTGTTTGTAAATGCGATATTAGGATTTGTTCAAGAATTTAGAACGGAAAAGTCATTAGAGGCTCTGAAGGATTTAGCTGCACCAACATGTAAGGTACTAAGAGATGGAAGCATACAAATTCTTAATTCTATATATTTAACTATAGGTGATGTAGTTATTTTAGAAGCTGGTGACAGAGTCCCAGCAGATGGTACATTTATTGAAGGATTAGGTATTGTCGTGGATGAATCACTACTTACTGGGGAATCGGTAGGAGTTGATAAAGATGTTAATGGAAAAAATAATAGGTGCTATATGGGAACAACTATTGTAAAAGGAAAAGGATTATTTAAAGTTGACACAATAGGTATGAATACAGAAATGGGAAAAATAGCAGATCTAATTCAAAACATAGATGAAGAAAAGTCACCTTTAAATAAAAAATTAGATTCACTTGGCAAAGTATTGGTAGTTATTTGTTTAGTTGTATGTGTAATAGTAACTGTAATGGGTGTAATAAGAGGGAATGATATAACAGAAATGTTTTTACTTGGCGTAAGTTTAGCAGTAGCAGCTATTCCAGAAGGTCTTGCTGCAATTGTAACAGTAGCATTAGCACTTGGAGTATCTAGAATGTTAAAAAGGAACGCTTTAGTAAGAAAATTACCTGCAGTTGAAACATTGGGATGTACTTCTGTTATATGTTCTGATAAGACAGGTACATTAACTCAAAACAAGATGACAGCTAAAGAAGCTTATTTAAATGGTAAAATATATGAATTAGAAAAAGAAGAATTAAAAGATTATAACAAAATGATGAAAGCTCTAGTTTATTGTAATGATTGTAATTATGATTTTACTAAAAATATAATGGAAGAAGTGCTTCATGGAGAACCAACAGAAACTGCATTAATAGAGATGTTCTTTAAGAAAGTTGAACCATTAAAGGCATATGTATCTAATATAAATAGAGTATATGATATTCCTTTTGATTCAACAAGAAAGATGATGTCTGTAATAATTAATGAAAATGATAAAGAAACTTGTTATGTTAAAGGTGCACCTGAAAGACTTATAGAAAAATGTTCTTATATATTAGAAAATAATAAAATAAAGCCTTTAACATATCAAAAGAAACAACAAGTAGCAAAATTTATTGAAGCTATGTCATCTAGAGCACTAAGATGTATAGCATGCGCATATAAGGAAGAAGGATTAAGTAAAAATAATCATTTAGAAGAAAATCTTATATTTATAGGTGTTGTTGGAAGCATTGATCCACCAAGAAAAGAAGCTAGAGATGCAGTTTTAAAATGTAAACTTGCAGGAATAAAGCCTGTTATGATAACAGGAGATCATAAGAATACTGCACTTGCCATAGCGAAATCATTAAATATATGTAATACTGAAGAACAAGTTTTAACAGGTGAAGAAATAGAAAGAATTAGTGATGATGAATTATATAAGAAAGTTAATAAAGTCAGAGTATTTGCTAGGGTTTCACCAAACCATAAGTTAAGAATTGTAAAAGCATTTAAGAGAAAAGGTAATATAGTTGCAATGACTGGAGACGGAGTAAATGATGCTCCAGCAATAAAAGAAGCAGATATAGGAATTTCCATGGGGATTTCAGGAACTGATGTTACTAAAGAAGCATCCTCAATGATATTAATGGATGATAATTTTTCAACTATAGTGGCAGCTGTAGAAGAGGGAAGAATAATTTATGATAATATAAGAAAATTCATAAGATATTTATTGTCTTGTAATTTAGGTGAAGTTTTAACTATGTTTTTAGCAACATTATTTTATCTTCCCAATCCATTAAGTCCAATACAAATTTTACTTGTTAACTTAGCTACTGATGGATTGCCAGCTATTGCCCTTGGTGTTGACCCAGCTGATAGTGATATTATGAGACAAACTCCAAGAGCAAAAAATGAAAGTATTTTTGCAAGGGGACTAGTTGAGAAGATTGTAGTAAGAGGATCATTAATAGGAATATGTACCTTACTATCATTTATGATAGGAAGATATTATGGTATGAATCTAGAAACTTGTAGAACTTTAGCTTTATGTACTCTTGTAATGTCTCAATTAATACATGTTTTTGAATGTAGATCAGAAAGACATTCAATATTTGAAATAAAGCTATTTACAAATCCTTATTTAGTAGGAGCTGTTTTAATTTCAATAATAATGATAACATCTGTACTTTATATACCATTCTTCAGAGGAATATTCCATACTGTTGCATTGTCATTTAGTCAATGGTTAATAGTAATGTTCTTCTCCGGAATAATAGCATTAATAAATAGTGTATATTTATTAATAAAATCAAAATAGGATGTTAATCTTGTACTGTAATGCTCGTGGACAGGATTAAAAAGGAAACCATACTCATCTGGAGTTGCTGAGTAAATTCGATAAACAATATATAAAATTTAGACAATTACTTAATAGTTATAAAAGTCCAATTAAAATGAAGCTTTACTAATTGCGGATATTAACACTTATTAAGATTAGTTGCGTAATAAATAGTAAATTTCTCTAGTCACGAGCTTTATACTACAATATTACCATTATTCAAATATAACAACAAAAGTACCAATTGAGATTTCAATTGGTACTTTTGATTTAATCTGTAAATTATCTTCTCATCATTTTAGTAGCTTGTTGACGTGATTTTTTTAATTCACTATGGTCAACAGGTATTAAGTCTTTTTTAGTTGTAAGATTTAATACATTCATTATTTGAATAGCTTCTGTAGTATCTTTTTTCTTTATTTTCTCGCCTTTAACACCCATTATTATTACTTTATGGCCTTGAGATACAGTAATAAATTCGGTTTTTTTAAACCATTTATTTTGTTTATAAAAACATTTAACAACAGATCTACCAACTTCAGGTTTAACTACCATTTCAACTAATAACTTATGAAATATAAAGTAACTTTTTTCAAAAACCTTTACTGATAAAACAGTTCCAGATGTACTTGTAATTCTATCTCCATACTTTTCAAGATATGCGTCTTGAAAATACTTATTAAATTTTCCAGAAAATTTTTCTTTTAAACCCATTTATGACTCTCCTTTTTAATAAGAATATATTTATCAATTAAAATAAAAAACCTATTATATCTAGCTTATTATATCATAATAGTTTATTAAGTACCATACATATTAGCATTTGATTGTATTTTAAAGTGACATGTAAAATCTAATTAATTCATATAGTATTTGTGATTATTAAAATAATATGTTTCATAGCAATTTTTATAAATAAAATTATAAGTTGAAATAAGTGAATTATTTAGATATAATTAATTAAAATAGAATATTTTGCTAGGGGTGCCGTTTTTAACGGCTGAGAAGGATATCCTAACTCTAATAACCTGATATGGTTAGTACCATCGTAGGGAAGCTTATTTACTTACTGTATATATTTATATGTAGTGGTATTTTATGCTTGCTTAGTGCAAGCTTTTTTTATTCTTTAGGAATTTATATTATTAAAAAATTTGTGGATAACTTTTAAAATAATGTGTTTTAAAGGTATTATGAGTACCCCTAAAGAATAAAAAATAATCATATGCCGCACCATTATTCCTGCACTGCGTTTGGAAAGGGCGCATGGCTAAAAAAATCGACGGCTCCAAAGTCGCCTTAGCGATTTTGTTCTTCTTTAGGAATTTATAAAAATTTTAAATCTGAGTATAATTCCTAGAATGCTATGTTTTAAAGAAATGAAATTTATATATAATATATTGTGATTAGAAAAGACAGGTTGTTATTTATTTAGGTTATCCCCCTTAGAAAAATTATCTAATTTTTATAATAAGGGAGGATTTTTTTTTATGAGTTATACAACACAAATGGATGCTGCTAAAAAAGGAATTATTACAGATGAAATGAATTTAGTAGCAAAAAAAGAAAATATTAATGTAGAGGATTTGAGAGAGTTAGTAGCACAAGGTAAAATTGCAATACCTGCTAATAAAAATCATAAGAGTTTAAGTGCAGAGGGCGTTGGACAAGGTTTAAGAACTAAAATAAATGTTAATTTAGGTATTTCAAAGGATTGTCAAAATTTTGAGATGGAATTAGAAAAGGTTCGTACAGCAATTGAAATGAAAGCAGAAGCTATCATGGATCTTTCTAATTATGGAAAAACTGAAGGGTTAAGAAAAAAAATAATTGATATGTCACCAGCTATGATAGGAACAGTTCCAATATATGATGCATTAGGATTTTATGATAAGGAATTAAAGGATATAACTGTAGATGAATTTTTTAGAGTAGTAGAAAAACATGGACAAGATGGAGTTGACTTTATAACAATTCATGCAGGGTTAAATAAGGAAGCCATAGAAACTGTAAAAAGAAATAAAAGGTTAACTAATATAGTTTCAAGAGGTGGTTCTTTATTATTTGCATGGATGGAATTAAATAATAAGGAAAATCCATTTTATGAGCATTTTGATAGATTACTAGATATATGTGCTAAATATGATATTACAATTTCATTAGGAGATGCGTGTAGACCAGGGTCAATAAATGATGCTACGGATGCATCTCAAATTAAAGAATTAATAACAATGGGGGAATTAACAAAAAGAGCATGGGCAAAAAATGTTCAAATAATAATAGAAGGTCCAGGACATATGCCTTTAAATGAAATTGAAGCTAATATGATTCTTGAAAAGAAGCTATGTCATGGAGCACCATTTTATGTGCTAGGACCATTAGTTACAGATGTAGCACCAGGCTATGATCATATAACATCTGCAATAGGTGGGGCTATTGCGGCAACTTATGGAGCTGATTTTTTATGTTATGTAACACCAGCGGAACATTTAAGGTTACCTAATTTAGATGATATGAAAGAAGGTATTATTGCAACCAAGATAGCAGCTCATGCAGCAGATATAGCTAAAGGAATACCAAGAGCTAAAGTTTGGGATGATAAGATGAGTAAGGAAAGAGCAGAGCTTAATTGGGAAAAGATGATGGAACTCGCTATGGATTCAACAAAACCTAAAAAATATAGAGAAGAGTCAAAACCACATGATGAAGAAACATGTACTATGTGTGGTAAAATGTGTTCCATGAGGACAATGAAGAAAATATTAAATGGTGAAAATTTAAATATAATAAGGGATTAATAAAAATAGAGATGGCAGTATATAAGTTTGTTTTTATACAAAGTTATATGCTGCTTTTTTTTTAGTTTTGAAAATTTACATGATGAAATTAAAATAGCTATTAAACATAATATTGTTATTTATTTTCATGCGCCTAAATTGATTATTCTAATTTAAAACATTTAAAAGCATTGAGTTTTATTTACTTTAATAACTATTTATGTTGGTAATTGTAAAGTTTGAGTAACAATTATTGGATTTTGATGGAATATTTAGGAGGATAAATTATAATTTTCATAATAATATTTATCAAATATAGAACTATTATATTTGTTTTTGTAGAATTTTGTTTGAATAAAAATACATAAATTGAAAAAAATAGGTTTACATTTTTTTTATATTTTTACTTTTAGTAGGTATATAAAGCTCTTGTTATGGAGTTAAAGCAACTTAAGGAGTGATCGTATGCCTACAGATTTATTAAAAAAAATGAAATTATTTCAAGAACAATCCAATAATTTTATGGATATAGTGTCTCATTTTAATTCTAAAATTAATTATTTGAGTTATAAGTTAAAATATCCAGAAGCATCTACAGATTTGATTATATATTTATATGAACTTGCCTTACAATTGGATTTGAAAAAGTTTAATGATGATGAAGAAATATTAAAATATATGAGAAGATGCATTAAGAATAAATCAATAAATTTATATTATAAAATAAATTCGTATAGAACCTTTATAACTTATAATTCCGATGAAGAACTTTTAAATGTACTAGACAAAAATATTAACAATGATGAATATTCAAATGTAATATTTAAGGATTTGATTTCATTATTAAAGCCTAAACAAAAGAAAATAATTTTTTTAAAGTTTTATTTACAGTTATCAGATAAGGAAATTGCAGAAAGATTAAAAATATCAAGACAAGCAGTAAATAAATCTAAAAGACAAGCTTTGAAATTTTTAAAGAATATATTATATAGGGAGGCAATTTATGTTTGATCAATTAATAAAAATAGCTGCAACTCAAGGAGTTTGGACAATTTTAAGTTGTGTTCTTATAGTTTATATATTAAAAGCACAAGAAAATAGAGACTTAAGACAAGAAGAGAGAGAGAAAAACTATCAAGATATAATAAAACAACTTACTGAAAAGTTAAATACACTAGATTCAATAAGTTCAACTATTAATGAAATAAGAAGCAAAATTAGATAGATATAATAAACTAATTAATACTATTAGACATACCCTAAAAACTTACTAATTCATATATATAATTAAGAAAGATGTTATTTATTAATAATTAAATAATAAATTTAGACACAAATATGTCATAAAGACATTATATAATTAAATAAAGAAAGTAATTAATAGATTAGTAAAAAACTAGGGGGAGATCATAATAGATACGAATACCAGAATAGTTTGTGATACTACAGTGAATAACTATCTTAATGCTAAAGAAACATTAAGATATGATGGAGATTATATTAATCATTTTTCTTCTTTACTTAATGGATATTATAATAAAGAAATTAAATTTGATGAAATTAAATATATAAGAAAATTTATTAAAGATAAAACGTCTAGAATGTCTTCGTTTAGAGGGGATATGCTATATATATTATCATTTTTAATATCAGTGATGAATGATAAAAAAGATAAAACAGATTTAATTGATGAAATAATTGGTGTATTTGAGTCATTATTAGAAGAAAATTTAAAAGATTGTGGCTATTTAGTTTTATCGGCATATTCAATAGTAAAATATGTAGATAAAGAAAATAGGCAAGATATAATTTATAAAACTAAAGAAATATTTAAAATAATAAAATCTAAATATGGAAACGTAACAAAAGAGGATGATTATTTATTCTGTACGCTATTAGCAATAAATTGTAATGAATTTAATTCTATAACTGAATATATGGAACAAGTTTTTAATTATGTTTTACATTTGGATTTATTCTCTAATAATAGCGTACAAGG
The DNA here is from genome assembly GCF_023845855.1 of Clostridium sp. ZBS2. Lineage (NCBI taxonomy): Bacteria > Bacillati > Bacillota > Clostridia > Eubacteriales > Clostridiaceae > Clostridium > Clostridium sp. ZBS2. The sequence goes on from NZ_JAMQIF010000018.1 coordinate 9,249, forward strand.
ATTGACTAATACAATACTGTTAAATGGTTATGAAGATGCAACCTGCAAGGCTGAAGAACTGTTAAAATCCTTAGAAAAAAATGATTTCAAGATAAGTAATCAATTTTTGAGTGTACTAGGAGTTTTGGTAAAAAAACAAGATGTACATGAAATCATAAGAAAAATGAAGGAAGTTGTAGAATATTTATGTGATGAAGAACTTGAATATGAATTTTATATAGATAAAGGATTTAGAAATATACTTGCTTTAGTTATTGTATTTATGAGTATGGAAGAGGAAAATATAAAATATTTGGACGAATTATTAGCATTTAGTACATATTCGTTCTTAATAAGTAAAAATCAAGGAGTTTTTAATGAAGTTTTAGCTTAATTATAAAAAATTAGTAGTAAATAATATATTAAAATATGGAGAAAAAATAAAAAACTATCTCTATTTTTTCAGTTGAAGAATATTAATATTAATATACTACTAATTTAAGGAGGAAACTACTTTTGAAGATTTAATCACAGTTTAAGTTATAGAAAAAAACTTCGAAGTGGATATGGTTTATGAAAAATGAATTAACTCCAAGTGAAGTTATATTTAAATGTTCTTTTAAAGAATTATCTGAGAAAGAACGTCTTGCAGAATTACCAGAAGTTACTTCAAGATTAAATGATATAAAAAGAGCTTTAAAAATTAAGAAAAATGGATACAACTTATATTATATTGATTCATTTGCAATGAATAAATTAACTGACTTGATGGATTATATTTCAAAGATATACGAAGAGGAAAGTGCACCTAAAGATATATGCTATGTTACTACTGAAGATATATTAAATCCAAAAGTTTTATTTTTACCAAGTGGAAAAGGAACACTATTAAAAGAACAAATTGACGATATAAAGAATCAATATTTTGATTGTGTAATAGAATTTTATAATGGCTCATCTGATAAGGAAAAAGAGGAGTTACTTGAAGAAACCAAGGAACAAAGGAATGAGTGTATTTCTAATTTAATGAAAAAAGCAAAGGAAAATAATTTTGAAGTAAAAGCAACAAATGGTGGTTTTGTATTTATTCCATTAAAATCTCAAGGAAATGAGATGACAGAAGATGAGTATGATGAATTGGAAAATGACGAACAGGGGGTAATCAAGGAACAAGTATCAGAATTGAAAAAGGAAGCACAAGTTGTACTAGATAAGCTAACTGCACTTGAAATTAAATCAATTAATGAATTAAGAGTTATTTATGAAAAATATCTTAAAAAAGAAATGAAAGAAATGAAGGAAGATTTATTATTTGAATTTGTAACTGATAAATTTACTTGTATGTATCTTTCTCAAATGTTTGATTGGATTGAAGAGCAGATAGTTGAATGCTATACAGTAAGTCTAGAAGAGGATCAGCAATATATAGATGATATTTTCACAAAATTTGAAGTTAGAGTTCTTGTGGATAATAAAAATATACCACATCCAAGAGTTATTTTTGAAGAAGATCCCACAATAAATAATTTGATTGGAAATATTGAATATAAGAATAGTAATGGAGGATATTTGCCAGACATAGAGTTAATACATCCTGGAAGCTTATTAAAAGCTAATGAAGGTTGTTTAATTTTAAATCTTAATTCATTACTATCTAGTGGGTATAGTTATTATTATTTAAAGAAAATACTAATGCTTGGAAAAATAGACTATAGTTATACAAAAAATTATTTAGATGTTCTATCTTTAGAAGGCTTAAAACCTGAGTCTATACCAATTAATGTGAAAGTTATTTTAATAGGTGATTATGAGGCATTTAGTATACTTCACGAGAAAGACGAAGAATTTAAAAGAATATTCCCATTTAAAGTTGAAATGGAAAATCAATTGAAATGTAATGATGCATCAAGAAGTTTAGTTGCAAATTATATAAAAAATAAAGCAAAAAATGAAAATCTTTTAGATATGGATCAAGAATCAATAGAAGAAATTTTTAAATATTTATCTAGAATTATAGGGGATAGAAATAAGATTTCTGTGGATAATTACTATATTGATAGAATATTATATCTAGCTAATGATAAAGCAAATAGTGAGGGGAGATTCTCTGTAATTAGAGATGATGTTATTAGTAGCTATCATTGTGATGATAAAGATATTAAAGAAGAGATGCTAGAAAGTTATAAGAATAATAAAATATTAATAGCTATTAAAGGTGAAAAGGTTGGATCTATTAATGGATTAGCGGTTATTGGCACAAGTTTATTTAGCTTGGGAAGACCTATGAGAATAACTTGTTTAGCATTTCAAGGCAGTGGTAGAATAATTGATGTTCATAATGAATGCAAATTAAGTGGAAATATTCATGAAAAATCTATTGTAATTTTAAGAGGTTTAATAAATACTTTATTGAGTCCTTATGAAAGCTTACCAGTAGATTTTCAGTTGAGTTTTGAACAAACGTATTCACTAGTTGAAGGTGATAGTGCTTCTGTTGCAGAAATAATATGCATGCTTTCAGCCATTAGTAAAAGACCGATAAAACAAAATATTGCAGTAACAGGATCAATAAATCAATTTGGAGAAGTACAGCCAATAGGAATGATTAATGAAAAGATTGAAGGCTTTTATACTGTATGTAAGACTATAGATAATATTAGTGGCAAAGGTGTATTGATTCCTAGTATGAATAAAGATGAACTAATCTTAGAAAAAGAAGTGGAAGAGAGTATTAGTAATGGTGATTTTCATATTTATACAATGGATGTCCTTGAAGATGCAATAGAAGTTCTTATACTAAATGAAGGTGAAACTGTTAAGACATTTTTTAAGATTATAGAAGAAGAGATAGCCAAATATAAACCAAGTAAAAAGAAGAAGTAAAAAAATAAGTACTAAGTTAAAAAAATAAGCTTAGTACTTATTTTTTCGTTATGTTTTAGCAAAGCACTTTAGCTCTTAACTATAATCTTTACACTTTTGATTAAAATGTCATTGAGATATTTCATTTTTATTATATAAAATTGAATAAATAGAATAAAATGTAATAAAACAAATTGACGGTGCATAAAATAGTATGTTAAAATATGGTAAAGAAAACTAAGGAGGTGAATTACTCTAAGAAAAATTTTAGAGTATTTTTATATGGATTTAAAATTTGATAAGTATGATGAAATTTTAATAGTCACTATGATTGGGGAGTTAGATCATCATAGTGCAGAAGAAGTTAGAGTTAGAATTGACGATAGAATCGATAGAGATAATATACAAAAATTAATTTTAAACTTTTCTGGAGTGAGTTTTATGGACAGTTCTGGAATTGGAGTAGTTGTTGCAAGAAATAAAAAACTTAATAGTAAAGGTGGCGCTCTCTGTATTTGCAATATAAAGGAAAGCGTAAATAAAGTATTTGAATTAACAGGATTATATAAAATAATTAAACATTATGAAACTGTAGATGAGGCAGTAAGATGCATTTAAGATGGAGGGATTTATTGTGTATGAAAATAAAATGAATTTGGAGTTTGTAAGTAAATCTCAAAATGAAGCTTTTGCAAGAGTAGCTGTAGCTGCATTTATCGCTCAATTAGATCCAACTATAGATGAGATAAGTGATGTGAAAACAGCAGTATCAGAAGCAGTAACTAATTCTATAATACACGGATATGAAAATAAGGAAAATGGAATTATTAAAATTGAAGTTGAAATTCGTGATGGAGAAGTTACCATTGAGATTACGGATCATGGAAAAGGTATTGAAGATATACCGAAAGTGATGGAGCCATTATATACATCACGTCCTGATTTGGAAAGATCAGGAATGGGTTTTACTGTTATGGAAACATTTATGGATGGGTTATTAGTTGAAAGTGAAAAGGAAAAGGGTACAAGGGTTAGAATGAAGAAAAAATTTAACATATTAAGTTAGGGGAAAAATATGGGAACAGAGAATTTTAATAGAGAGGAATATAATTATAATGATAATTCACAATTATTACCTTTAGCTAAAGACGGTGATTCTGAAGCTATGAATAGATTAATAGAGATGAATTTACCACTAGTAGCTTCTATAAGTAAGAAATTTTTAAATAGAGGATATGACTATGAGGACATATTTCAAATAGGATCTATTGGACTCGTAAAGGCCATAAATAATTTTGATTTAAGTTACAATGTTAAATTTTCAACTTATGCAGTACCTATGATCATTGGAGAGATAAAAAGATTTTTAAGAGACGATGGGATGATAAAAGTCAGTCGTAATGTGAAAAGCTTAGCAAAGCGTATACACTTTACAAAAGAAGAATTAACTAAAAAATTAAATCGTAGTCCTACTATAGATGAACTTGCAGAATATTCTGGAGTAGATAAAGAAGAAATAATATTTGCTATAGAATCAGCTAACAGTCTACAATATCTTTATGATACAATTCATCAAGATGATGGAGCACCTGTATTGCTTATAGATAAGTTAAGTGAAAAAGGTGAAGATGATATTGGAATGATAAATAAAATAGCACTAAAAGAGGCGTTAAGAAGTCTAGATGAAAAAGCCAGGCAGATTATAGTATTAAGATATTTTAAAGATAAGACACAAGTCCAAGTAGCTAAATTGCTTGGTATAAGTCAAGTTCAAGTATCAAGAATTGAAAAAAAGGTACTTTTAAAAATGCGAGAGAAATTAGAGGAATAGAAATTAAAATGGTGATTTTTATAAAAAATATAAAAAAACAGATGAGACAATCATCTGTTTTTTTATTTTCTTTAGGAAATTATATCAGTAATTTTGTTTTGAAAATTGTGTGGTTTAAAATTGAAATAAATTATATTTAAGGGATCTATATACAATAGTTTTAGGCGAATGATAATAAGGAACAAATTAACATAATTAAATTTTCTAAATTTACAAATAATACTTATGTATGGATATATAAAAATAAAAAAGAAAGGAGAATGCTACAAGTTTATATTTACAAGTAGCAAAGTGATAAATATTGAAAAAAAGAAATGAAAAAATCATAAGACAAAAATATGAAAAGATGGCTAAGCAAATTGAACCAAAGCCCAAAATACTTCAGGATTGTGCGAAAGCCTTCTTTGTTGGAGGAATAATTTGTACTATAGGACAATTTATAAATAATTATATAGCAACATTAGGTTTGCCAGAAGATGAAGTAAAAACAATTGTTTCTATAGCTATGATTTTCTTTGGTGCATTATTAACAGGTGTAGGGATATATGATAAGATAGCACAATTTGGAGGTGCAGGAACAGTAGTACCAATAACAGGCTTTTCAAATGCAATTGTATCTCCAGCTATAGAATTTAAAAAAGAAGGTTTTGTTTTTGGAGTAGCATCCAAAATGTTTACAATTGCAGGTCCAGTTCTTGTATATGGTATAGGAACGTCTGTAATTATAGGTATTGTGTATTATATAATGTCTATTTTTTAAAATAAAAAGTTATTATATAGATTTATAGTTATAAAAGTTGATAAAATCTAGATTTATGAGTAAATATTAGTTGAGAATTGAGAGTGGAAAGTGTAGAGTGAAGGAGAAAATTCTATATTGGAATTTAAAAAACATATATTTTGGAAAGTCTTTATGACTTTCTACCAAAACTTTTAACTCTAATCTCTCCACTCTCAACTAAAAAAGTGTGGAACAACCACTTTGTTTTTTATATTAATTAGATATTAAGATTAATTACTATAGTTTGTTAATTGAGGTAGGTGTAAATATGAAAATAGATAGTAAGAAAATAGGATCTCAAACAGTTAAATTAACAAATCCACCTAAAATAATTTCTGCTTACTCCATAGTAGGACCTAAAGAGGGTGAAGGACCTTTAAAGGAGTATTTTGATCAAATATTAAATGATGATACTTGTGGCAAAGATAGTTTTGAAAAAGCTGAAAGTGAAATGATGTTTACAGCTATAACAGAGGCTTTGTCAAGAGCTAATTTACAGGAATGTAATATAGATTATCTTTTTGCTGGAGATTTATTAAATCAAATAATATCTTCGAGCTTTGCAGCAAGAAAATTTGATATACCTTTTTTTGGATTATATGGAGCATGTTCTACTATGACAGAATCATTAAGTTTAGCATCTATAATAATGGACTCTGGATGTGCAGATCATGTAGTAGCTGCAACGTCATCTCATTTTAGTTCAGCTGAAAGACAATTTAGATTTCCTCTAGAATATGGATGCCAAAGATGTGCTACTTGTCAATGGACTGTAACAGGTTCAGGTGCACTAGTATTGGGGCATGAAGGAAAATTCCCAGAGGTAACTTATGTAACTACTGGAAAAGTAAAAGACTATGGTCAAAAAGATCCTAATAATATGGGAGCTGCAATGGCTCCAGCGGCTGTAGATACATTAGTAAGTCATTTTAATGATACAGGAAGAAAACCAGAATTTTACGATGTTATAGCAACAGGTGATTTAGGGAGTGTAGGAAAAGAGTTAGCAGACAAATTAATATCGGAATATGGTTTTGATATAAGATCTAATCATATTGATTGTGGAGAAGCAATTTTTAATAATGAACAACAAAAAACTGCTGCAGGAGGAAGTGGATGTGGATGTTCAGCAGTTGTATTTGCAGGAGAATTTTATAAAAAATTAATGAGAAAAGAAATAAAGAATGTACTCTTAGTATCTACAGGAGCTTTAATGAGTCCAACTTCATCTCTTCAAGGAGAGAGTATACCAGGTATAGCACATGCAGTTGCAATAGAAATGAAATAAGTTTTTGAAAGGAGAATACATATATGGATTATTTAAGTGCTTTTATAACTGGTGGAATTATATGTATAATAGCACAAATATTAATGGATACAACAAAGTTAACACCAGGTAGAATATTAGTTTTATTTGTTACAATTGGGGCAATATTAGGTGCTTTTGGAATATATGATAAAATTGTTGCGATAGGAGGTGCAGGAGCTACTGTGCCTTTACCTGGATTTGGAAATTTATTAGCTAAAGCTGCAATAAAAGAAGTAAAAGAAATAGGATTACTAGGAGCCTTTACTGGAGGTATTAAAGGTGCTGCTGGAGGGATAACTGCTGCTATTTTCTTTGGTTATTTAATGGCTCTAATATTCAACCCTAAAACAAAAGAGTAGATTTTTAACTTTATTTTTAATCTACTAACATTTATACTATAATTAATAAATAATAATCCAGTTTATAGGCTGGTTTATTATTTATTTAATTATTAGTTAGGTGGGGGGATTTTTTGGACAAATATTGTAAAAGTACATGGCTTCAAGTTGTTGAAATGTTAGACAGTAATATACAAAAAGGACTTAATAGTAGTGAGTGTGTAGTAAGAAAAGAAAAGTATGGAAGTAATAAGATAGAATTACCAAGTGGGAATAGAGTATCTAAGAATATACTAAGTATATTTAAACAAGTACATATATTAATATATTTAATACTTACAATTTTATTATTTGTATTGAATTTTAATAATTATAAATTTATTATATTAGGATTTTTAATTATAAATACTGCAGCACTTATGTTTTATAACATTAGAAAAGATAAGGAAATTGGCTTTTTAGAAAAGTTGAACTTTGCTACGGCTACTGTAGTAAGAGATGGTCTACAACAAATAATAAAAGCAGAAGATATATTAATAGGCGATATAGTAATTTTTAAAAAAGATTCCTTGATTCCTGCTGATATAAGAATAATAAAAGCTAACAATATAAAAGTAGATGAAAAAAATATTACTGGGGAGACATTTTTTAAAGAGAAATTCGAAAGTAAAATAAGCGGTGGAATAAATTCACTTAGTGAAATGAACAATATACTTTTTAAAGGTTCTGTAATAAAAGAAGGCAATGGGGAAGGTATAGTAATTTCAATAGGGAATTCTACTCAACTTGGAAGACTTTTAGCAATGCTTACATATGCAAGCAATAGAAAGAACACCCTATTAAACAAAACACAAAAACAATGGGGAAAGTATCTGTTGTATAGTTTCCTAATATTAATATGCGGAATGATAAGTATTAATTTAGTAAAACAAGACATAAGTGATTTATATACTGGATTTTTTATAATTGGATGTTTACCAGTTTTTTTAATTATAGCACTAGCTGTTAAATATATTTCTGAATTATTTTTAAAACAAGATATTAATATTATAAATTTTTCTACTTTTGATTTAATAAATAATATTAATATAATGTGTTTAGATAAAATTGGAGCAATAACTCAAGAAAAAATGATAGTAAAAAAAATATTTACTAATAATGAAATATCTTTATCTGAGAATGTCGAATATTCTAAGGATATAAATATTACGAGAATATTAGATATATCGTTATTATGTAATAATTCTATTTATAATGTTGAAAATAATAATGGTTCAGGTGACTTAGCTGAGATAGCATATTTAGAATATGCGTCTAAAAAGAAAGTATATAAATCAATTTTAGATAATCAAAATCTTAGAATTATTGAAATACCTATGGATTTTGATAAAAAAATGATAACAGTTTTGAATAGAATAAAAAGATGGTATAGAGCTAATTCACGTGGTAATTTAGATTCGGTATTAGAAAGATGTACTCATATTATGGTAGATGGAGTAGAGAAAGAACTTACTGATGAAGAAAAATCTAAAATAAAAGAAATTGATATAAAATTTTCAGCAGAAGGTTTAATAACGGAAGCCTTTGCATATAGAAATTTTAGTTATCAACCATCAACGGATGAAAATATAGAAAGTAATATGGTTTTTGTGGGTATTATTGCTTTAGAAAATCCACTTAAAGAAGATATTGAAGAAAGAGTTAATAAAATAAAGGATAATGGTATAATTCCAATTCTATTTACAGAAGAAAATAAAATCAGTGCTATCACAACAGCAAAAAAAGCACGACTTATATATAAAAATGAACAAGTTGTATCAGGAATAGAATTAAATACATTAAGTTCTAAAGAATTAAAAGATTTATTAAATAAAGTAAGAGTATTTTCCAGAATAAATCCTGAAATAAAGTCTCAAATAATAGCTCTATTTAATAAAGATGGATATAAAGTATCAGCAACAGGAGAAAATTTGGGGGATTTACCAAGTTTAAATTTATCTAATGTTGGTATAGCTAAAGGAGAACCTTCTTTATTAGTTAAGAAAATATCCGATGTTTATATAAAAGAAAATTATTTAGATGGATTTTTTAAGATAAAAGATTATGCAACAAAATTAAATCATAATATTAATAGAACATTTAAAGGTATTTATACATTGGTTTTAACACAAATAATAACTTTATTATTGTCTTCAATGGTTGGAATATCGGAATCATTAGATATTTTTAATATATTATTTATAAATATAATTTTAAGTGTACCACTTGCATTAATTTTATTATTGAAAGATGGAATGGATATAAGCAGGAAAGAAGTGATAGGTAGATCAATGTTATTAAGTGCAATAACATTAATATCAACATATATATTAAAAGATAATAGTAGATATTTAATTTCATTGTTAACAATGTCTTTAGGTGGAATTGTATTTATTGCATTTAATAGCAATATAAGCCTAAGGCACTCATCAATAGAAAGAAAATTAATGATAATATCTTTAGTTTTAGCAATAGTATCATTAGGAGCAACATTTATGTTAAAACAAGTAGTTATAACAAATAACTGCATGATTATTTCAGCTATAATAGTAGTATTTTTACTTGTGTTTGAAATTTTATTTAAAAAGTGGCAAAACTCATTGATGAGGTGAGCTATTTGAACACAAAAAGAATTGAAGAAATAGCCAATCCAATAGTATATATTTTTATAACGCTAATATTGAGTTCAATTACTTTTGGATTGTTTTCTGATTTTAAGAAGCTTACAATTTTTATTGTTGGCTTTTTTTTAATATGTGTTTTTTATTATTGTGGAATTAACTTTATATTTATAATTAGCTTAATTTTTGCAATTGGATTATTTATTAATTTTTCTTATTACAATATTAATTCCAATGTAGATGCACAAGTAAGAATATTAAAGAATAATTCATATGAAACAATAGGATGTTATAATGGTAAAAAAATTATAATAGAAAATTTAAAAGATGAGTTAACTCAAGGCGATAAATTTAATGTAAAAGGAACATTAAAAGATAACGATATTAAACAAAAGGGGATAGTGGGAACTCTTTTTATAAATAATTTACAAAAAAGCGATGATGATTTTATAAGTAAACTGTATAATATTAAAAATAAAGTATATCAAATGCTAGAAGAAAATATTGGCAAAAGAAAGGCAGGACTTATTTCATCTATTGCATTTGGTTATTCAGAGTGTTTGGATGATGAAGATAAGGAGTATATGAAAAGCTTTGGAATAATACATGCAATTAGTGTTTCAGGATTACATGTTGCTATAGTATATAGTGTTCTAAAAAGATTTTTAGGCATTAAGCTAGGTTTGATATTTACTATAATATATGTTTTATTTACTGGCAGTAATTATTCAAGTATTAGAGCATTTTTAATGCTGAGCACATTGGAATTAAGTCACTTATTGAAACGAAATAATAATTCTATCTCAGCATTAAGCATATCTGGAATAGTACTCTTACTTATGAGACCTTATGCTGTTTTTGAAGTCTCATTTCATTTATCATATTTGGCAACACTAGGAATAATTTTGTATAATAAGAAACTTAATTATAAGTTTTATAAATTGCCTAAGGTGTTAAGAAATACTTTAAGTATTAGTTTATCAGCTGAAATTTTTACTTTTCCATATTTAGTTTTAGTGTTCAAAGATTTTTCTATCAATTTTATATTGGGAAATTTATTTTTAATGCCGTTTATTAATTTAATAGTTATATGTGGCAATATTTTACCAGTTACATATGTTATACCTAGCTTATTTGATTTTTGTAGTTATATTAATTTAGTTATATTGAAATGGTTTGACTGGACATTAGATAAATTAGAGTATTATTCATTACCTATAATCAATGGTAATGAATATATAGCTATATTTTATATGAGCATTTTAATAAGTTTATATTTTGTAAAAAATAATCAATATAAATTTATTTATTTACCTATTTTATTTATAGTAGCAATAACCATTGAACTATATAGTCCGTTACCTAAAATACAATATTATAATGAAGGTTCTTTTTTAATTACTTATAAAGGTGATAGAGTACTTGTAACAAATAAAAATAATATAGATATAAAAAAATTAAAAAATATGACTTTTGCTACAAAAACATATAGAGAAAATGGAATTATAAATATAGGTGATAAAGCTAAAATAAAAAAATATAAAAATAATTGTGTATTAAAGGTTGATGATAAAAATTATATTCTTAAAACTAATAATACAAAAGTTAATTCTAAGGATTATGATATAATAAATTTTAGCGATAATAATATAAATAAAATTATATTATTTAAAGGTAAAGTGCTATTTTAGATGTGAAGTATAGGAAGGCGGATTTTACTTTGATTAATTATGAAGTTTTTGAAAGAGAAATTGAAAAAGGAAATATAAAAAATTCATATATATTTTGTGGATTAGATGAAGAGCTTATAAAGGATTCTATAAACTCAATACTTAATAAGACTATAGGAAATGATAAAGATAATCTTAATTTAATAAGAATAGATGGTATGAAAACAAATTATGATGAAATTATGAATGCATGTGAAACTTTTCCAATGATGAGTGATAAAAAAGTTGTCATTGTATACAGAGCTAATTTTTTGAAAGATAAAAGTGATGAAGCATCCAATAAGACTTATAAAAGTATGTTGAAATATGCTTCTGACATGCCACCGTATACTATTTTAATAATGTATTATTTATTTAATGATAAAAGGGAAAAACCTAATAAGAATAAAAAGTTAAATTCATTAGATAAATTAATACCAGTTGTACATTGTGATAAATTAAGAAGAGACTCTTATATTAAGAAAATAAATGATTTATTTAAAATAAATAAAAAGAATATAGGGAAAATAGAACTTATATATTTTGCAGAAAAAGTGCAAAATAATTTTGACATAATAAAAAGAGAAATTGATAAATTGATTTCATATACAGATGGAAGAGAAATAACTAAAAAAGATATTGATATGTTAATATCATCATCTGGAGAAGATGATGTATTTGATTTAGTTGAATTAATAGCACAAAGAAAAATAGAGCGTGCAATGGATGTAATGAAGGAAATTTTATATAAATCAGATCAACATATGTTAATAATAAGTAATATTCAAAGACATTTTATCAAACTTTATGATATAAAAACTGGATTAAGACAAGGGAAAAAGATAAATAATTTCATGACAGAATTAAGATTACCACAGTTTGTTTGTGAAAAATTAGTTGCACAAAGTAGTAAATTTACAGAAAAACAATTAAGTGAACTTGTTAAATTGTGTGTTAATACAGAAAATAATTTAAAATCTAGTGGACTAGATAAGACTATGGAAATGGAATTGTTACTTATTAATACTTTAACAGTAAAAAGATAAGAAAATAAATAACCCACCAAAAATGGTGGGTTTATTAGATTACGCCATAGCGTTTAATTTCGCAGCTAATCTAGATTTCTTTCTTGCAGCCATGTTTTTGTGAACAACACCTTTTGAAGCAGCCACATCTAAAGACTTAGTTACTGCTACGAAAGCAGTTTTAGCTTCTTCAACATTGTTACCAGCTACAGCAGCTTCAAACTTTTTAATTACAGTTTTTAACGCTGATTTAATCATTCTATTGTTTAAAGTTTTAGTTTCAGTAACTTTAATTCTCTTTTTTGCTGATTTTATGTTTGCCATTCTTGATTCACCCCCTTAAAGTTTTATAGGGCCTAAGCAGTTTTCGGGGAAATCTGCTCAACGTTTAATTTCAACAAACCTTATTATAACATTGAAAGTTATGTAATTCAAGTATTAAATTTAAACATATAGGAAAAATAATAGTATTAAGCATTTATCTGATTGCTACCATTAACAATAATCTTATTTTGTAATATATGAGATAATCAATGGGTTGCATGTGGATAAGTTCTTCTAAGATTCAGATAGAGAAAGGCGATTTTTATAAGAAAAATCTAGCTAAAAATAAGAATAACTTGATATATGGAGGTAAGGTAACAATGGATATTAGAACAGATTTGGCAATTGAATCAAGGGAAATGTATATAAAAAAACATAATAGAGAAATTGATGGAGTTATTGCAGAAGAAGAAAAAGAGGGGGATATAAAATTTACTACAGTAAAGATAGAAAATGAAGATGGAGCTAAAAAAATGGGTAAACCTGTAGGAAATTATATAACAATGGATATTCCAGAATTTACAGTTTATGATGGTGGAATAATGGATGATGTTTCTAAGGTTTTAGGAAAAATATTAAAAAGACTTATTAATTTAGAGGAAAAGCAAACAGCACTAGTAGTTGGTCTTGGAAATTGGCAAGTAACACCAGATGCTTTAGGACCTAAAGTTGCAGAAAAAATAATGGTAACTAGACATTTGCAAGTTGTTATGCCTGAGGCTATTGATGATTCCGTAAGGCCTGTATGTGCTATAGCACCAGGTGTATTAGGTATAACAGGCATTGAAACCGGAGAAATTATAAGATCTTTAGTTGATAAAGTTAAACCTGATGTGGTAGTTTGCATAGATGCATTAGCTTCAAGACGTATAGAAAGAGTTAACAGAACAATTCAAATTTCAGATACGGGAATATCTCCAGGTGCAGGTGTTGGAAATAACCGAAAAGAAATAAGTGAAAAAACTTTAGGTGTAAAAGTAATTGCAGTAGGTGTACCAACAGTTGTTGATGCAGCTACAATTGCTAGTGACTCAATAGATTTAGTTATAGATGAATTAATAAGCAAATCTTCATCAGGAAAAGAATTTTATAATATGTTAAAAGATATTGATAAATCAGAAAAGAAACTTCTTATAAAAGAGGTTTTATCTGCTAATGTTGGTGAATTAATAGTAGCACCAAAAGAGGTAGATATGATTATTGAGGCATTATCTAAAATTATATCTAATGGTGTAAATATGGCGCTTCAACCTGATATGGAAATGGAAGATATAAATAAGTTTTTAAATTAAAAGTGGCTTAGCCACTTTTTGTTTTTATAAAATTAATAATTTTATAAATAAAGATAATAATTATGTAAATTTATTAATATAAATATAAAAGAAGCAAGGGGGGGTTAACTTGTATAAACTTACATTAGGAAGAAAAAATTTTAAACAACAGAATGCAAGAACTAAGTTTCTTTCCAGAATTAACAGTGGACTAATATTATTAATTATTATAGTGTTTATATTTTTTCTAAGGGTTGGCAGTGTATTGAAGCAATGTAATGAGAGAGGTGGATATGCATATGTTCAATTATTAAACTTAGGTATGCCAATAGTAAAAGAACAAGTTTATAATGAAGAAAGTTATGCGGAAAATAACTTATCTTTAAAAAATGTTTTATTAAAATCAGTTGGTTTGGACGGGTTAACATATGAGAATATATTAAAAAGCGAAGTTGGCTTTTTTAATAATATAGATAGAAATGATGAGTCTACATTAACATTTAATCAATTTAGCGTAAATGAAGACAGTATATTAAAATTTTCATCAAATGAAAAATCATTAAATAGTAAGATTTATGATGCATCCTTAAAAAAGGAACTAAATGTATCTAAACCTGAAATTTTAATTTATCATACACATACAACTGAAAATTATGCAGAGGCTCCTGCTGATACTACTGATGAAAATGCAAATGTAGTTGGCGTTGGAGATGTATTAGCAAAAGAATTAGAAGAGAACTATGGAATTTCAGTAATACATGATAAAACAAATCATAGCGTTTCATATAATGATAGTTATTCAAGATCAAGTGAAACGGTAGATAAGTATCTAAAAAAATATGGTGATTTTAAAATTATATTAGATTTGCATAGAGATTCTGTGCCTGACAAAGGTGCTATGACTACAAAAGTTGAAGGGACAGAAGCTGCTAAAATTATGTTTGTAAATGCTAAAAATAGTACAAGGTATGATAAAAATAAAGCGTTAACAGAACAAGTATTTAAAAAGACAGAAGAACTATTTCCAGGATTAACAAGAAAAATATTAACTTATAATAGAGGAAAAAATGCATTTAATCAAAGTAAAAGTGATGGAAGCTTACTTTTTGAAATGGGATCTAATGTAAATTCAATTGAAGAAGCAAAAGTTACAGCAAGATGCATGGCAAGGGTTATTGCTGAAATATTAAATAAATAGGGATTAATGAATAATATTAATGGAATAAGACCATTATTTAGATAAATATATCTAAAGGTGGTCTTTTAAAATGAGAGAAAAAAAACACGGGATATTTAGAAGAATGTTACCAGTAATTATGCTGATCTTAATTGTATTAGGTGGACTTATAAAGGTGAATATCATTAATACAAAATCATTATCTCCACTTGGAAATACAAAGCAAAATTACGAATTAGTTAGTGAAGAGTTTGGAGAAGACTTTTCAAATTTTATAAAAGATAATTCAACAATTAAAATTTATAAAGAACAAGATAAACAATTGTTGATCAGAATAGGTAATAAGGACTTAAGAATTAATGAAGAATCTATTTTTACACAGAAGTTAAAAAATTTATATAACAAAATTAGTATTAATTTTACTGGTTTAAAAGAAAATGCGTATAATTTTACTCATAAATCTAAAGAATAATATTTAGATAAAAGGGTTTGAAAAAGTTTTATATAGAAATATTAAATACATGTATGATATAATTTAGGCACTTGAAAAAAATAAAAGGTTTTATTTAAATACAATGGGGGTGACTAAACTGCCTTATTAAGGTAGTTATATATATGAGTGAAAGACAAAAATATATACGAAATTTTTCAATAGTAGCACATATCGATCACGGTAAGTCAACACTTGCAGATAGATTGTTAGAAACAACAGGAACATTAACTAAGAGAGAAATGGAAGAACAAATCTTAGATAATATGGAGATTGAAAGAGAAAGAGGCATAACAATAAAGTCTCAAGCAGCTAGATTAGTCTATAGGAGAGAGAATGGAGAAGAGTATATATTTAATCTTATAGATACTCCAGGACATGTGGATTTTACATATGAAGTCTCTAGAAGTCTAGCAGCATGTGAAGGTGCTTTATTAGTAGTTGATGCAACTCAAGGGATTCAAGCTCAAACTTTAGCAAATTGCTATTTAGCTTTAGATAATGACTTAGAAATTTCACCAGTTATAAATAAAATTGATTTACCTTCAGCTAGACCAGAAGAAGTAAAACAAGAAATTGAAGATGTAATAGGAATAGATGCAGGAAGTGCACCTATGATTTCAGCAAAAACAGGTTTAAATATAGAACAGGTTTTAGAAAGTATAGTTGAAACTTTACCTCCACCTGATGGAGATGAAGAAGCACCTTTAAAGGCTTTGATTTTTGATTCTTATTATGATAGTTATAAGGGTGTTGTATCTATTGTAAGAGTACTTGATGGTAAAGTAAAACCAGGTGATAAAATAAAACTTATGGCAACTAACAAAGTTTATGATGTAACTGAAGTAGGTGTGTTTATTCCAAGCGCGCTTGCAGTTCCAGAATTAAGCGCAGGAGACGTTGGTTACATAACAGCATCAATAAAGAATGTTAGAGATGCAAGAGTTGGTGATACTATAACAGAAGCTAGTAGACCAACAGGAAAGGCATTACCAGGATATAAACCAGCAATACCTATGGTTTATTCAGGAATATATCCAGTAGATGGAGCAAAGTACGATGAATTAAAAGAAGCATTAGAAAAATTACAAATAAATGATGCAGCATTAAACTTTGAACCTGAAACATCTATCGCATTAGGTTTTGGTTTCAGATGTGGATTCCTAGGATTATTGCATATGGAAATAATTCAAGAAAGAGTTGAAAGAGAATTTAATTTAGATATAATTACTACAGCACCATCAGTTATATATAAGGTTACTAAGACAAATGGTGAAGTATTGGATATTACTAATCCAACTAATTTACCACCAATGACAGAAATAGATTTTATGGAAGAACCAGTGGTAAAAGCATCTATAATTACACCAACTGATTATGTTGGAGCTGTTATGGAATTATGTCAAGAACGTCGTGGAATTTATATAGACATGCAATATATAGAAGAAACAAGAGCAGTAATAACTTATGATATGCCGCTAAATGAAATAGTTTATGACTTTTTCGATACATTAAAATCTAGAACTAGAGGATACGCATCTTTAGACTATGAATTTAAAGGATACAAGACAACTAAGTTAGTTAAGCTTGATATTTTATTAAATGGAGATGTAGTTGATGCATTATCAATGATAGTTCCAGATGAAAGAGCTTATAGCAAAGGAAGAGGCATAGCTGAGAAGTTAAAAGAAATAATTCCAAGACAAATGTTTGAAGTTCCAATTCAAGCTGCAATTGGCTCAAAAATTATAGCAAGAGAAACAGTAAAAGCTATGAGAAAAGATGTATTGGCTAAATGTTATGGTGGAGATATTTCAAGAAAGAAGAAATTACTTGAAAAGCAAAAAGAAGGTAAGAAGAGAATGAGACAGGTTGGTTCTGTTGAAGTACCACAAGAAGCATTTATGGCAGTATTAAAAGTAGATTAAAAATATAATAAAAATTAAACATAAGAAAAAAAGCTGACAAATTTGTCAGCTTTTTTCATCTAAAAGTATTAAAAAGCATTAATTAGGAGGAGAAAAGATGAAAGAACTATTTTTAAAAGAAATATCTTTATATATACATATTCCGTTTTGTAAGCAAAAATGCTTATATTGTGATTTTCCCTCATATTCAGGAAAAGAAAAATTTATTAGTGAGTATGTAAATGCACTTAATAAGGAGATTAGAACTAAATCTAGCAATTATAAAATTAAAAGTATATTTATTGGAGGTGGTACACCCTCTTATTTAAATGAAATAGAATTAGAGAAGCTTTTAAAATGCATTAATACTTTAAGATTAGAAGAAAATTTAGAATTTACTATGGAATGTAATCCAGGTAGTTTAAGTGAAGATAAGCTAAAAATTATGAAAAAATATAATGTAAATAGAATAAGTATGGGACTTCAATCTACAAAATCATCTCTTTTAAAAGAAATCGGGAGAATTCATACTCTTGAAGAATTTGAAAATAATTATTTATTGGCAAGAAAAGTAGGATTTACAAATATAAATATAGACTTAATGTTTGGATTGCCAAATCAAAGTGTAGAAGATTGGAGAAGAACATTAGAGAAAATAATAGAATTTAATCCAGAACACATATCTGCATATAGTCTAATAATTGAAGAGGGAACTTGTTTTTATAATTTATATAATAAAGATAAATTAAATTTACCATCTGAAGAAGAAGAAAGAGAAATGTATTTGCTCACAAAAGAATTTTTGAAAGATAATGGATATAATCAATATGAGATTTCTAATTTTGCAAAAGATGAAAAAGAATGTTACCATAATACAGTTTATTGGAAATTAAATGAATATTTAGGACTAGGAGCTTCAGCAAGTTCTTATATTGATGGGAAAAGAATAAAAAACATAGATGATATAGAACTTTATATTAAAAATATAAATAATAATAAAAATGTTGAAAATGAAATCTATAAAAATAATATAAATGATAACATGGAAGAATTCATGTTTATGGGGCTTAGAATGATTAGCGGAATAGAAGAAAGCGAATTTAAAGAGAGGTTTAAAAAAGATATAGACGAGGTATATGGAACCATAATTGATAAAAATATTAAACAAGAATTATTAGTTCGTAATGGGGGTAGAATATATTTGACATCTCGTGGAATAGAAGTATCAAATAGTGTTATGAGTGATTTTATAATATAACTTTTATAGTAAATTAGAGTAAAAATGAGAAAAATGGAGAAAAGTCAATAAAAAATCAAATAAAAGAAGTGAAGATCTTTATATTAAATATAAATAGAATTGACAAAAAACATGATAAATACTATATTAAAAACATAGTCATTAGCACTCGAACATAGTGAGTGCTAACAAAAGAGGTGAGATTATGACTATTGATGATAGAAAAATAAAAATACTTCAAGCTATTATCAATGATTATATTCATACTGGAGATCCAGTTGGCTCTAGAACTATTGCTAAAAAGTATAACTTAGGGGTAGGGTCTGCAACCATTAGAAATGAGATGGCAGATCTTGAAGATATGGGTTATTTAGAACAACCTCATGCTTCGTCAGGAAGAGTTCCATCTAGTAAGGGATATAGATTATATGTTGATAATTTGATGGAAAATCAATTGCTAACACCTGAAGAAAATTTGAGAATAAAGCAATATATTATAGATACGGCTATGTTAGAAGTAGATAAAATAGTTAGACAAACAAGTTCTTTATTATCAGAACTTACTAATTTAACTTGTGTAGTTCAAACTCCATCAGTAAATAAAAGTTTTATTAAATCACTTCAGTTGATGAAAGTAGATAGTACTACATTAGTATCAGTAATAATAACAGATGCTGGAGTAATGAAAAATCATATAATAAGAGTTAATTCAACGCCGACAATTGAGGAATTGAATAAGATAAATGCAGTTATTAATAGGAGACTGGTAAATCTTTGTATAGAACAAATAAATTTACAAGTTATCAATCAATTAAAAGAAGATTTACAAGGATACGATGAATTATTTAATGCTTTGTTAACTCCATTATATGAAACTCTAAAAAATGCAGCAGATTCACCTGATTTAATTATGGAGGGCACTACTAATATATTTAACTATCCAGAATACAACGATATTGAAAAAGCTAAGGAAATGTTATCTCTTCTTAATGATAAAGAGTCATTAAGAGATTTACTTAAAACAAATGAAGATATAACTATTAGAATAGGTGAAGAAAATTATAAGCCACAAGCTAAAGAATGTAGCATAATAGCTGCAGAATATTCTTTTGGAAATAGACCCATTGGAACCATTGGATTAATAGGTCCTAGAAGAATAGATTATTCTAAAGTAATAGCAATAATGGCTGAAATTGTAAAAGAATTAAACAATATGTTAAATAATCAGAATAAATAATTTTTATAATCAATAAGAGAAGAGGTGTAATTTCAGAAATGGAATATAATGGTGAAACTTTAAAAAATGAAGAAGTAGAAGAGGTAATTGAAGATGTTATCGAAGAAAATGAAAAAAAAGAAGATAACATTGAAAATAATGATAAGGAAAATCTAAATGATGAAGCTTCTGAAGAATCTTTAAATGAAGAAGAGGATGAACTTAGCATGATGAAAAAGTATAAAGAAGAAAATGAAAAATTAAAGCAGGAAATGGAATCTTTAAATGATAGAGTATTAAGAATTACTGCTGAATATGACAACTACAGAAAAAGAACAACTAAAGAAAAACAAGGAATATACTCAGATGCATGTGTAGATGTATTAAAAGAATTAGTTCCTGTTTTAGATAATCTTGAAAGAGCAGTTGCTGCAGAAGGAAGTCTTGAAGACCTAAAAAAAGGTGTAGAGATGACAATAAAATCTTGCCAAGGTTCTTTTGAAAAACTAGGAGTTGAAGAAATAGATGCATCAGCAGATTTTGATCCAAATCTTCATCAAGCAGTAATGCATATAGAAGATGAGAATATGGGAAAAAATCAAATTGCAGAAGTTTTCTTAAAAGGATATAAAAAAGAAGATAAAGTAATTAGATATACAGTTGTTAAAGTAGCTAACTAATTAACTAGCCTATGAAAAGAGGCTAATATTTAAATAAAATATACAAATAAATTAAACCAAATTTAGGAGGAATATATTATGGGAAAAATAATAGGAATTGACTTAGGTACAACTAATTCATGTGTTGCAGTTATGGAAGGTGGAGAACCTGTTGTTATAACAAATTCAGAAGGAGCAAGAACTACTCCATCAGTAGTATCTTTCCAAGCTGGCGGAGAAAGACTAGTAGGTCAAGTAGCTAAAAGACAAGCGATAACAAATCCAGACAAAACTATTATCTCAATAAAGAGACATATGGGAACTTCTTATAAAGTTGATATAGATGGTAAGAACTATTCACCACAAGAAATTTCAGCTATGGTACTTCAAAAAATAAAAGCTGATGCTGAAAGCTATTTAGGTGAAAGTGTAACTCAAGCGGTTATTACAGTACCAGCTTACTTTAATGATAGTGAAAGACAAGCAACAAAAGATGCAGGTAAAATTGCTGGTTTAGAAGTATTAAGAATAATCAATGAACCAACAGCAGCAGCTTTAGCTTATGGATTAGATAAAATGGATTCAAATCATAAAATATTAGTTTATGATTTAGGTGGTGGTACTTTTGATGTATCTATCTTAGAATTAGGAGATGGAGTATTTGAAGTATTATCTACTAATGGTGATACAAAACTTGGTGGAGATGACTTCGACCAAAAAGTTATGGATTATATAGCAGAAACATTTAAGGCAGAAAATGGAATTGATTTAAGACAAGATAAAATGGCTCTTCAAAGATTAAAAGAAGCAGCAGAAAAAGCAAAGATTGAATTATCTTCATCAATGCAAACAAACATCAATTTACCATTTATAACAGCTGATGCAACAGGTCCAAAACATATAGACCTAAACTTAACAAGAGCTAAATTCAATGAAATTACTAATGACTTAGTTCAAAGAAGTATTGAACCTATGAAAAAAGCATTAAGTGATGCTGCAATTTCTATAGATGAAATTGAAAAAATAATCTTAGTTGGTGGATCAACAAGAATACCTGCTGTTGTAGAAGCAGTTAAAAACTTTACAGGAAAAGATCCATCAAAGGGAGTTAATCCGGATGAATGTGTAGCAGTAGGAGCTGCAGTTCAAGCAGGAGTATTAACAGGAGAAGTTAAAGATGTATTATTATTAGATGTTACACCATTAACTTTAGGAATAGAAACAGCTGGTGGAATAGCAACTCCATTAATTGAAAGAAATACAACTATTCCAACTAAAAAGAGTCAAATATTCTCAACTGCAGCAGATAGTCAAACATCAGTTGAAATAAATGTAGTTCAAGGTGAAAGACAAATGGCTATGGATAATAAATCATTAGGAAGATTTACTTTATCAGGAATAGCTCCAGCACCAAGAGGAATTCCTCAAATTGAAGTTACTTTTGATATTGATGCTAATGGTATTGTTAAAGTATCAGCATTAGATAAAGGAACAGGAAAAGAAGCTAATATAACTATTACTGCATCTACTAACTTAAATGATGAAGAAATAGATAAAGCTGTAAAAGAAGCAGAAAAATTTGCAGAAGAAGATAAGAAGAGAAAAGAAAAGGTAGAAACTTTAAATAATGCAGATCAATTAATCTATCAAACAGAAAAAGCCTTAACTGAACTTGGAGATAAAGTATCAGCAGAAGACAAAGCTAAAGTTACTGAAAAATTAGAAGCTCTTAAAGCTATAAAAGATGGAGAAGATTTAGAAGCTATAAAGAAAGCTACAGAAGAATTAACTCAAGAATTCTATGCTGTATCTTCTAAAGTTTATGCAGCAGCAGGTGGAGATCCATCTCAAGCTGGTGGATTTGATCCAAATGCAGCAGGTGGAGCAGAGCAAGCACCACATGATGACAATGTTGTAGATGCTGATTTTAAAGTAGATGATGATAAATAATTTTACTATATTCTAGTTATCTAATATAATAATTCAGAGGGAAGGCAATGCTCGTCTTCCCTCTTTAAGGTAGAAAACAAAACTAGGTGGTGAACATTAATAAATGGCAAACAAAGATTATTATGAAGTTCTTGGACTTCAAAAAGGTGCAAGTGATGATGAAATAAAAAAAGCTTTTAGAAAATTAGCTATTAAGTATCATCCCGATAAGAATAAGGGAAATGCAGAAGCAGAAGAAAAATTTAAAGAGATAAATGAAGCGTACCAAGTGCTTTCTGATCCTGAAAAAAAATCTAATTATGATCAGTTTGGAACAGCTGATTTTAATGGCGGTGGATTTGGATCAGGCGGCTTTGGTGGCTTTGATATGGGCGGCTTTGGAGATATTTTTGATATGTTTACTGGCGGTTCAAGTACACGTAGAAGAAATGGACCAGTTAGAGGAAATGACATTGAATATACATTAACATTAACTTTTGAAGAAGCTGTTTTTGGAGTTGAAAAGGAAATTACAGTTAATAGAAGCGAAAGTTGTGAACACTGTAATGGTTCAGGTGCTGAACCTGGAACTTCTAAGAAGACTTGTCCAACTTGTGGCGGCTCAGGTCAAGTAAGAGTACAAAGACAAACTCCACTTGGAAGTTTTGTATCAACATCAACTTGTGATAGATGTAGTGGTACAGGAAATATAATTGAAAAACCTTGTACACATTGTAGAGGAAATGGAAATGTTAGAAAGACAAGAAAGATAAACGTAAATATTCCTGCGGGAGTTGATACTGGAAATGTTATGCCTCTTAGAGGACAAGGTGAACATGGCTTAAGAGGGGGAAGTCCTGGAGATTTATACATTAGAATAAATGTAGCTCAATCAAAGGAATTCACAAGAAAAGGAAATGATATTTATATAGATACTCATATATCAATGGCTAAAGCAGCTCTTGGTACAGAGATTACAGTTAAAACAGTAGAAGGAAATGTGAAATATACTATTCCTGAAGGAACACAATCAGGAACACTATTTAGATTAAAAGGAAAAGGTGTTGCTAGAGTTAATTCTACTGGAAAAGGTGATCAATATGTAAGAGTTATTGTTGATATACCAAAAGGATTAAATCAAAAGCAAAAAGAAGCGTTATATACGTTTATGGAAGCTTGCGGTGAAGAAATGAATGAAAATACTCATAATTCTAAGAAAACATTTTTCGGAAGAAAAAAATAATTTTTAAATAAAAAATCGTTTCAAATTTTAATATAATTTGAAACGATTTTTTTGCATAATAAAGTGAAATATATATAAAGATAATACTGTAATATAAGCATCATTTTAATTTTAGGGATATTTTAAAGATGGGTTATATTGTAATATAAAGCTAGTGAGTAGAGGAATTTATAAATGTTTGTTTATTGTTAATCTTAAAGCAAAGGTAGGTAGGTTTTAATGGATAGGTTGAAAAAAATTTTGTTAGATGAAATAGAAGATTTCAGAAAAATAGGTCATGATTTTTGTGAAGGTAAAATGTCGGCAATGGATTTTAAGAAAATATCTGGTGGCATGGGAACATATGCTCATCGTGGTGGTGAAAAATTTATGATGCGTCTTAGAATACCATCAGGAATAACACATGTAGATGAATTAAAATTTATATATGATATGGCTAAAAAGTATAATTTAGAAAAGATACATTTAACTACAAGGCAAGCTGTTCAATTTCATGATATATCTATAGATGATGCATGTGAAATAATGAAAGAAGGATTAGAACATAATATATATACTAGAGGAGCAGGTGGAAATTATCCAAGAAATGTTGCAATGTCTCCACTAGCAGGTGTAGATAGGTATGAAGCTTTTGATGTTACACCTTATGCATTAGCAGTAAATAATCATTTTTTAAGAAAAATAAATACATATAATCTTCCTAGAAAAATTAAAGTTTCATTTTCAAGCAGTAATATGGATTGTGGACATTCTACTGTTACAGATTTAGGGTTTTTAGCAGTTGTAGAAAATGGTAAAAAGTATTTTAAGGTATACATAGGCGGAGGGTTAGGAAAAAATCCAAAGTTAGGAATTGTGTGTGATGAACTTATAGATCCTAGTGACGTCTTATATCATGTTGAAGCTATGACAAATCTATTTATGGAAGAAGGTGACTATGAGAATAAAAACAAAGCACGTATAAGATATATATTAGATAAAATGGGACCAGAAGAATTTTTAAATTGCTATAAAAAACACTTGAAAGAATTAAGGGACAAAGAAGATTTGACTTTGCATTTACATGTATCAGAGTGCAACAAAGAAGGTATAGAAATTGATTTAGAACATAATAGATTGTATGAGCAAAAGCAAAAGGGATTGTATAGTGTATACTTTCATCCAATAGGAGGTCAATTATATCTTAAAGATTTAAAATTAATTATTGACGAAATTGAAAATACTAAAGATGTAGAAATAAGACTTACTATGACAGAAGGCATGTATATTAGAAATTTAAATGGAGAAGAAGCTAAAAGGCTTTTAGAAGCTACAAAAGATTTAGGTGGAGAAACTACATTAGAACAAAGTATATCTTGTATAGGAGTACCTACATGTCAAATAGGCATATTAAATAGCCAGGGTATATTAGATAATATACTAAAATATTTTAAAGAGAAAAATTATAGAAAAGATGTATTACCTAGAGTTCATATATCCGGCTGTGGAAATTCATGTGGTATTCATGAAGTTGCTTTGATTGGATTTACAGGAAAGAAGAAGAGAGTAAATGATGAAACTAAAGACGTATTTGAACTTCATATAAATGGATCTTTTGAAGAAGGCAATGCAAGACTTGGTAAAATATATGGAGACATTTTAACAGAAGATATTCCAGAATTTCTTTATGAATTAGCATTATTATTGGAAAAAGATAATGTTAATTTTCATGATTATCTAAAGGATCATGAAGAAGAATTTGAAGCATTAGTAAATAAATTTAAAAAATAAGTATAGATTAGCTATTTATTTCTTGATTTTTTTGGGAAATAAATAGCTTTTTATATTTTATAAAACCAATTAAATAGAAGTGTTTCAAATTTTATATAATTGCAATATATTTCGATATATGTATAATTATTATGAATGATAAAGTGAATTTTAATGCTAAAATAAGCAAAAGAATTCTTTTTTTATTAAGGAAATACATAGGTCTTATTGGTTTGATATTAAACTTATAAGGCATTAGATAAAAGATGGAGTGAATTAACAATGAGAATGAGAAAAAAGCCATGGGCAAGACCAGAACTTGAAAGTTGTAATTTTTTTATTGTAAATCCTAAAGAAAACAAAGGTAAGTGGAAGGAATCATTTAACAATGAAAATCCTATTTACTTAGAACTTGGATGCGGTAAAGGTGTGTTTGTAGCTGTACATGGTTCTGATAATGAAAATATTAATTATATTGCAATTGATATAAAAGACGAAGTGCTAGGTCTAGCTAAAAGAAATATAGAAAAAGCATATAACGAGAAAAATAAAGAATTAAATAATATTAAATTGATGGCTCAAGAGATTGGTCTTATTAATGAAATGTTAGATGAAAATGACAACATAAGTAGAATTTATATTAATTTTTGCAATCCTTGGCCTAAAAAGAAACATAAGAAGAGAAGACTAACTCATACAAGACAGTTAACTCAATATAGAAACTTTTTAAAAGAAAATGGAGAGATTTGGTTTAAGACAGATGATGATGAATTATTTGAAGAATCTCTTGAATATTTTAAAGAAGGTAAGTTTAGAATTGAATATATAACTTATGATTTACATACTAGTGGTTTTGAAGGAAATGTTGAAACTGAACATGAAAGAATGTTTACGGAACAAGGAATAAAAACTAAATTTTTAATAGCAATAAAAGAAGACTAAAAAATTAAAATAAGTGTAGGAGTGATTTAATATGAACGGAGTATGGATAGAAGTTAGAGTAATAACAAGTTGCGAAGCAATAGAACCTGTATCAGGAATATTTTATGGATTAAACAGCCAAGGGGTTGCCGTAGAAGACCCAAACGATTTATTAACAAGAGATCAAGGACCATTAACTTGGGATTTTGCAGACATAAACGTATTAGAGCATAAAGGTGAATTTGCAGTAGTTAAAGCTTATTTCTCTGGAGACGATAATTTAGAAGAAATAGTTTCAATTACAAAGGAAAAAATTAAAGAAATTCAAGACATGGGAATAGATATAGGAAAAGGTATAGTTGAATGTGACAAGATAAAAGAAGAAGATTGGGCAAACAACTGGAAGAAGTACTATAAACCATCAAATATTACAGACAGAATAGTTGTAAAACCTATGTGGGAAGAATATGCACCTAAAGATGAAGAGTTAGTCATTGAATTAGATCCAGGAATGGCATTTGGTACAGGAACACATGAAACTACAAGAATGTGTGTTAAAGCATTAGAAAAGTATGTGAAAAAAGATTCAACTGTTTTTGATGTTGGTTGTGGTTCTGGTATTTTAGCCATAGCTGCAGCAAAGCTTGGAGCAAAATTAGCTTTAGGAGTTGATTTAGATCCAGTAGCAGTTGAATCTGCTAAAGAAAATGTAGGATTAAATGATTTAGATAATATTGAAATATTAGAAGGAAATCTTCTTGATGTAATTGATGGTAAAGCTGATATAGTAGTTGCAAATATAATAGCAGAAATTATTTGTATATTAACAGATGATGTTAGTAAAGCTCTAAATAAAGGTGGATTATTTATTACTTCAGGAATAATACATGAAAGAGTAGACATGGTTACTTCAAAGCTTGATGAGTGTGGATTTGAGGTTATGGAAGTAAACAAAGATGGAGAATGGAATTGTATAGTTGCTAAATTAAAATAATGTTTTTTAACATTAATTAAAATAGAGCAAAGTAATGAAGCTAAAAATAATTTTGAATTTATTTAATGAAGGAGATTTTTATGCATAAGTTTTTTACTTCAGCATGCAATATCACAGAAAAAGAGGGAAAAATACTTGGTGATGATGTAAAACATATATATAAGGTTTTACGTTTAAATCAGGGTGAAAAAGTAGTTTTAAATAACTGTGAAGGTAAAGAATACTTAGGAGAAATTGAATCTGTTGGAAAACAAGAAGTAATAGTAAATATATTAGAAGAATTAAGTACTAATAATGAAAGTAGAGTAAATATAACTTTATTTCAAGGATTACCTAAAGGACAAAAGATGGATTTGATAGTTCAAAAAGGAACGGAACTTGGTATAAAAGAATTTGTGCCGATAATAACAGATAGAGTAGATGTTAAATTAAAGGGCGAATTTAAAAAGCTTGAAAGACTAAATAGAATTGCGTTAGAGGCAGCTAAGCAATCAAAAAGAAGTATTATACCAAATGTAAGAGAAGTTGTTGAGTTTGACGAAGCTTTAAATGAACTACAAAGATTAGATCTAATTTTAGTCCCTTATGAAAACGCAGAAAATTTTGGTTTCAAAAGTCTTGTAAAAGAACTAAGTGATAAAAATGTAGATTTAAATTCTATAAAAAATATAGGAGTTGTAATAGGACCAGAAGGTGGATTTGAAGAAAGTGAAATTGAAACTTTAAAACACAAAGGTGCCTATATAATAACTCTAGGCAATAGAATTTTACGTACAGAAACAGCAGGATTTGTAGCTACTTCTTTAATACAATATGAATTAGCAGATTTAGGAGGAAATGTTTAATGAAAGTTGCATTTGCCACATTAGGATGTAGAGTTAATCAATATGAAACTGAAGCGATGACAGAAAAGTTTATAAGAGAAGGTTATAGTGTTACTGACTTTGATGATTTTGCTGATGTTTATGTTATAAATACATGTACAGTTACAAACATGGGGGATAAAAAATCAAGACAAATAATAAGCAAGGCTAGAAGAACTAATAGTGATGCTATAATTGCAGTGGTTGGATGTTATTCTCAAATAGCTCCAGAAGAAGTTTCTAAAATTGAAGGTGTAGATGTTGTTTTAGGAACAAGAAATAAAGGTGATATAGTATATTTTGTTAATAAAGCTAGAGATGAAAAAGCAATACAAGTAAGTGTCAATGAAGTTCTTAGAAATAAAGAATTCGAAGAACTTAATATAGAAGAATATCAAGATAAAACTAGAGCATTTTTAAAAATACAAGATGGATGTAATAGATTTTGTACATTTTGTTTGATTCCATATGCAAGAGGTGCTACTTGTTCTAAAAATCCACAAAAAGTTATTGAAGAAGTAAAGAAATTAGCAGAGCATGGATTTAAGGAAGTTATCTTATCTGGTATACATACAGCTTCTTATGGAGTGGATCTAGGCTCAGACATTACGCTAATAAGCTTACTGGAAGACATAGAAAAGATAGACGGAATAGATAGAGTTAGAATTGGTTCTATAGAACCAGCATTTTTTACTGATGAAGTAATAAATAAAATAAAAAACATGAAAAAATTATGTCCTCATTTTCATTTATCACTTCAAAGTGGTTCTAATGATACTTTAAAGAGAATGAATAGAAGATATACTGCAGAAGAATATGCTAAAACAGTTCAAACACTAAGAGAGAATATTGAAGATGTATCAATTACAACTGATTTAATAGTAGGTTTCCCTGGTGAAACTGAAGAAGAGTTTAATGAGACATATGAATATTTAAAGAATTTAAAATTAACTAAAGTTCATTTATTTAAATATAGTCCTAGAAAGGGAACTAAAGCAGCAGAAATGCCAAATCAAATAGATGGAACTATTAAAGATAAAAGAAGTAAAATATTATCAGAGTTAAATAAAGAAAATGAAATAGAATTTATTAAGAAACTAGTTGGCAGAGATATGGGTGTTTTAATAGAAAGAGAATGTCCGCATAAAGCAGGAATGTTTGAAGGATATACAAAAAACTATGTAAAAGCTGAGATTTCTGATGCAAATGAAAAGATGATAGGCAAAATTATGAATTGCAATATAGAAGATTACGAAGATAATTATATTATTGGGAAAATAAAGTAAAGATTTGATATAATAAATGTGTAAAAATAAGAAAATATAATTATATACAAAATTATAATTTCTAATAGGCTATGTTTTAAATATATATTTATATATGCAATAGATGAAGTGACATTGTGATTGGAATTTTAGAATTATGATAAGAGTTTTGATTATGCATATATCAATATTGTATTAGAACGGAACATTTTGATAATATTTTTTAGGAGGTGAATTTATGGTAGATTGTATATTTTGTAAAATTATAAAAGGTGATATTCCAAGCAAAAAGTTATACGAAGATGAGCTTGTATATGCATTTTATGATATAAATCCAGAAGCACCAGTTCATTTTTTAATTATTCCTAAAGAACATATAAAAAGTGCAAATGAATTAAATGAAAAAAATATTAATGTAGTTTCACACATCTTTAAAGTAATTAATAAACTAGTAGTAGAGCTTGGTATTGCTGAAAGTGGATATAGAATAGTGAACAATTGTGGAGAAGATGGTGGCCAAACGGTAAATCATATGCATTTTCACATTTTAGCTGGTAGAAACTTGCAATGGCCACCAGGTTAAAATTTACAATATAATTAGTCAGACATTTTATTCTAAGTTGTTGACATTAATCATTGTAATATTGTATAATATACCGTGTGTTATAAAGCCCATAGCTGAGTTAATTAATTTAAGCTAGCGGAGGGAGGGATAGTAAATGTCAGAAATTAAAGTTGGAGAAAACGAGACACTTGAAAGTGCTTTAAGAAGATTTAAAAAGAAGTGTGCTAGAGCTGGGGTTCTTTCAGAAGTAAGAAAGAGAGAACATTATGAAAAGCCAAGCGTTAAGAAAAAGAAAAAATCAGAAGCTGCTAGAAAGAGAAAGTTTAAATAAAATGGTTTCTTTTGAAAGAAGGTATAACAATGCCAACAATTAAGGAAAAACTTCAAGAAGACTGGAAAGCCGCTTTAAAGGCTAAAGATAAATTTAAAGCTAATACAATTAGTACAGCGAGATCTGCTATATTATTAGTTGAGAAAACTGATAATGTTAAGCTTGAGGATGATGAAGTTATCAATATTTTAGCAAAAGAAGTTAAGCAAAGAAGAGAATCTATGCTTGAATTCGAAAAAGGAAATAGACAAGATTTAGTGGATCAGTGTAATGCTGAGCTAGAAATTTTGTTGGAATACCTTCCTCAGCAGTTAAGCGAAGAAGAAATAAAACAAATAGTAAAAGATTCAGCTGAAGAAATGGGTGCAAGTAGCATTAAAGATATGGGTAAAGTTATGTCGGCTATAAGACCTAAAATTGTAGGCAGAGCTGATGGTAAACTTGTAAGTCAGATTGTTAAGGAATATTTAAATAAATAATAAAAGAACTCTTTTTTTGAGTTCTTTTATTATTTATAAGCTATACAAAAAATCCTTATGTTTAATATATTGTTAAACATAAGGATTTTTTTGTTGTCCAAGTAATTATGAAAAAATCTCAAAGAAGCTACATCATCTGAAATTAAGAGTTGTATTACACTATAATTTAAATAATATTTTAATATATAGTATTTTTAGTAAGCACTAACTTGAACTTTAACTTTCAAAAACTGTTTTATATACAAAATACAATGTATGGTAAATTTTAATGAATTAATTTAATTATTTAATCATAGATTACAATAGCAGAGTATTTGGGTATAGAGGAGGAGAATATGGAAGATAAGTTTCAAAGAGGACGAGAAAAAGTATTTGATAAATTAGAGTTTCCCACAGATGTTGTTTTAGATTTGCCAAAGATCATTGTTGTAGGAAATAAGGAAATAACAATTGAAAATCATAAGGGTATTATGACTTTTGACAATAACATGATAAAAATAAACTCTAGAATTGGTGCAGTTATAGTAGAGGGTGAAAAATTTGAAATACTTTTTATAGGAGATAATACCATTACTATAAGTGGAATTTTTAGAGGAATATCTTATGAGGGATAAATATGATATTAGATAAGTTTAAAGTAGGAAAAATAACAATAGAAGTTAACAGTCTAATACCTGAAAAGACATTGAACATACTTTGGCAAAAAGGAATAAATGTATCAAAAATAGTTAAACTTAATATAACTACAGTAAGGTTTCAGATACCTTTTGATTCATATAAAGAAGTGGAAGAGGTAGTTAAAAGGACTAAAGGAAAAGTCAGAATTGTTGGGAAAAGTGGTATAATAGTTTTACTATTATCAATAAAAAGAAAATTATCATTGTGTATTGGAGCAGGAGTATTTTTATTGGTTTTATACTTATTATCTAATTATATCTGGGCCATAGATATACAAACTAGAAATAATTTATCACCATTTGAGATTAGAAAGGAACTTACATCTATAGGTATAAAACCAGGATTAAAAAAATCTGATATAAATGTATATAATATAGAAAAAAAGATGGAAGATTTAGATTCAGAAGTTATGTGGGTAAGAGCTAGAATAGAAGGATCCACATTAAGAGTAATTGTAGCAGAAAAAGTTAATCCACCAGTTACAGAAAAAATATTACCAGAGCAAGTGCTAGCTAAGATGGATGGAGAAATTAAAAGGGTATTTACTTTTTCAGGGAATCCAGCAGTAAAACCTGGAGATA
Organism: Clostridium sp. ZBS2; assembly: GCF_023845855.1. Lineage (NCBI taxonomy): Bacteria > Bacillati > Bacillota > Clostridia > Eubacteriales > Clostridiaceae > Clostridium > Clostridium sp. ZBS2. Next base: position 41,622 of record NZ_JAMQIF010000018.1, read on the forward strand.
TAGTAAAAACAGGTAATGTTTTAATTTTGCCAATACAAGGCAAAGAAGGCTTTGAAAAAGAAGTTAAGCCAAGTGGCAGTGTAATAGCTAACACTTTTTACGAAAAGTCAATGGAAGTACAAATAAGTGGGGAAAAAATCCAAAGAACTGGGGAAAAAGATAGAGATATTTATGTAAACTTTTGGGATAAGAAAATTTATCTAAAAAAAGCTATAAATGATTTTAAATATTATGATAAAATAGAGGAAACTGGTGGTTTATTAAATCAAGTAATATATTTTAGAAAAGAAGGAAAAAGTGTTAATTTAGATAAGGATAAAGCTGTAGAAGATGCAGTAGAAAAATTAAGAAAATCATTACAAAAGGATTTAACTAATGATGCTAAAATAATAGACAATAAAGTAAATATAGAAAATATTTCTAAAGATACAATATGTATAAAGGTGATTTTTACGGTTGAACAAGATATAGCTGAAAATATATCTTAATACTTTCAATGTTAGCGATGAGAAGGTGATTAACATGAAATCAAAAAATAATAAGAAACTACAGAATTTGAAGTCAAAAAAATCAAAGTATTTGGCTTTGTTTGGTACTGTATTTATTGTGTCATATCTTTTACTTTTAACAGCAATAGCACCTAAACAGTTTAATTTGCAAGAGGGCGACATAGCTAGAGTTGATATAAAAGCACCAAGAGATACAATAGATCAAAAAGCAACAAAAGAAAAAGAAAGTGAAGCTATAGAAAAAGTTGATAAGCAGTATACAGTAAAAAATGAAGTTAAAGTTCAAGCAGAAGATAATATAAAGTCTTTATTTGATGAAGTATTAAATTTAAATGCAACAAATATGGATGAAGCAAGTAAAATAACTGAATTAAGAAAAATAACGCAATTTAAATTAACAGATAGTGAATACAAAGAATTAATAAATACACCTAAAGAAACATTAATTGACTTAGAAGGAAAAATAGTCAATATAATTGATAAGATTTATAAGAAAGATATTCAAGAAAATAATGAAAGTTCACTTGAAAATGCAAAAAAAGAAGGAATAAATGCTATTGAAGAATTTAATATAGCAACTCCATTAAAAGAAATATTAGTTAATATAACAAAATCACAAATAAATCCAAATTTATTTTATGATAGTGAAAAAACTGAAGAAATGCAAAAAGAAGCCCAAAAAAGTACTTCTAAAGTTATAATAAAGAAAAATCAAATTATAATAAAAGAAGGAGAACCTGTAACAGCAGAACAAATTGCTATAATAAACGAATTAGGACTTCTTGATAATGGAATAACAGGCAAATATGTATATGTATATTTATCTTTAGCACTATTTTTATTTGTTATATTATTTTTACAATATAGTTATATATATTTAAATTATAAGGAAATATTTTTTGATGCTAAAAGATTAATTCTTATTAGTTTAATTAATATACTTTCTCTTATTTTAGCTAGAAGCATTGGAGCTGTTTCGGCATTTTTAATTCCCTTTGCATTTGGATCTATGTTACTCACATTACTTTTAAATTATAAAATTTCAATTATAATAAGTATTTTTAATTCAGCCATAATTAGTGCACTGGTTGAATTTGATCCACAAGTGATGTTATTAGTATTTATAAATGCTATTTTAGGTGCTGTTATGCTAAAGAAAATGCAACAGAGGAATGAACTTATATATGCAACATTATATATATCAGTAGTTAGCTCAATATTAACATTAGCTACAGGAGTTATTATATCTAGTAATTTAAAGGAAATTTTCATAGTAAGTTTATTCTCTATAATTGGAGGAGTGTTATCAGGAATCTTTGCATTAGGAGTACTACCATTTTTAGAAGGTACCTTTAATGAAGTTACTACGATTAAGTTATTAGAATTATCAAATCCTAATAATCCACTATTAAAAAAGTTACTTATGGAGGCACCAGGGACATATCATCATAGTATGTTAGTTGCAAACCTTGCAGAGATGGCAGCAGAAGAAGTTGGAGCAAATCCAGTAGTCGCTAGAATTGGAGCTTATTATCATGATGTAGGTAAGACTGAAAGACCTTATTTCTTTGGGGAAAATCAAATTGGTAGAGAAAATCCACATGATAAGATAAGCGCTAAACTTAGTACACACATTATAATATCACATGTTAAAGATGGATTAAGATTAGCTAAAGAACATAAGTTGCCTGCTATAATTCAAGATATTATAGCAGAACACCATGGAACTACCTTGGTAAAATATTTTTATTATACTATGAAAAATAATGCTGAAAATCCAGATGATATAAAAGAAAAAGATTATAGGTATTCAGGACCTATTCCAAGTAGCAAAGAAGCTGGTATAGTAATGCTTGCAGATGGAATAGAAGCAGCGGTTAGATCGATAAAAGAGCCTAACAAAGAAAAAATAGAGGAAATGGTTAATAACATAATAAAGGATAAGTTAAATTCCAATCAATTAATCAATTGTGATTTAACACTTAAGGATATTGAAAAGATAAGATTATGCTTTTTAAATGCATTAAATGGTATATATCATCAAAGAATTGAATATCCAAAAGAAAAATTGTAGGGAGAGTGTAAGATGATTTACGTTGATAATAGACAAGAAAAAATGGAAGTAAGTGATGAGTTTACAAATCATCTAGAAAAGGTAATAGAATTTGCGTTAAAAGAAGAAGGTGTTAATATTTCAAGTGAAATCTCTTTATTATTCGTTGATAATGAAGAGATTAGAGAAATTAATAATGAAACAAGAAATATAGACAGAGCTACAGATGTTTTATCTTTTCCTATGCTGGATTATCCAGAAAAGAAAGTATTTAAAGAAGTTTATACAGAAAATGATTTTTCTAAAGCAGATTTTGATGGAGATGATTTAGTACTTGGAGACATTGTATTGTCTTTAGAGAGAGCTTTAGAACAAAGTAAAGAGTATAATCATTCTTATGAAAGAGAAGCATCTTATCTAGTAGTACATTCAGTGTTACATCTTCTAGGATACGATCATATGGAGGAAGATGATAAGGTGAAAATGAGAAAAAGAGAGGAAGAAATATTAACTGCACTTGATATAAGAAGATAGTAGAAAAGCAGGTGAAAAATAACGATGAAATTTAAAAAAGTTTTAGATAGTTTTAATAATGCTATAAATGGAATCATAGAAACTGTAAGAACAGAGCGTAATATGAAAATACATTTAATAGTAGCGTTGTTAATATTGATAGCATGTTTTTTCTTTGATGTAACAAAATATGAATTTCTTATATTAGCCATAACAATTACTATGGTTATAAGTGCAGAAATAATTAATACAGCTATAGAAGCTGTAATAGATCTAAAAGCAAATTATTATCATCCATTAGCTAAAATAGCTAAAAATGCAGCTGCCGGAGCTGTTTTAGTTACTGCAATAAATGCTGTATTAGTAGGATATATAATATTTTGGGATAAATTATCGTATTTTTCATATAACTTAATTAATAAAGTTAAAAAATCAGAACCATACACAATTTTTATTGTACTAGTAATAGTATGTATAGCTACAATAATAGTAAAAGCTATATTTGGAGAGGGAACACCATTAAAAGGTGGAATGCCAAGTGGACATAGTGCTTTAGCATTTTCAATTGCCACAGCAATTTCATTAATTACAGAAGAACCTATATGTGTTATGTTAAGCTATTTAATGGCTCTTATAACCGCTCAAAGTAGAGTTGACTCTGAAGTACATACGATTTTGGAAGTTATTGTAGGAGCACTCTTTGGAATTTTATTAACTATGCTTATATTTGTAGTATTTAGAATATAAACAGTAAAATTAATACTTAGAAAAGTATGAAATCTTTTAAAATTAGTGTTAGCAATTGATAAACTATGTAGTTAGTTTATTCTTTTAAAGATAAATTTCTTTCAAATAAATAATAAGTGCTCGTAAAATATCATTAGAAAATTTTACGAGCATTTGTAATTTAGGCATAATCAAAAAGTTTTAATTATTATCATAGAAATATTAATTAATAATTCTTTGTATATATTCTTATTTCATAAACGTTGTTAATTATTATTTATAATATACATAATAGAATAAATAGAGTATACTATTTGTAAACTATATTATGATTAGAGAAGATATAGTTATTTTCTAGTTAGGGAAATAAACTTTATCTAAAGATGAATTTTAATTTATAATTAACGTATAACTTAATTACAGTATTTGAGTATGGTTAAGTTATAGAAGGAGGAAAAATGTTTAAATCAGGATTCGTTACAATAGTTGGTAGACCTAATGTGGGAAAATCAACTTTATTAAATTATATAATGGGGGAGAAACTATCAATAGTTTCTAATAAGCCTCAAACCACTAGAAATAATATTCAAACAATATTAACAGGTGAGGACTATCAAATTGTCTTTGTTGATACACCAGGAATTCATAAGCCAAAACATAAGCTTGGAGAATATATGGTCAATTCTGCGAAGGATTCGACTAATGATGTTGATTTAGTTTTATTTTTAACTAATCCAGACGAAGAAATCGGAAAAGGAGATAAGTTTATCTTAGAATCTTTAAAAGATAAAAAATGTCCTGTATACCTTGTTTTAAATAAGATAGATGAAAGTACACCAGAAAGAGTAGCTAAAAGTTTAGAAATGTATTCAAGCGAATTCAACTTTAAAGAAATAGTTCCTATAGCTGCAATAAAAGGAAAAAATGTAGATACATTAGTTGACTTAATGAAAAATGAGTTGCCAGAAGGACCTAAATATTATCCAGAAGATATGATAACAGATGTTCCAGAAAGATTTGTTGTTTCTGAAATCGTAAGAGAAAAAGCTTTAAGATGTTTACGTGATGAAGTACCACATGGTATTGCTGTTGATATAATTCAAATGAAGCAAAGTGATAATGGAACTTATCATATAGAAGTTGATTTGATTTGTGAAAAAGATTCCCATAAAGGAATAATAATAGGCAAAAACGGACAAATGCTTAAAAAAATAGGTGAAACTTCAAGATATGAGTTAGAAAGATTTTTAAGAACAAAAGTTAATGTTAAAATATGGGTTAAAGTAAGAAAAGAGTGGAGAGATAATCAAAATCTGTTAAAAGAATTAGGATATAAGAAAAAATAGATATATTTATTCTAAAATTAGGAGATGATCTTTCTGGCACTTTTTGAAAGTAAAGCTGTTATTATAAAATCACAGGATTTTAAAGAAAATGATAAATTAGTTTGGCTTTATACAGAAGAGTTGGGTAAGATTACTGCCATAGCAAAAGGGGCAAAGAAAAGCAAAAACAAGTCTTTTTCTATTACTTTGCCTTTATGTTATGGTGAGTACATGTTATATAAAGGTAAAAATTTGTATACGATTCAAGAAGGGAAAATTATAAATTCTTTTCAAGGATTGTTAGAAAACTTAGATAAGCTTACTTACTCATCCTATTTATGTGAACTCATAGATATATGTACACCTGATGATGAAAAAAATAAACAGATTTTTATAGATTTAGTTACGACTTTTTATCTTTTAGATACAAATGCTTTAGAGTATGAATTGTTAGTTAGAGCATTTGAATTGAAATTATTAAAAAACACAGGATATTCTTTAGAATTAGAGAATTGCTGTATGTGTAAAAAGAAAATCCCCTCATCTAATTATATAAGTTTATCTAATTACGGTGGGGTATGTGATGAATGTCCTAAAGAATATGGATTGTATATTTCAAAAGCTACTTATAATGCTTTGAAATTTTTATTAAAGATGAGAATAGATAAGGTATATAGACTTAATTTAACTGATAAAATCAAAGAAGAATTAGAAAAAATATCTAGCTATTTGATATCAAATAATTATTCTAAAAAGCCTAAAAGCTTAGAAATGTTAAAATTTATTAAGGAGTGATAAATAATGACTAATATTACATTAGAAAAAGTAGATATGATAATAGAAAGAACAGGAGTTAGCTATGCAATAGCTAAACATGCGTTAGAAGAATGTAATGGAGATGTTTTAGAAGCATTAATTTATTTAGAAGAAGAAATTAAAGATGATGAAAATGTAGACTATAATATTTATGATGATAAAGAAGATAAACAAAATATGACTATAGAAGAATTAAAAAATTTTATTAAAGATTTAATTCATAAAGGGAATATAACAAGAATAAAGATTAAGAAGGAGGATACTGAATTAATAGATATTCCTGTAAATGCAGGAATAGCCGCTGGAGTTATTGCAGTATTAATTCCACCAATATTGGTAGCAGGTATAATTGCAGCAGTTGCAACAAAAATAACAATAGAAATAACTAAAAAAGATGGTTCAGTCGAAGTTATAAATAAATATGTATGTAAAGTTTCAAATGATGTGAAAGACAAAGCCGTTGATATTGCAGATAAAATGAAATCTAAAGTAGATGAAGTAAAGAATAAAGTAAAAACAAATAATGGTGAAGATAAATCAAAAGTATATACTGGAAATGAAACAGTTTATACATATAAAGTTGATTTTGATGACCAAGATTAAAAGTTTAAGTAATTCTTTTATTTCAGGGAAAGAGGGAGAATTTTGAAGTTATCAAATAGGCAAGAAGAAATAATTAAGTTAGTAAAAGAGCATCAACCAATCACAAGTGAGGCTTTAGCAGAAAAGTTAGGTTTAACAAGAGCTGCAATTAGAGCAGATTTATCAATACTTACAATGATAGGCATTTTAGATGCTAGACCTAAGGTAGGATATATATATTCAGGCAAATCTTCTAGTGGTATGTTACATGACTATATAACTGAAATTAAAGCTAATGCAATTATGTCTAAGCCAATTACAGTTAGTGAAGAAACTATGGTATATGATGCAATTGTATTTTTATTCCTTAATGATGTAGGTACATTATTTGTAGAAAATGAAGGCGTTTTAACTGGAGCTGTTTCAAGAAAGGATTTTCTTAAAATTGCTATAGGCGGAACGGATATCCACAAGGTACCAATTGGAGTAATAATGACTCGTATGCCCAATATTATATGTGGTAATAAAGATGATAATGCATATGATTTAGCTAAAAAAATAATAGAGCATGAAATTGACAGTATCCCCATTGTAGAATCGTTAGAAAAGATAGGTGATAAGGAACAATTTAAGATAATAGGAAAAGTTTCCAAGACTAATGTTACAAAATTGTTTGTTAAATTAGGAAAACAATAATAATAAGGTTAATCAGTGCTAACTACGAGATATTTTTTCTCGATAGTAAATATATGGTATAAAAATTTGAGAATGGGGGAGTATTGATATGACCAAAAAGTATGTTTATCTTTTCAATGAGGGAAATGCTTCAATGAGAAATTTACTAGGAGGTAAAGGTGCAAATTTAGCAGAAATGACTAATTTAGGCATTCCTGTACCTTATGGGTTCACAGTTACAACTGAAGCATGTAACAAGTACTATGAAGATGGTAAAGCTATTTCAGATGAAATTATAAATGAAATTTATAATAGTTTACAAAAACTTGAAAGTGTTAGTGGAAAAGAATTTGGAAACAATAAAAATCCACTATTAGTATCAGTAAGATCTGGAGCAAGAACATCAATGCCAGGAATGATGGATACTATTTTAAATTTAGGATTAAATGATGAAGTAGTAGAAAGCATGGCTAAATTAACTAATAATCCTAGATTTGCGTATGATTCTTACAGAAGATTTGTTCAAATGTTTTCAGATGTTGTTATGGGTATAGAAAACAGATTATTTGAAAATAAAATTGAAGAAATTAAAGATAAAAAAGGGGTAGAATTTGATACAGATTTAGATGAAAATGATTTAAAAGTATTGGTATCTGAATTTAAAGCAATATATAAAAAGGAAAAAGGGGAAGATTTCCCACAAAATCCTAAAACTCAGCTAATTGAAGCTGTAACTGCAGTATTTAGATCATGGAATAATCCTAGAGCTATTGTTTATAGAAGACTTAATGATATTCCAGGTGAATGGGGTACAGCAGTAAATGTACAAGAAATGGTTTTTGGAAATAAGGGTGAAACATCTGGAACAGGTGTTGTATTTTCAAGAAATCCAGCAACAGGAGAAAATGTTATTTATGGTGAATACTTAATGAATGCACAAGGTGAAGATGTTGTAGCAGGTATAAGAACACCACTTCCAATATCAAAGTTAAAAGAACAAGATCCTAAGATTTATGAGGAATTTGTTAATATTGTAAGTAAATTAGAAAATCATTATAAAGATATGCAAGATATGGAGATAACTATAGAAGAAGGAAAGTTGTATTTCTTACAAACCAGAAATGGTAAAAGAACAGCTCAAGCAGCATTAAAAATAGCTGTTGATTTGTTTAATGATGGAATGATAACTAAAGAAGAGGCTGTATTAAAAGTTGAACCTAAACAATTAGATACATTGCTTCATCCTACATTCTATACTGAGGCATTAAAAAAGGCCAATCCTATTGCTAAAGGCTTACCAGCATCTCCAGGAGCAGCTTGTGGTAAAATTGCATTTACAGCTGAAGAAGCTAAAGATAGAGCTGCTTTAGATGAAGATGTTATTCTGGTAAGGCTTGAAACATCTCCAGAAGATATAGAAGGTATGGTTGCCGCTAAAGGTATATTAACAGTAAGAGGAGGAATGACTTCTCATGCAGCTGTAGTTGCTAGAGGAATGGGAACTTGCTGTGTAGCAGGCTGTGGAACTATTAAGGTAGATGAAATTAAGAGAACTCTTAGAGTTGGAGATAAAGTATATACATCTAATGATTTTATTTCCATAGATGGTACTTCAGGAAATGTATATGGAGAAAAAATAAAAACTGTTATACCAGAAATATCAGGTTATTTTGCAACATTTATGTGTTGGGCTGATGAAATAAGAAAATTAAAAGTTAGAGCTAATGCAGATACACCAAAGGATGCCAAACAAGCGGTTGAATTTGGTGCAGAAGGAATCGGACTTTGCAGAACTGAGCATATGTTCTTTGCAGAAGATAGAATAATGGCAGTAAGACAAATGATTACATCTAAAGATGAAGAACAAAGAAGAGTTGCACTTGACAAAATATTACCAATGCAAAGAGGAGATTTTATAGGGATATATGAAGCTTTAGAAGAAAGACCTGTTACTATAAGATTGTTAGATCCACCTTTACATGAATTTTTACCAAGTACAGAGCAAGATATAATGACATTATCTAAGGAAATTGGATTAACTTTTGAAGAGTTAAAGCTTACAGTTGATAATTTACATGAATTTAATCCAATGATGGGCCATAGAGGTTGCCGTCTTGCGGTATCATATCCAGAAATAGCAGAGATGCAAACAAGAGCTATTATAGAAGCTGCTATAGAAGTTAAAACTAATAAAGGATATAATATTATTCCAGAAATAATGATACCTTTAATAGGTGATTTAAAAGAATTAAAATACGTAAAAGATGTAATAAAAAATACTGCAGAATCAGTATTAAAAGAAAAAAATATTGATTTAGAATATAAAATAGGAACAATGATAGAAATACCAAGAGCAGCATTAACAGCTGATGAAGTTGCAAAAGAAGCTGAATTCTTCTCATTTGGTACTAATGATTTAACTCAAATGACATTCGGTTTCTCAAGAGATGATGCTTCTAAGTTCTTATCTGATTATTATGATAAGAAGATATATGAACAAGATCCATTTGCTAAATTAGATAGAAGTGGTGTTGGAGCTTTAATTAAAATCGCAGTAGAAAAGGGCAGAGAAACAAGACCTGATATTAAATTAGGTATATGTGGAGAACATGGTGGAGATCCATCATCAATCGAATTCTGTCATGATTTGGGACTTAATTATGTTTCTTGTTCACCTTTTAGAGTACCACTTGCTAGACTTGCAGCAGCACAAGCACAAGTTAAGAATAAAAGACAAATGTAAGAGAAGTTAATAAAAAATGTAATTTATCAAAAAAGTCTTATATAATGAGGGGTTAGAGCATATTTCATTATAAAATTATAGGGTATTATAACTTAATTTCAGTATTGATTTTAAGTATAATGCTCTATTTTTATACAATTTATTAATGAAAATTTTACTTGGAGTAAAATGCTAAAAGTAAGAAACTTATTAAAAGTTAAATTTAATAAAAAAGTTGACATGCTATAATGGGAGACAGTATAATTATAAAGAAAATGATAATCAAAATCAATAAGGGGAAAAAATGAGCAAATTTTTATGGATTAATCCCGTAGCGGAGAAGATGTATGGAAAAGATATAAATACAATAGAAGAAGCGTTGATTAAAAAGGGTTATGTATTAGTAAGCTGTGAATCACAGTTAGATTATGTGAAAAAACAATATAAATCATATGCAGAGAAAAATAAAAATACTATTTTAGATTGTAGATGTCCACAAACTATTAAAGTATTAAAAGAATATGAATTAACAGATGGATATGATGTTCCAGATATTGAACCAATTTTAATTAGAACATCAAGAGTTTTATATGATAAATATATATCTAAAGAAAACGATTCTTTAATTATTACATGTCCATGTACTCAACTAAGAGATTTTACTGCAAAAAAGTTAGAAGATAAAAAAGAAATTATAGTATTAACATGGAAAGAGTTTATTGAAAGCGAAGGAATGAAATCTTTAGGCAAAATTAAAGCATCACCAATACCATTAGGATTTTTTGATAATACATTTGAAAACGTATTGAAATTATCAAATGAAGATATGATAATTTCAGCTATTAAAAAAAATCAAAAGAAATATGATATTATAGAAATGTTATATTGTAAAGATGGATGTAATAATGGAGATGGTCTATAAATGAAGATATGGAAACATATAAAAGGATATTTAATTTTTATAATCTTATTAGCTGCCTGGCAGATTGTTTGTGATATAGGAATTTGGAGTAGTTATATATTACCAACACCCCAAAAAGTATTTAATACATTCATAAATATGATTCAGAATGGAAGTATTTTTATACATATTTATACTAGCATGAGACGTGTATTTATTGGATTTGGAATTAGTGCAGTAATTGGAATTCCATTGGGAATAGCATTTGGAATGAATAACAATATATATGAGTATTGGAAGGTAATATTAAACTTTTTAAGAAATGTTCCACCTTTAGCAATGATACCAATGCTAATTTTATGGTTTGGAATAGGAGAAAGCACTAAAATAATAATTATTGTTTTAGCAGCATTTTTCCCAATATTCACAAGCACATTAAAGGGAATTCGTAATTGTGATCCTAAATTAATAGAAGTTGGAAAAGCATTTGAAATAAATAGATTACAAATAATAACAAGAATAATCATTCCTAATGCATTATTAGATATAGTGGTTGGATTAAAGTTATCATTAGGTTATAGCTTTAGGGCTATTATTGGTGCAGAATTAATTGCAGCATCATCAGGTCTTGGTTATCTTATTTCAGATGGTAAAGAAATGTCTAGAACTGATATTGTAATAGTAGGGATTATAGTAATTGGAGTATTAGGTGTAATTTGTGACTTTTTATTTGCTAAGCTTGTTAAAAAAGTAAGCAAAGGGAAGACGGTGGAAGCATATGAATAGCTCAAAATATAAATTAAAAAATGTTAATAAGATATATGAAATAAATGGACAGGAACATGTAGTATTAGAAGATATTTCATTAGATATATATTCAGAAGATATTACTGTAATACTTGGTGCAAGTGGTTGTGGAAAAACTACATTATTAAGAATTATTGCAGGGTTAGAGGAATTAAGTAATGGAAATATTGAATTTATTAAAGGAGATAAAAAAATAAAACCTAAGGTTGGATTGGTATTTCAAGAAAGTCGACTTATGCCATGGTTAAATGTTAGTGAAAATATAAATTTTCATAGAAAATCTTCCAAGAAAGATATAGAGTTATATCTTTCCATGATGCGGTTAGAGAAGTTTAGAAATTCATACCCTAATGAATTATCAGGGGGAATGGCACAAAGGGTAAGTATTGCACGAGCACTTTCATTTGAACCAGATTTTTTATTAATGGATGAACCTTTTTCGGCATTAGATTATTTTACACGAATGGATATGCAAAATGAGGTAATAGCAATTCATAAGGCTACTAATAAGGGAGTTATTTTTGTAACTCACGACATAGATGAAGCTTTAACTATAGGTACAAATATTATTGTGTTTACAAGTGACATGAATCTTAAACAATTTAATGTAAAGCAACAAAATAATGATGCTTTAGAAAATATTAAATTGAAAAAAGAAATTTTAAAAATATTAAGATATAAATAATAGAAAGAACAGGAGATAAAAAATGAATTTAAAAAAGATATTAACTACAGTATTAACATTAACATTGGTTACAACAAGTATAATTGGGTGTAAAACTACAAAAACAAATAATGAATTAAAAGAGATAAATCTTACATATGTAAAAGCACCACTAAATGTACCATCTATTCTTCAAAAAAATGATAATCTATTTAGTAATGAATTTGCTGATGATGGTATTACAGTTAATTTTCATGAAATAACATCAGGACCAGATCAAACTCAAGCTTTAGCAGCAGGAGAATTGGACTTTTTACATGCTCTAGGTGGCACATCTGCATTAATTGCAGCATCAAATGGCGTTGAACTAGAAATATTAAACACATATAGTAGATCTCCAAAAGGATTTATGATTTTGGCTAAAAATGAAGCTATTACGTCAGTAAAAGATTTAGTAGGTAAAAAGGTAGCTGGACCTAAGGGAACAATATTACATCAAGTATTAATTGCATCTTTACAAAGTGAAGGATGTAGTATTGATGATGTAGAATTTATTAATATGGGAATTGCAGATGCAGCTACAGCGTTAGAAGATGGAAGTATAGATGCTGCCTTGATTGCAGGACCAACTGCACTAAAGGCAATAAATTCAGGTAGTAGAGTTATAGCTAATGGTGAAGGATTAGTTGATGGAATTATTGTAACAGCAGTAAGCAAAGAATTTGCGGAAAAAAACCCAGAAATAGTTAAAAGATTTTTAAAAGTAGAAGAAGAAACATTAAATTATATAAAATCAAATTATGAAGAAGCAATGGAAAAGGTTGCAAATGAGGTTGGTTTAACAGTTGAAGAAACAAAAGAAATGTATGCATGGTATGATTTTTCTTTAGAAATAACAGATGCTGATATGAAATCATTAGAAGAAACACAAGAATTTTTAATACAAAATGGACTTCAAGAAACTAAAGTTGATGTTAAAGAATTACTATATAAATAGTTCAAGATATTTTGATTATGAGTAAATCAAAGAGATAAATAAAAAACCTTCTGAAAAGTGGTATTGATGATTTAGGAAAAGGTAATTCAGATATATTAAATACAGAAATTCATTGTATATGATAGCAGTAGTACAAGCTCAGGTTAAAAATAGTAGATAATAGTAAAAGATAAATTATATGTTGAAATAAAATATAAAAAGCACGTAATGGTAAATTCCATTGCGTGTTTTTTATTGTACAAAAAATTATAAAATTTTTATTTGCTTAAGTTTAATAATATCAATGGTCTTAGGAATATTGAATAGTAAAAATACTAACCACGAAGTAAAAGTGGTACAGCCACTTTTTTATACCAAAAGTATATTAAATTCATTTTTTATATTCATCAGTAATTCTAATGCAAAGTTATATTGAGTAGTACTCTTTGATGTTGTATTTTTTAAGAGTGTTAAAAAGGCAGTTTTATTGCATTTTGATATATTTCTATAATAATCCCTTGAAATTCTCCAATATTTTTGAGGAAAACAAATATAGGATAATAAATATCTTAAATCAGAAGGTGTTAATTTAAAGATTTCATTATAGGTTTTTATTATAGATAAAGCTAAATCAACATTCCAATTTGTATTTTCACGTTTAAGAAGTCTACGCATAAAGTAAGCTAAGTCTTTAGCGCAATAATCGATTTTACATTTATCAAAATCTATTATGCATGTTTCTAAATCTTTAGTGAAAATTATATTCTTATTTACATAATCACCATGACATAATGAAGTGCTTAAGTCTTCATTATCAATATTGTAAGCTATATCTAAAGAGAGTTTTGCAAGATATAAATTAACATCAAAATTAGATATAAATTCTTTAGAAAAATCATCCTTATATTTGAAAGCTTGATTAGATATAGTTAATAATTGTTCAAAATGTTTTAAGGTTGATATGTAGTAATCATCAAGACCTACCTTATATGAACTTCCTAGAATAGGTTGAAAATCTGTTGAAATTAGATGCATATTAGCAAGTTTTTTTATAGAAAGTATAACGTGGTTTAGATCATCAAAATTACATTTTACACCGTCAATCCAAGGTGTTAGTATAAATAGCATGTCTGAATAAGATACAAATCTATTATTATCAGTAGTGGGAATAAATTTTGGAACTTGTATACCGTATCTGTAAACCCATTCATTAGCAGAATATACATATAGTAAATCGGGTAAATCATAATAAACTTTTTTTAAACAATAGCATTTATTATTAGCTTCTACTTTATATACAGCTCTTTGTTTAGCAGTATCTTTAAATTTAACTACGTCTACCTTAGCATTTTGTAAATTATAATGTTTTAAAACAGTGTTTTTTATTATATCAGGTGATAGATTTGATTTTTCTAATAAATTTAATTCTGGTTCCATAAAATACTTCTCCTTATAAATTTATTCATTACTATGATATTAATAAAAAACTATAAATATACATAAAAAAGGAAATAAAAAATTAAAGTATAACAATAATTAATAAGGTTTTGGTAAATAATAATTTTATGAATTTATAAAGGATTTTAATGATATATATAGAATAGATAAGAAGAGGTGAAGTATATGAATATAAGGGAAAAAATTGAGTATTTTGAAAACTTGACATTTATTAAGGAAGCCTCTTTTTCCTCTCACTCTTTAGGAAGGAATAAACAAGAAGATGATGATGATATTAGAACTTGCTATATGATTGATAGAGACAGAATTATTCATAGTAAGTCATTTAGAAGATTAAAACATAAAACTCAGGTATATATAAAAACATTTGGTGATCATTATAGAACCAGATTAACTCATACCTTAGAAGTTGCACAAGTAGCTAGGAACATAGGCGTTGGTATCGGATTAAATGAAAATTTAATTGAAGCTATAGCGTTAGGACATGATTTAGGTCATGTTGCATTTGCACATAATGGAGAAGAGGTTTTAAATGAATACTTAGAAGAAGGCTTTAGGCATAATGAGCAAAGTGTTAGAGTTGTAAATAAGTTGGAGAATGATGGAGAAGGACTTAATTTAAGTAAAGAAGTTCTTGATGGAATACTAAATCATAGTGGATTTGGTGGGAAAAGTAATAAATCATTAACATTAGAAGGCACTGTAGTAAAGTATAGTGATAAAATTGCTTATTTAAATCATGATATAGATGATTCCATAAGAGCTGGCTTATTAAAAGAAAGTGATATTCCAAGTGATATAAAAAAAGTATTAGGTAATTCTTCAGATGAGAGAATGGAAAAATTAATTAAAAATTTTATAAAAACATCAAACAATAATATTGAAAATGGAATCAAGAAAGTTTCCTTAGATGAAGAAACTGAAGAAATAATGATTAAACTTAGAAAATTTATGTTTGAAAATATATATTTAGGAGATACATTAAAGGTGGAAAGAGATAAGGCGAAATTTATATTAAGGCAACTTTTAAATTACTATAGTAATAAACCGGAAGAAATGCCGGAATTATATAAGGATATAGTAGAAAAAGAAGGTTTAGAAAGAGGTGTTGCAGATTATATAGCTGGAATGAGCGATGATTACTGTTTATCTTTGTTTAATAGATTGTATGTTCCTAAATTAGTAATATATTAGCTGTTTAAATAAATTTATAATGGTAAAGCTAGAATCAAGAATATCTAATGTATTCTTGTAGTATAAAATACCAATAAATTGGGCAAACAAATTTTGTAATGAAAAAAGAGGATTATAAGGTAAAAAAAAGAATTATTAATTCAATGACATAATATAAAAAAATTTTTTTGGATAATTAAGAAGGAAAAGTGAGTATGATGTCGAATATTATATAATTGTTGAAAAATTAAGTAAGGAGGGAGATGTCTCCTTGCAAATTCCACAAGAAATTATTGAAAAAGTAAAAGAACAAACTGATATAGTGGATATTATATCAGAAAGTGTAAGATTAAAGAGAACAGGAAAAAATTATATAGGGTTATGTCCGTTTCATAGTGATAAAACACCATCATTTAGCGTTTCGCAAGAAAAGCAAATATATAAATGTTTTGCATGTGGAGAAGCTGGTAATGTTTTAACCTTTATTATGAAACAAAAAAATCTTACATTTGTAGAAGCGGTAAAGTATTTAGCTAATAAAGCTAATATTCCTATAAATCTACATTCTAACGAAACGCCTCAGTTTATTAAAAAGAGGGAGATATTATATAAAATTAATGTAGAAACTGGAAGATATTACTTTACTAATTTGCAAAAAATACATTTAGCAAAAGATTATTTTCTTAACAGAGGAATAAAAGAAGCAACTATAAAGAAGTTTGGACTTGGATATTCTAAGAATAGTTGGAGAGATCTGATTACTTATTTAAGAACTAAGGGATATAAAGATGACTTTTTAATAGAAGCAGGATTGGTTTCAAAAAATCAAGAGAAAGGAAATATATATGACAGATTTAGAAATCGAGTTATGTTTCCTGTTTTTGATGTGAAAGGTAGAGTCATTGGGTTTGGAGGAAGAGTATTAGATGATTCAAAACCTAAGTATTTAAATTCACCTGAAACTACAATATTTCAAAAAGGAATTAATCTTTATGGATTAAATTTTGCAGTCAAAAACAAGCTTAAAGAGGATTATATGATAATTGTTGAAGGGTATATGGACTTAATAACGCTTCATCAGTATGGGGTAACAAATGTTGTTGCGTCATTGGGAACAGCTCTAACTAACAATCAAGCTAAACTCTTAAAGCGATATACGAACAATGTTATTATATCATATGATGCAGATATTGCAGGGCAAACAGCTACTTTAAGAGGTCTTGAGATACTTAGAAATTCTGGTTTTGAAGTTAAGGTACTTGTAATTCCACAAGGAAAAGATCCAGATGAGTTTGTAAGAAGTAATGGAAAAGATGCTTTTTTAAAACTAGCAAGGGAAGCACTACCTTTAATTGAATACAGAATTAAAAGAATAAGAGAAGGCATAAATTTAAAGGACAGAAATAATTTAATTAGGTATGGAGAAAAAGTAGCAGAAATTTTAGCAGACTTAAATCCAGTAGAAAAAGATGTATATATAAAGAAAATTTCAGAAGATACTGGTATAAAAGAACAGGCACTATATGATTTACTTTCACAAGTAATGTCAAAAAACCAAAAAGAAGATAATTATGTGAATAAAAAGGAATATTTTGGAACAAAATTATATATAGAGCCTGCATATTTAAAAGCGGAAAGAGCTTTACTTAAATTAATGTTAAACGAAGAAATCTATGACCAAATTAAAGATAGTATGAGCTTAGAGGATTTTATATTAGATTCTCATAAAAGAATATATTCTTTAATATTAGAAGCTAAAAATGAAAATTCTAATAATGTAGAATCATATGTGGAAAATAGATGTGATGAAATTGAAAGTTCAAAAGAATGGATTGAGATAAAAGAACTTGAGATTCTAGACCTAAGTAACAAAGATAAGTTAATCAATGATTATTTAAATGAAGTAAAGTGTTTTAAACTACAATTAGAAATCAATGATTTAAAAAATGAACAAAAAAGATTGGAAGATAAGGGAATGATTGAGGAGTCTATAAAACTTGCAGTTAAGTTAACAAATTTAGAAATATTGAAAAAAAGAAAGAGAGGTTAATGGTCATGGCAGAAGGAGGTAAAGAAAGTATGGAGCAAAAAGTTAAGAATAAGACCGAAAAAGGAAAAGAAGATAAAAGTGCTAAAATGGCCATGGTAAAAGGTCTGATTGATAAAGGTAAGAAAAATGGTTCTTTGACTTATAAAGAAATTATGGATGAAATAGATCATATAGATTTAAGTCCAGAGCAAATAGAAAAAATTTATGAAGTACTTGAAATGATGGGAATTGAAGTAATCGGTGGTGCAACTGATGCACCAGAAGTTGAAGAAGAGATAGATTTAACAGTTTTAGAAGGAATTGCAATAGATGACCCTGTTAGAATGTACTTGAAGGAAATAGGTAAAGTACCTTTATTATCATCAGAACAAGAAATAGATTATGCTAAGAGAATTGAAGAAGGCGATCCAGTAGCTAAGAAGAAACTTGCAGAAGCTAATTTAAGATTAGTAGTAAGTATAGCTAAAAGATATGTTGGTAGAGGTATGTTATTCTTAGACTTAATTCAAGAAGGGAACTTAGGTCTTATAAAAGCAGTAGAGAAATTTGACTATAGAAAGGGTTTTAAATTTTCTACTTATGCAACATGGTGGATTAGACAGGCAATAACTAGAGCCATTGCGGATCAAGCTAGAACTATTAGAATACCAGTTCATATGGTAGAAACTATCAATAAGTTAATAAGAGTTCAAAGACAATTATTACAAGAATTGGGTAGAGATCCTTTTCCAGAAGAAATTTCAAAGGTAATGGAATTACCAGTAGATAAAGTACGTGAAATTCAAAAAATCGCTCAAGAGCCAGTATCATTAGAAACACCTATTGGTGAAGAAGAAGATTCTCACTTAGGTGACTTTATACCAGACGATGAAGCTCCAGCTCCAGCAGAAGCAGCAGCATTTACAATGCTGAAAGAACAATTAATAAATGTATTAGATACTTTAACTCCAAGAGAAGAAAAAGTTCTAAGACTAAGGTTTGGACTAGATGATGGAAGAGCTAGAACCCTTGAAGAAGTAGGAAAAGAGTTTAATGTAACAAGAGAAAGAATTAGACAAATTGAAGCTAAAGCATTAAGAAAGCTTAGACATCCATCAAGAAGTAAGAAATTAAAAGATTATCTAGATTAAAAAGCACCTTTACAGGTGCTCTTTTTTATAGTATAAGAAATTATAGAATTTTTTGAAATTTAAATAATGATAAATAGAAGAGGAGATAAATTATGGATTTAAGCAAAAGATTAAATTGGATATTAGAATATGTTGATAAATGTGATGCTGTAATGGACGTAGGAACTGATCATGGATATATACCAATTTACTTAGTAAAAAATAAAATGGTAAAAAAAGTAATTGCAAGTGATATAAATAAAGATCCACTTCAAAAAGCAAAGATTAATGCTTCATTAGATGGAGTTATAGATAAAATAGATTTACGTTTAGGGGGAGGTCTTTCACCTTTAAAGAAGAATGAAGTACAAGGTGTGATAATAGCTGGAATGGGTGGAAATCTAATAAGAGATATATTAGAAGAAGATATTAATAAAGTTAAAAAATTAGATTATTTAATTCTTCAACCAGCTCAAAATCCAGAAGTATTAAGAGAATACTTATATAATAACAATTATGAGATTTTAAATGAAGACTTATGTTTTGATGAAGGTCAATTTTATGAATTATTTAAGGTGAAATATAAAATGCGAGAAAAAACCAAATTAGAGCCTATATTTTATGAAATAAGTCCAATAATGTTAAAAGAGAATAATAAGTTAATAAAAGAATATATAAAGATTAAAATTGAAAAATACAATAAAATTTTATGCTTCATAAAAGAAGAAACTGAATCTGCTAAATTAAGAAAAGAAGAACTACATAATAAAATAAAAATTCTAGAAAATTTTATAAAATAATAGCTATTGAAAAAAATACAATGGAGGGATTTATATGGTTTTAGTAAAAGATATTGCAAATATCATTGAGGAAAAAGCTCCTAAATTTTTAAAAGAGGATTTTGATAATGTTGGATTAATGGTTGGAGATGAAAATAAAGAAGTAAAAACAGTTTTATTAGCTTTAGACTGTACTAAAAAAGTTATAAAAGAAGCTATTGATAATAAAGTTGACTTAATAATAACTCATCATCCTCTAATATTTAAAAAGCCTAAAAGTATAATAAATGGAGATTTATTAGGTGATAAAGTTATAGATTTAATAAAAAATGATATAAGTTTATATTCATGTCATACTAATTTAGATTCTGCTAAGGATGGAATTAATGATGCATTACTTGAATTATTAGATTTGAAATATAGTAAAATAATTGAAAGTTCTAATATTAAAGGATTTGAAGAATGTGGACTAGGCAGAATTGTAGAACTAGAAAAAAATATTAATATTGAAGAAATAGTAAGTAATCTTAAAGAAAAACTAAATATTAAAAATATGAGAGTTGTAAAAGGTGATAATCATATAAATAAATTAGCAATAATTAATGGTAGTGGTCAAGATTTTTTCTATATGTGTAAAGAACTTGGAGTAAATTGCATAATAACTGGTGATACAACTTATCATTTTGCTTCTGATTTTAAAGAATATGGGATCAATATAATAGATGCGGGACATTTTTCAACTGAATGGTTAGCATTTATAAAAAGTTTAGAATTCTTAAAGAATAAATTTAAAGAAATAAAGTTTATAGTTTCAGAAAAATGTGAAGATCCATATGATTTTATTTAACTAAATTAAGTAATATCTGCATATATTAATTGTGAGAGCAATTTATAGGTGGGTATTATGGGAGATGACAATAATAAAAGTTTTAAACATATGTGCAAAAATATGAGGAGATGTTTTAGGGGAGGGAGAAGAAGAGGTGGGTGGTTTCCATTCTTTCAAGGTCCTTGTCCTTGGTACTTTTGTCCTAAAGCTGTAGTAGGAGCAATGATACTTGCATCACTACTTTTATGTGGGGTTAATATTTATGGTGTATTAATAATAACTTTATTAATATTATTATTTATTTTGGTATAAAATAAAAATATTTAGTAACTTTATCACTTAGCTTAATAATTACCAAAAAAATTATTAAATTTTTATTTGTAAAATTATAAGATGTGTGATAATATAAATCTTGCGAGCAAAACGTGCAATCGCTGCTGGGCTTGACCCAGGAGAGGAAAGTCGGGGCTCCATAGGGCAGGGTGCTGGATAACGTCCAGTCAAGGCGACTTGAAGGATAGTGCAACAGAGATATACCGCCTAAGTTTACTTAGGTAAGGGTGGAAAGGCGAGGTAAGAGCTCACCAGCGTGATGGTGACATCACGGCTATGTAAACCCCACTTGGAGCAAGACCGAATAGAGAGGCATTAAGGGATTGCCCGTCCCGCCTCCGGGTGCGTCGCTTGAGCTCATTGGCAACAATGAGCCTAGATAGATGATTGCTTAATACAGAACCCCGCTTACGGCTTGTCTCGTACAAATATGAAGAACACTAGGTTAACGTCTAGTGTTCTTTTTATTTAAACTAATTTCAATATTCCTAAGTTTGGTTCAAAATATATTAAATAAGAATCTATCTTATAGCAAATACCATATTTTTTTCTGTAGTTAATAATGGTATCATTTAAGAATTCTTCAGTTACCCCAAAAAAATCAGCTAATTCATATTTATTTTTCACACCATAATTATAAGCACAAATTAGATCTTTTATTTCAATAAGTTTTTCATTTGCCCATCTCCGAGCTCTCAATTCTTGTTTTTTACTGTTAAGATTATTATAGTCAATTATATTTCCAAAGGATGTTTCATGATGTCCTATCTCTTCAATTAGAATACATTTACGTTCGATATCTGTGTCAATATCAGAATTAATAAGTATTCGGCTATTCTTATATAATCCCTTAAAATTAAATTTTAATTTTTTTTCTTTAATATTTAACCCCTTATTTTGAGCATATATAAGCAAATCTTCATATGTCATTAAATTACTCATGTAAGTTACCAATTTTCATCATCAAATAAAGCATCTATGTAATCTTTTAGTAATTTGACTTTTTTTGGAGTTAAATGTTTATCTTCTAAATGTGCTGCAACTGTATCAATTTGTTTTTGTTTTTCAATATCTACATTTTTTATTGAATTTTCATCTATAATATCAATTTTTGTTTCTTCAAAAAAATCATTTACGGATATATCAAGAGAAGAAGCTAGCTTTTGAAGTGTTATCATTCGAGGATTTAAGGCCTTACCAGTTTCTATATCTGAAATTGTACTTGGTCCAACACCACTCAAATCTGATAGGTCTTTTAATGTGAATTTTTTTTCAATTCTTTTATTTTTTAAAAAGTTACCTATATAGCTCATAGAAATCACCCCTTTATATTTATTCCGGTTTACAGAAATATAATATCATTTAATATGGAAAAAGTAAACAATTGTATACAGAAAACCGAATAAATGAGAGAAAATGCATAAAAATTAAACTAGAATACCGGAAAAACGTAATAAATTAGATTTGCATAAACGGTAAACCGGATATAAGATGTATTTATAGATTAATTAGAGTTTTGATATGTTTTAAAACAAAGTTTAAATTTTATTGAGGGGGAGTAAACAATTATGGAATTACAAGAAATGAATATAGAAGGAATTATAGAAATGGCAGTTAAAACAGCAATAAAAGAATATGACAAGGAACAAAAAGATTTAGATAAGAAAAAAGTTTTTCATAATACCAAATTATTAATGAAACATTATAATGATTTAAAATCTCATATTATTTATTCAATAAGTGATATAAATGATATAACAAATACTGATAAGATTGAATTAGAAAAAGAAGAATATGATGAATTGTATATATTAAGTATAAAACAAAGTAAAGTAAAAACATTAATAATGATATCGCATATAGATTCTTCATTAGAGGTATTAAAAAAAGAGCAAAGAAAAAAGGGTGTTGTAGAGAAATATTTGGCATTAGAAAAACTATTCATAGATGAAAAGACATATGAAGAAGTTGCAGAAGAGCTTAATTGTGGTGTTATTACAGTTAGAAGATGGGTTAAAGAGATGTTAGAAGAGTTAGGAATATATTTATTTGGAGTAGAAGGAATGAAGGTATGTTAAAATATAATGACAAATACATGAAAAAAAGATGCTATTTTAATGAAATAATAAACGTGAGATAATGGTATTGTGGAAAAGTAAGAAATCACAAAAACAACAATTTAAATATAGTTATATGGGAAAAGCACTTGTATGAAAATATAGGTGCTTTTAATTATAACAAAGCTAAATTGTACACATGAAATATCGTTTTGAAAAATAGATGAAAAAAAGATGTTATTTTAATGAAATAATAACCATGAGATAATGATATTGTGGAAAAGTAAAAAAAGACACATAACCTTAAATCAAAACAAAGCAGTACTTGAAGGGAGGTGATAATTTGAATGATAAGTAAATTAAAGCTTGAAATTAATAAAATGTTATCTCAAAACTTTCATGAGATAAATATATATGATGATGCTATGGAACAAGGTTTTACGAAGCCTTGTTTTTTTGTGCAAGTATTATCTTCAAAACAAGTAAAAGAATTAAATAGACGATATAAGGAAGTCATATATTTTGATGTAAATTATTTAAGCAATAAAGAAAGTATTAATTTAGATTATTTTAATATGGCTGATACTTTATATAAAACACTTGAATATATAGAAGTTGATAATAAAAAGTACAGAGTATCTAATAAAGAGCATGAAATATCAGAGGGAATATTACATTTTAAGTTTCAAGTAAAGTTTAATATATTAAAAACAATTGAAGAAGTAAATATGCAAAAGATGGGGGTAGATATTGTTGGAAAGTAAATTTTCAAAAGAGCAATTAGTACAATCTAAACATTTTACAAGAAATGAAAAGGACATTTTAAATGCATTATTGGCTGAAGATGATTATAGCATAAATGATGCAAGAGATGTAATAAACAAATTTTATAATATGGAGGTCAAATAAATGGCAGGTGGAACATGGGAAAAACAAAATAAAATAAGAGCAGGAGCTTATGTTAATTTTAAAAGTAAAAAAAATAATGATAGTAGCAATAATGAAAGAGGGGTAATGGCGTTACCGTTAGTATTACCTTTTGGACCAGAAAAAACAATAGTAAAAATAGATAATGAAACAGATTTGTTAGGAGTAATAGGAATAGAACTAAATGAAGAAAGCCTTCTAATGCTTAAAGAAGCCTTAAAGAAAGCAAAAACAGTCTTATTATACAGACTTAATGAAGGTGTTAAAGCAACGAAGAAACTAGGAGAATTAGCAGTAACATCAAAATGGAGTGGAAGTAAAGGAAATGATATAAGAATTCAAATTCAAACTAATGTAAATGATGAAACTAAATTTGATGTAATTACATTCCTAGAATATACAAAACTAGATACACAAACTGTAAAAAATATTGATGAATTAGTATCTAATGCACTTGTAGACTTTAAAGGATCAGGTGCACTAACTTTATCTGCTGGAGCAAAACTAGAAGGTGGAGAAGATAAACCTATTACAGGAAAAGATTATGTAGACTTTTTAGCAGAATTAGAATTATTTGATTTCAATACTGTAGCAATACCGTATGATGAGTCAGACACTAAGTTGGTTGTAAAAGAGTTTATTAAAAGATTAAGAGAATGTGAGGGAAGAAAAGTTCAAGCTGTTTTACCAAACTTTGCAGAAGCAGACTATGAAGGGATTATATCTATAAAGAATGGTGTGTATCTTAAAGATGATGTACATGTAACTAATGTACAAGCAACAGCATATGTAGCAGCGTTAACAGCAAGCTCAGGTTATGCTGATTCTAATACTTATGCTTTATATGAAGGTGCAAGCAATGTTGATGTTAGATATGCAGATAGCGAAATAAAAGAGATAATCAAAAAAGGTGAAATAATCTTCATCAATAATAAGCAACAAGTTTTAATTGAACAAGATATTAACACATTAAAGACTTTTACAGAGGATAAAAAATCTGACTTTAGAAAAAACAGAGTTATAAGAGTTTTAGATGGAATAAATGACAAGATTAAATATAAGTGGGAAGAATCTTATATTGGCAAAGTAAGCAATAACGAGGATGGAAGAAACTTATTTAAGAAAGATATATTAAATATTTTAGAAACATTACAAGGACAAGGAGCATTAGAAAATGTAGTTGTAGATGATATTGAGGTGCTTAAAGGAAATTCTAATGATTCTATTGTTGTAAATGTTAATGCGCAACCAGTAGATAGTATGGAAAAAATATATATGACTGTATTTATATAATGATTGGAGGAATATTAAATGAGTAATTTTTTAAATTTTAGTGATACTTTAAGTGGAACAGAAGCAAAGGGGTTCATAACTGTAAATGGTAGAAATGAGGAATTATTTTATGCTAAAAAGTTAGAATCAGATGCAGAAAAAACTAAAACAACAGGTAAAACTTTAGGCAGTAGAGTTGAACAAAATAAAGCTACAGGCTGGAAAGGAACAGGAACACTTACAATTTATTATGTAACATCTTTATTTAGAGAAATGATGATAAAGTATATTAAAACAGGAAAAGATGTTTATTTCGATATGACAGTCACTAATGAAGATGCAACTTCTACAGTTGGAAAGCAAACAATTGTATTAAAAAAATGTAACTTTGATAAAGTAAGCATGGCTATGTTTGATGTAGAAAGTGAAGTTTTAGAAGAAGAAATGGCATTCACTTATGAAGATGTTGACTTATTAGATAAATTCGGAAAACCAGTAATTGGTTAATATTATAAATCTACTCTGTTTTAGCAGAATACGTTGATATATTCAATGGGTAAAGTGGCATTGTAATT
>NZ_JAMQIF010000176.1:0-240 GCF_023845855.1 Clostridium sp. ZBS2
AAAGTTATAGATATTATAATCCGAAATGAATTTTTGCTGTTTACTTTCTAATTTGTCATAACACATAACAAGATAATTCTCGAATTGTTCATCCGCCATTGCCAATTATCACACGCTCCCTTCATTCAAGATTTCCGCTACAAACAATATATCTTATATCTTACTCTCTCAAAACCTATATAAAGTGAAACTTTAATTAGTCCTTACCAATCGGGCTTTTACCGGTAGCCCCCCGCCCAA
>NZ_JAMQIF010000177.1:0-233 GCF_023845855.1 Clostridium sp. ZBS2
ACGAATTAACTCAATTGCCTTCTTATATGCTTCATTTTTACTAAGTAATTCATGCTCCCTTAACGTTTCTACAATTTGCTCTCCTACAGTGAAGACGGGGTTTAGCGATGTCATCGGTTCTTGGAAAATCATCGCAATATCATTCCCTCGTAAACTACGAAGCTCTTTCTCTTTCATTCCTAAAAGACTTTTTCCTTCATATAAAATATCTCCACCTACTACACTGCCTGATT
>NZ_JAMQIF010000178.1:0-242 GCF_023845855.1 Clostridium sp. ZBS2
ATCTTTGTCGTTGAGGAAAGTCACATACACTTTGGCATACGCCAGGTCGCGAGACATTTCGACACCGGAAACGGTGGTCATCATGCCCAGACGAGGATCTTTAATTTCACGCTGCAGGATGAGAGCGATCTCTTTTTGCATTTCCTGCGCTACGCGCTGCGGGCGACCAAATTCTTTCGCCATAATAAATTCTCCTGACAAAAAAGGGGCTGTTAGCCCCTTTTTAAAAATTAATTTCAGGT
>NZ_JAMQIF010000179.1:0-268 GCF_023845855.1 Clostridium sp. ZBS2
TAAGCTTATCTATTGTATATGTGACTTCTTTATTAAGACCACTCCACACTCTAAATAATTCATAAAACCTTTGAGTATAATAACCATTAGCTTGTTTTATCATCTTTAAGTTGATTGGAGAATAACCAAGCTCTTTATATCCCATTAGTACCTCGTAAAGATCCTTATCTAAATAACAATTAAAATTAAGAGTGTCCTTATCTTCTATAACCTTATTAATAAGAGTTGTTATTACATAACTCTTTCTCTTTTCAAATCTAATTGGGAT
>NZ_JAMQIF010000180.1:0-295 GCF_023845855.1 Clostridium sp. ZBS2
GTTTATGATTGATGCCGAAACAGAGTCGGAAGAACTTTGTGACGCATTATTAAGTGAGAATTTTTCAAGGGTTCCCGTTTTTACAGGCGATCAGGACTCGGTGCTAGGTATTCTGCATATGAAAGATTTTTTTGCGGAAGCGAGAAAGTCAGGTTTTGAAAACATTGATGTGAAGGCGCTCGTTAAAGACGCGTATTTTGCGCAAGAGACGATGTTTATTGACGATCTACTTAAAAATATGCAAAGAACTAGAAATCAAATGGCTATTTTAATGGATGAATACGGTGGTGTTGCT
>NZ_JAMQIF010000181.1:0-293 GCF_023845855.1 Clostridium sp. ZBS2
ACAGGCTGGGGTACAATTACAGCCTTAACTAAAGCTTTGCAAATAGAATTAGGTGTTGATGCTGATGGTTTATGGGGCCAAGGTACAGAAAAAGAATGCCCTACTATAAGTTCAAATAATGACAATACAAATATAATTACTATTTTACAATGTGGTTTATATTGCAAAGGATATGATGGTGGTAATATAGATGGTAACTTTACATCAAGAACAGCTGAAGGTATTTCTAACTTAAGAAAAGATGCTGGACTTTCTGATACTTCTGGTACTGCAACCCCACTAATATTTAAGGC
>NZ_JAMQIF010000182.1:0-288 GCF_023845855.1 Clostridium sp. ZBS2
ATCCTTTAAAATAAACCTTATTAATAAGATTTCCATCAAATAAATAATTACTATCCGCACTAACACTTCCCTCTGGATATACACACGCTGCATAATCATATATATCATCAGAAGTGTCTCCCTTTAAATGTTCGATTCTTCCTATTATTATAACTTTTTTATTGGTTCCTTTAAATGTAACTATTGAACCTAATGGTAATAATTCTTCATCACTCCATTGTATGTTTTCCGTTACATCATTACTAACTATTAAGTTATCAGCATTGGTTATTTCTATTCCTTTTGATT
>NZ_JAMQIF010000183.1:0-268 GCF_023845855.1 Clostridium sp. ZBS2
ACGAACTGGATCTGTATCTTATGAAATTGGGATTGCACCACTTTTCCCAGATCAATGGTATTCTATGTTAGTTTTTAGTGCGATTTTCTTTACAGTCGTTTACTTCTTATCATTAAATCCATCCAAGCTAGTAGATCATATCGGTAAAATATTAACGCCAATTTTACTTGTAATTATTGCAATTATGGCAACAAAAGCGATTCTTTCACCAGGAACGTTTGCAGAGCCTATCGGTGACTATAAAGACATCCCGTTTTTCAAAGGATTT
>NZ_JAMQIF010000184.1:0-295 GCF_023845855.1 Clostridium sp. ZBS2
CTGGTGTTGCTACCACTTTTTCTTTCGTGCCACGTACAACTACTTTATCAGTTTTTTTAGAAGTGACATTTTCTTTAATGACATCACGTTTTTTCTCTTTGCCATTTTCAAATGTTACTTTATACTCAACAACTTTTTCGCCGTTTTTACCTTCTTGAACGACTTTTTCAACGCCTTTGTTTAGGCTATCGTCTTCTTTATATACTGTTTCGAATTTAACTTGTTCATTTTTCTTTTCTGCTTTTGAATTGACATATGTAACTTCTACAGTCATTTTTTCTTTTAAGTTACTGTC
>NZ_JAMQIF010000185.1:0-252 GCF_023845855.1 Clostridium sp. ZBS2
ACTTCCGAGCTTACATATGAAGTAGAAAAACAATTTTTAACATACGTGAAGAAGATACAAAATTACGGAGAAGCATTAAGTTTAATGTTTTGGGATTTAAGAACAGGTGCGCCCAAAAAAGGTGTAGATCAGCGTTCAGAAGTAATTGGTATGCTTTCGTCAGAAGTGTTTGCTATGTCGACTTCAGATGAGATGGGAAACTATTTAACAGAGCTTGAAGCTTTAATACGTGAAGATAAACTTTCTGAAACG
>NZ_JAMQIF010000019.1:0-3587 GCF_023845855.1 Clostridium sp. ZBS2
ATTTATATTATTAAAAAATTTGTGGATAACTTTTAAAATAATTTGTTTTAAAGGTATTATGAGTCCCCCTAAAGAATAAAAAATAATTATATGCCGCACCATTATTCCTGCACTGCGTTTGGAAAGGGCGCATGGCTAAAAAAATCGACGGCTCCAAAGTCGCCTTAGCGATTTTGTTCTACATATTAATAAATTTTATATTAATATTTTAAAATTCATAGAAGAGGCTATCCTAATATTATATAATAAAATAAAGAATATAAAATGAGGGATATCATGAAAAAAATGTATAGAATCTATAAGAAAGTTGGCAATTTAAATATATCTTTAATTGAAGAACTTATAGAATATGACTTTCCATCATCTGTTTATATATCTTCCAGAGTAATAAATCATATAATAAAAAAACATGGAAAACAATTTACTAAAAGAGTTAAAAATCATATAATAAAAATTATGGAAGAGATAATTAGGTGCCCAGATTATATAGGAATAGATCCTTTAAGAAGTAATGATGGGGCATTAGAATTAGTAAAAAAGATTGATAGTAATATTCTTTTAGCATTAGAGTATGATGAAGAAGGTCAATATATATATGTAGCAACTATGTATCCTATAACAGAATCTAGAATAGTTTCAAGGTTAAATAGTGGAAGGCTAATAAGTTGCAATGATGAAAAATCTCAGGATATATTTTAATTAACTAAGTAAGCTTTAAATGGAGTGTAGAATATTTAGACATTAACAAAATAATTTAAATACTCTTGGGTTTCCAAGAGTATTTTTATGATAAAAATAAAAAATAGAAATATATATTAGAATGTAACTATGTTTATATGGAGGAAGAATAGATGAAAAAAATAGCAATAATATTTAATGGTGGAACTATATCTATGAAAGTAGATGAAAAAATAAAAGCAGCAGTTCCTAGTTTAAGTGGAGAAGAAATAATGCAAATGGTAACAGGGATTCAGGGGGTTGCTGAAATTGAAAGTCATACATTTTCTAATTTACCATCGCCACATATGACTTCTGAATTAATGCTTGAATTGTCAAATTTGGTTCAAAAATTATTAGACAGAGCTGATATAAGCGGTGTTGTAATAACTCATGGAACTGATACTTTAGAAGAGACGGCATACTTTTTAGATTTAACTTTAAATACTGATAAACCAGTAGTCGTTACTGGAGCAATGAGAAGCAGTGATGAACTGGGATATGATGGACCTTTTAATTTAGCTACATCAATATGCACAGCAATTTCTGATAGTGCTAAAAATAGGGGCGTTTTAGTATGTTTTAATAGTGAATTACATAGTGCAACAGAAGTAACCAAAAGAAATTCAATGGCATTAAATGCTTTTAGTACACCTAATTTTGGGCCCATTGGAATAGTTGATAATAATAGAGTTATTTTTTATAGGGAAAATTCTAAATCTATACACGTTAAAATAAAGAGTATGGAAAAAGATGTAGCTTTAATTAAGTGCGTTTCTGGTATGGATTCAAAATTTATAGATTTTGTTATTTCTAATGAATATAAAGGAGTAGTAATTGAGGCATTAGGAAGGGGAAATGTACCTCCTTTAATGGTAGATGGAATTAAGAGAGCTATTAAAAACGAAATTCCAGTTGTAATAGTATCAAGGTGCTTTGAAGGTCGAGTATTTGAATCTTATGGATATTTAGGTGGTGGAAAAAATCTTAGAGAGTATGGAGTTATATTTGGAGATGTATTATCTGGACAGAAGGCTAGAATAAAATTATTAGTAGCTGTAAATCATAATGATAATTTAACTAAAATAAGAGAAATATTTGAAAAAGATACATACGAAATACAAAAAAACTGAATAAATAAAATGAAATAAAATAAAATGTTCGGAAAAATAAGAAAAAAACAAGTGATTAAACCTTTTTAGATTGACAATGTTCGGATTGATAAGTATAATAATATTTGTAAAAGGGATAACTCATATAATTGTGATAATATGGTTCACAAGTATCTACCAGATTGCCGTAAATAATTTGACTATGAGTAAGACTATATTAATTTCTTATTAATAATTAAGTCGCTATGAGTTATCAAATGAAACCATAGGGATTTTTTTTAGTTGAATAATTTAGGAGGAATAAAAATGCAACAAGAAAAAAAGTCTGAAAGAATATTTGAAATATTTTCTAATGAAAAGGTTGATTTTAAAAAAGAAATAGTAGCTGGGGTAACTACTTTCTTAACAATGGCTTACATAATTGCTGTAAATCCTAACATGTTAAGTGCAACAGGTATGCCAAGTGGAGCGCTTGTAACAGCAACTTGTTTATCAGCAGCTTTTGCAACAATATTCATGGGAGTGTTTGCAAATCTACCTTTTGCCTTAGCATCTGGAATGGGATTAAATGCATATTTTGCATTTTCAGTTGTATTAGGAAAAGGGATATCATGGGAGGTAGCATTAACAGCAGTATTTGTAGAAGGTATTATATTTATTTTAATGTCATTATTTAAAATTCGTGAAGCTGTTGTAAATGCAATTCCAGAGAATATGAAATATGCAGTTACGGCTGGAATTGGATTGTTTATTGCATTTATTGGATTTGTAGGCAGTGGAGTAGTTGTAAACAATGATGCAACTTTATTAGGGCTAGGTGATTTCACAATTCCTACAGTTACAATCACTTGTGTTGGATTAATAATTATCGCAGTATTAGATAAAAAGAAAATAAAAGGTTCAATTTTAGTTGGGATTTTAGTAAGTACTTTATTGGCTTGGGGATATGCTTTAAAAAATCCATCAGTGGCAGCTGACTTGGGTATATATTTACCAAATGGGATTTTTAAATTTGAAAGTCTTGCTCCTATTGCAGGTAAGGTAGATCTAGGATATGCATTTCATCCAGATAATATTGGATTATTTATAACAGTAGTATGCACATTCTTGTTTGTAGATTTCTTTGATACAGTAGGAACATTAGTAGGAGTTAGCTCAAGAGCAGGAATGCTTGATGAGGAAGGGAAAGTTCCTAATGCAGGAAAAGCACTACTTGCAGATGCTATTGGGACAACCGTAGGAGCATGCCTTGGAACTTCAACAGTAACAACTTATGTAGAAAGCTCAACAGGGGTTGCAGCAGGAGGAAGAACAGGATGGACTGCTATTACAACAGGGGTTTTATTCTTAATTGCAATGTTCTTTTCACCAATTTTTATTGCAATACCATCATGTGCTACAGCACCGGCTTTAATATATGTGGGATATTTAATGCTTGGAGCAGCTAAAAACATAGATTTTAATGAAATTACAGAAGGGCTTCCAGCATTTGTGACAATCGCTTTGATGCCTCTTACTTATAGTATTGGAGATGGGCTAACATTTGGTATATTATCATATGTATTTATAAATTTATTATATAACCTTTTCTCTAAAAAAGAAGATAAGAAAAAAGTTTCTTGGGTTATGGTAATGTTAGCGCTTATCTTCTTAGTGAAATTAACAGTATTATAATATAAAATTTTTATTTTAGATTCTGTTTTAGCAGGGTGTTGATATATGCATAAGCAAAGTGGGCGGAGTAATTGAACTTAGGAA
>NZ_JAMQIF010000019.1:3654-95196 GCF_023845855.1 Clostridium sp. ZBS2
AGTCCAATTACAATGCCACTTCACCTATTGCATATATCAACACACATTTTAAACAGAGCCTTATTTTAAAATAAAGCGAACTTTCAGCTATGGATTAAAGTTTTAAAGGGATAATTAAAAGTATGTATCTAATGTTTACTATTGAACATTAGATACATGCTTTATTTATTTATAAATAAATAAAAAAATAATTATGAATAAAATATGAACAAAGAGTTGACTTAACATAGCAAATTAATTATTATAATTAAAGAATTACTTCTTATAAATGAAGGAGGTGTGCTAAAATGGTTAAAAGCATGACAAGTTTTGGGCGTGCTCAAAGTGATAAAAATAGTGGCATGGTTTTTTCAGTTGAAATGAAGAGCGTAAATCATAGATACTTAGATATTAATATTAGAATGCCTAAAACTATGCTATCTCTAGAAGAAAAGATTAGAGGACTAATTAATAGTAAACTAAATAGGGGTAAAGTGGACGTTTTTATAAACTATAAAAGCTATTCAAAAGAAAATATAGAGCCTACAGTTGATATTAAGTTGGCTAAAAAATACTATGATTGCTTGAAGTTAATACAGGAAGAATTAGATTTAGTAGATGATATAACAACTACTAAGATATCAAGATTGCCTGATGTACTAACTTTAGTTGAAAAAGAAGAAAATTTAGAAGAAATATTAAAAGAACTATTGCCTTTGATAGAAAATTCTATTGATTTAATGAATGATATGAGAATAAGAGAAGGGGAAAAGTTAAAAAATGATATTTTAATGAAAATAGATACAATAGAAAAATTTGTAATAGAAATAGAAAAATTAGCAGATGAAATTCCTAAAAATTATAAACAAAAACTTGAAGAGAGATTATCTGAATTATTAACTGATATAGATTTAGATGAATCAAGAATTGCTCAAGAGATTGCAATTTTATCTGATAAAGCGGCTGTTGATGAAGAAATTGTAAGACTTAAAAGTCACTTAAATCAAGTTAGACAAACGTTAGGATTAGAAGAACCAATAGGAAGAAAATTAGATTTTATAATTCAAGAAATGAATAGAGAAGCCAATACTATTGGATCTAAAGCAGTAGATATTTGTATGACAAATAAAGTTATAGATATAAAAAATACTATAGAGAAGATAAGAGAGCAAGTACAGAATATAGAATAATAGGAGGAAAAATATGGGAATAAAATTAATAAACATAGGTTTTGGTAATATAGTTTCTGCTAATAGATTAGTTGCTATCGTAAGTCCTGAATCAGCACCAATAAAAAGGATAATTCAAGAAGCAAGAGATAGAGGTATGTTAATAGATGCGACATACGGAAGAAGAACAAGAGCTGTAATAATAACAGATAGTGATCATGTTATATTATCAGCAGTACAACCTGAAACAGTTGCTCATAGACTATCTACTAAAGATGAAGTTGTTGAAGAGGTCGATGAATAATGAATGATAAAAAAAGAGGTCTGTTAATTGTTATATCGGGACCATCAGGTGCAGGAAAAGGTACGATATGCAAAGAGTTACTTGAAAAAAACGATAATTTATTATTATCAGTTTCAGCAACAACTAGATCACCAAGAAATGGTGAAGTAGATGGTATTAATTATCATTTTTTATCTAAAGAGGATTTTATAACAAGAATAGAAAAGAATGACTTTTTAGAACATGCAGAAGTATATGGAAATTACTATGGAACACCTAAATCAAATGTTGATAAAATGTTAGATAGTGGTAGAGATGTAATTTTAGAAATAGATATACAAGGTGCATTAAAAGTAAAAGAAAATACAGAAGAAGGTGTATTTATATTTATATTACCACCTTCTATGGAAGAATTAAAACAAAGAATTATTAAAAGGGGAAGTGAAACCCCGGAATCTCTTATGAAGAGATTTAAATCTGCCTATAAAGAAATAAATTTTGTTTCTAAATATAATTATGCAGTAGTTAATGATGAAGTTAACGTTGCAGTAGAAAAGTTAGAAGCAGTAATATTAGCTGAAAAATGTAGGGTAGATAGGTTAAAACATAGTATATTAGATTCAAAGGAGGACTTAATACATGAACAACTCTATGATTAATCCATCAATAGTAGACTTATTAACAAAGGTGGGGGACAGATATTCTTTAGTAATTTTAACATCAAAAAGAGCTAGAGAAATAATTGAAGGTGCAGAACCATTAGTTAAAGTAGATTCTCACAAACCACTAACAATTGCAATTAATGAAGTAAATGAAGATGTTGTAAAATATCAAGAATAATATAAAGGGATTTGAGTATTATGAAAAAGTGTGTGGTATTAGGCGTAAGCGGAGGAATAGCTGTTTATAAAGCTTTAGAAGTAGTAAGCTTACTTAGAAAGCAAGATGTTGAAGTTAGAGTAATAATGACAAAATCAGCTACTGAATTTGTTACTCCACTTTCATTTCAATCACTTAGTCAAAATATGGTTATATATGATATGTTTTCTGAACCAAAAGCATGGGAAATTCAGCATATAAGTTTAGCTGAGAAAGCAGATGTTTTTTTAGTAGCACCAGCAACAGCTAATATAATTGGCAAAGTTGCAAATGGAATAGCTGATGATATGTTATCAACAACTATCATGGCAACTAAAGCAAAAGTAATTTTTGCACCAGCCATGAATACTAATATGTATGAAAATCCAATAGTTCAAGGAAATATAGAAAAACTTAAGAGTTTAGGATATGAATTTATAGAACCAGCATGTGGTAGACTTGCTTGTGGAGACATAGGAAAAGGAAAACTTGAAGATCCAAAAGTAATTGTAGATAGAGTGATATCACAATTTACTAAAAAAGATTTAGCTAATAAAAATGTTTTAGTTACAGCAGGTCCTACAATATCACCAATAGATCCAGTTAGATATATAACTAATAGATCAACTGGGAAAATGGGATATGCGATAGCTAAAGAAGCCAGAGATAGAGGTGCTAATGTTACATTGATTTCTGGTCCAACTTCATTAGAAATACCAACAAATATTAATTTTATTAGAGTTTCTACTAATAGTGAAATGAAAGAAGAAATAAACAAGTATTTTGATAATTCTGATGTAGTTGTAAAATCAGCTGCTGTAGCTGATTATAAAGCAAAAGAATATAGTAGTCAGAAGATAAAAAAAGGTGATGGAGATTTAGAATTAGCTTTCACTAGAGATAATGATATTCTTATGGAACTAGGACGCAAAAAGAAAAATCAAATTTTAGTTGGGTTTGCTGCTGAAAGTCAAAATTTAAAAGAAAATGCTAAAAAAAAGCTTATAAGTAAAAATTTGGATTATATAGTTGCAAATGATATAACAAGTGAAGATACTGGTTTTGCTTCTGAAGATAATAGAGTAATTATTTTATCTAATAAAGATGAAGAGATCCCAATAGATAAAACAAGCAAAAATGAGATTGCTAGCAAATTATTTGATATTATTGGAAAGCGCTAAATGCGCTTTCTTCTTATTATACAAGTATATGTTAATAAGGTATCTTAAAAAGGGTGAATTTATATGAGCATTTATGCTGAAATAATTATAAATAGTGATGCAAATGAAGTAGATAGACCATTTACATATAAAATATCAGATGAATTCATTGATAAAGTTGGTATTGGATATAGAGTAAAAGTTCCTTTTGGAAAAGGAAATAGAAATGTTGATGGCTTTGTATTTAAAATTTTAACTGAAGAGTTGGAATTTAAATACAGGATTAAATATATTGTAGATGTTTGTGAAGACTATCCTATTTTAACAAAAGCAGATATTGATCTTATTAATTTTTTGAGAAATAAATATCTTTGTAAATATATAGATGGAATAAGACTTTTAATACCTGTTGGAATTATGAAAGGTTTAAAGAATAAAAAAAGACGTGTGATATACACAGACAAACAATTGGAAGATGAAAAATTTAAAAAAGATAATTATATAAAGTTGTATGAATTTATATCACAAAATGAGGGCTCATTTACCAAAAGTGAAATAACAAAAGACAATGGATTTTCAAGTTATTCTTTAAATAAATTAATAGAAGCAGGAATTTTGAAATGTGAAGAGCAAGTAGTTTTTAGATATAATATTAAAAGTTATTCTGAATATTCTTCTAAAACATTAACATTAGAACAACAAAAAGCTTTTGATACCATTGTAAATGGAAATGAAAAAAAATACCTCATAAAAGGAGTAACTGGTTCAGGAAAAACGGAAGTTTATATGCATTTAGTAGCAGATATGTTAAAGCAAGACAAGGGATGTATAATATTGGTGCCAGAAATTGCATTAACGCCTCAAATGATTGAAAGATTTAAAGGAAGATTCGGAAGCAATATTTCTCTTTTTCATAGTAGACTTTCTGAGGGAGAAAGATTTGATGAATGGTTTAGAATAAAAGAAGGTAAATCTAAACTAGTTATAGGAGCTAGAAGTGCTCTTTTTTTACCAATGCAAAATTTGGGGTTAATTATAATAGATGAAGAGCATGAAACAACTTATAAATCAGAACAAAATCCTAAGTATAACACTATTGAAGTTGCAGAATTCATTACTGAAATGCAAGGATGTAAGCTTATATTAGGTTCTGCTACTCCAAGTATTCAAAGTTATTATAAAGCTTTGGAAGGTAAATATAAGCTGATAGAGATGAATAAAAGAGTGAATAAAAAAGATATGCCAAAGTTTGATATAATAGATATGCGAGAAGAATTAAAATCAAATAATTTATCTTTATTTAGTAAGGCTCTCTATAATGAAATTGATAAAAATCTTAAAAATAAAAATCAAACTATTTTGTTTTTAAATAGGAGGGGAATGTCAACTTTTATTTCTTGCAGAAGTTGTGGATATGTTTTTAAATGTCCAGAATGTGATGTTTCAATGACTTATCATAAAAATGGATATTTGATATGTCATTATTGCGGAAGAGCAGAAAGAGAACAAAAAATATGTCCAAAATGTAAAAGTAAATATGTGAAGTATTTTGGTGCAGGTACTGAGAGAGTAGAAACAGAAGTGAAAAAATATTTTCCCAAAGCTAGAGTATTGAGAATGGATGTTGATACTACTAGACATAAAAATTCACATGAATCTATATATAATTCATTTAAAAATGGAGAGGGAGATATTTTAATTGGTACTCAAATGATTGCCAAAGGATTGGATTTTCCAAATGTAACACTGGTTGGAGTATTAGCAGCTGATATTTCTATAAATATTCCAGATTATAGATGTGGAGAAAGAACTTTTCAAATTATAACTCAAGTAGCAGGAAGAGCAGGAAGAGGAGAAAAGGATGGATTAGTAATAGTTCAAACATATACTCCTAATCACTATAGTTTAATACATGCTAAAAATGGTGACTATAAGTCTTTCTTTGAGGAAGAAATTAGATTTAGAAGTCTTATGGATAATCCACCTTTCACAAAGATATTAATAATTAATGGAACTTCTAAATTTCAGGAAAAATTGAAAATATTTATGTATAATTTACAGAAGGAATTGGAAAAGTTAATAATAGGAACGGGGCTTATATTGTTAGGTCCAGTGCCTTGTATAATTACCAAGTTAAAGGATAAATATAGATGGCAGATAATAATAAAAGGTAATTTTAGTGATGAATTTAGTAAAAAAGTAAAAGATACACTTTATCTATTAAATAAGAGTGTATATAATGAAATAAGGATTAGTATTGATATAAATCCTAATAATATGACATAGGGGGAATTTTAGATGGCATTAAGAAATATAAGAAAATATGGAGATTCTGTTTTAAGAAAAAAATGTAGAGAAGTTGAAAAAATAGATGAAAGATTAGTAACACTAATTAAAGATATGCTTGAAACAATGTATGATGCAGATGGAGTAGGTCTTGCAGCACCACAAGTTGGAATATTAAAGAGATTATTTATTGTAGATATTGGAGAAGGTCCTTTAGTATTTATAAATCCTGAAATATTAGATACTGATGGAAAACAAGTTGATGAAGAAGGTTGTTTAAGTTTACCAGGTAAAACAGAACCTGTTATGAGACCTAATTATGTTAAAGCTAGAGCTTTAAATGAAAAGGGAGAAGAGTTTGAAATAGAAGCTGAAGAACTTTTAGCAAGAGCTATTTTACATGAATATGATCACTTAAATGGAACTCTATTTATCGACAGAACTACTAAAAAATAGGAGGCCTTAATAAATGAAAATAGTATTTATGGGAACACCAGAATTTGCAGTTCCATCTTTAAAAAAATTAGTAGAAGAACATGAAGTTAAGGCAGTTCTTACTCAACCAGATAAACCAAAAGGAAGAGGAAAAAAGCTTGCATATTCTCAAGTTAAAGAAGAAGCTTTAAAGCATGATATACCTGTGTATCAACCAATAAAATTAAAGGATGATAAAGAAATAATTGAAAAATTAAAAGAAATAAATCCTGATTTTATTATAGTAGTTGCATTTGGTCAAATATTAACTAAAGAAGTATTAGATATACCTAAATATGGTTGTATAAATTTACATGCTTCATTATTGCCTATGTATAGAGGGGCAGCACCATTAAATTGGGTTATAATAAAAGGTGAAAAAAAATCGGGAAATACTACTATGTTGATGGATGTAGGTTTAGATACAGGTGACATGTTATTAAAAGAAGAAGTTGAAATCCATGAAGATATGACAACTGGAGAATTACATGATATTTTAATGATAAGTGGTGGAGAACTTTTACTAAAAACAATAGAAGGATTATGTAATGGAAGTATAAAGCCTGTAAAGCAAGAAGGAGAAACTTTCTATGCTAAAATGCTTGATAAAGAATTAGCACATATAAATTGGAATGAGGATGCTTATGATATTCATAATCTTGTTAGAGGTTTAAATCCTTGGCCTATTGCTTACACTGAATATAAAGGCGAAAGAATGAAATTATATAAAACAAAAGTTTTATATAAAGAAGTTTCTAATAAGCCAGGCACAATAATAGAAGTTAACAAAGATGGTGTTAAGGTTGCATGTGGCAAAAATGTATTAATAATTGAAAAGGTACAATTCCCTAATGGAAAACCACTTACTATAGAGCAGTATATAAATGGTCATAGTATAGATAAGGATATAATATTAGGTGAATAACATATAAAAAGGTATAATTTAGAGAATAGGAGGAAAGCTTATGTTTTATTTTGATCCAACGATGATTATATTAGTTCCTGCAATAATAATAGCTTTTTGGGCACAAACAAAAGTTAATTCAGCTTATAGTAAATATAGTAAAGTAAGTGCTATGAATGGATACACTGGAGAGCAAATTGCAAGAATGATGTTAGATGAAGCAGGACTTTATGATATAAGAATTGAACTAGTAAATACAAAACTAGGAGATCATTATGACCCATCAAATAGAGTTTTAAGATTATCTCCAGAAGTATATAGAGGTCAGACAATATCAGCAGCAGGTATTGCAGCCCATGAAGTAGGTCATGCAATCCAGCATAAAGAAGCTTATAAACCTTTAATAATAAGAAATTCAATAGTTCCTGCTGTAAATATTAGTTCCAATTTTTCATGGATATTGTTTTTTGCAGGAATACTGAT
Organism: Clostridium sp. ZBS2; assembly: GCF_023845855.1. Classification (NCBI taxonomy): domain Bacteria; kingdom Bacillati; phylum Bacillota; class Clostridia; order Eubacteriales; family Clostridiaceae; genus Clostridium; species Clostridium sp. ZBS2. Next base: position 11,251 of record NZ_JAMQIF010000019.1, read on the forward strand.
GGGATTAAAAAGTTTAGTAACCTTAGGAATAATACTATTTTCTGCGGCGGTAATATTCCAATTAATAACATTACCAGTTGAATTTAATGCTTCAAGTAGAGCGTTAAATATATTAAAATCAAGAAATATTTTATATGGTGATGAAGTAAAAGGCGCAGCAAAGGTTTTAGATGCAGCAGCAATGACTTATGTAGCAGCAGCATTAATGGCAATATCACAATTAATTAGACTTATTGCGATAAGCGATAGAGATTAGGAAAAAAGAGGTAGCGTATGAATTGTAGAAATTTAGCAGTAAAAATATTAAAAAGAGTTATTGATGAAGGAGCATATTCAAATATTATTCTTTCAAATGAACTAAACGAAGCAAACTTAGAAGAAAGAGATAGAGCATTATTAACAGAAATAGTTTATGGTGTTTTAAGAAGAAAGAAGACATTAGATCTTATAATAGCTAATTTTGTAAGAGATATAAAACTTATGGATCATGAAGTACTAAATATTTTAAGAGTAGCTATATATCAAATGACATTCTTAGATAAGGTACCAACATATGCAGCGTGTAATGAAGCTGTTGATGAAGCAAAAAAAGTATCACCAGAAGCAGGCAAACTTGTAAATGGTATCCTTAGAAACTTCTCAAAAGATCCAGATGATATAACTATTAATGGAAATAAAATAAATGAGTATGCATATAAATTTTCTTTTGAACCATGGATGATAAGACTTCTAATTAAACAATATGGGGAAGATCTTGCTAAAAAAATAATGGTTGGTTTAAATCAAATTCCACAAACAACTGTTAGAGTTAATGATACTAAGTGCGAGTATGATGAAGTATTTGAAAAATTAGAAGAGATGGAATATTGTGTTGAAGAAGGATTTATGTGTCCAGAAGCTATATTAATAAAAGGTGGAAGTTCAATACAAGAAAATCCATTATTCAAAGATGGTGAAATTACTGTTCAAGATGAAAGTGCTATGTTAGTTGCACCTTTACTTGAATTAGAAAATGATATGAAAGTGTTAGACTTATGTAGTGCTCCAGGAGGAAAAACAACTCATATAGCTGAATTATTACAAAACACAGGCGAAGTTAGAGCATTTGATGTACATGAATCTAAGCTTGGTTTAATAAAAGAAAATTGTGAAAGACTTGATTTAAATAATGTGAAAATTGAATTAGGTGATGCAACAAAACTAAATGCAGAATTAATTTCATATGCTGATAGAGTACTTATAGATGTTCCATGTTCAGGCTTAGGTATAATAAGAAAGAAACCTGAAATAAAATGGAATAAAACAAGAGAAAATTTAAGAGAAATAATTCCTGTTCAAAGAGAAATAATGAATAATGCATGGGAATACTTAAAAAATGGTGGAATTATGATATATTCAACTTGCACTCTTAATAAAGAAGAAAATGAAGAAAATATAGAATGGTTCTTAAATACTCATAAAGATTGTAAATTAAAAACTATATTCATAGGAAAAGAAGATAACTTAATTTACAATAAAAATGGTACATTAACAATACTTCCAAATGCAAAAATGGATGGATTCTTTGTTGCAAAACTAGAAAAGCAATAATAGTAGGTGAATAAATGAAAAACATATTAGATTATACTTTAGAAGAACTAACATTATGGATGAAAGAAAACAATGAAAGTTCTTTTAGAGCTAAGCAAATTATGTCTTGGATATACAAAAATGTTAGAAATTTTAATGATATGAGAAATATGCCTAAATCTTTAATAAAAAAGCTTGAAGAAAATTTTGAAATAGTACTGCCAGAAATTGAGCAAATATATAAATCAGAACTTGATGGTACAGAAAAGTTTTTATTTAAGTTTTCTGATGGAAATTTAATAGAGAGTGTTTTAATGAGATATAAGCATGGAAATTCTATATGTATATCTACTCAAGTGGGTTGTAGGATGGGATGTAAATTTTGTGCTTCAACAATAGATGGTAGAATTAGAAATTTAACTACAGGTGAAATATTATCTCAAATATTAGTGGTTCAAAATCATATAGGTGAGAGAATTTCAAATGTTGTCTTAATGGGGAGTGGTGAACCATTAGATAATTATGAGAATGTAATAAAATTTTTAGACGTAGTTTCTGCAGAGTATGGACTAAATATAGGCCAAAGACATATAACATTATCTACTTGTGGTATTGTACCTAAGATATATGAACTTGCAGATAAAGAACTTAGCATAACTCTTGCTATTTCATTACATGCATTTAGTGATGAAAAAAGAAAAGAGATTATGCCAATAGCTAATAAATATAGTATTGATGAAATTTTAAATGCGTGTAAGTATTTTATAAATAAGACTAAAAGAAGAATAACTTTTGAGTATTCGCTAGTTAAGGATATTAATGATTCTAAAGAAGATGCAAGAGCTTTAGGTAAATTGTTAAAGGGAATGCTTTGTCATGTTAACTTAATACCTGTAAATGAAATAAAAGAACGTACATTTAAGAAATCATCTAAAGAAACAATACAAGATTTTGCAAACATATTAAGTAATTTAGGAATAGAAGTAACTGTTAGACGTGAAATGGGAAGCGATATTAATGCAGCTTGTGGACAACTTAGGAGAAGTTATATAAAGACCCAAGAAACAAGGGGGGAATAAAATGGTTGGATTAGTTAGTGATGTAGGATTAAGAAGAGTTTTAAATGAAGATTTTGCAATTTATTTAGAAAAAGATGAGTTTAAACTATATGTTGTTGCAGATGGGATGGGTGGACATAATGCTGGAGAAGTAGCAAGCAAAATGGCTGCTGAACATATTGTAAAATATGTAGAAAAAAATTTTAATTCCGCAGAAAAGGATACTTTAATAGAAGATGCTATTAAAGTCTCTAACAAGGTAGTTTTTAAATATTCTAAAAGTAATGAAAGCTTAAATGGAATGGGAACTACTGTAACAGCTTGTTTAATAACTAAAAATTTTATTCACATTGCAAATGTTGGTGATAGTTCATGTTTAGCTATAAAGAACAATGAAATTGTTAAAATAACCAAAGATCATTCATTAGTACAAGAGCTAATTGATTGTGGAAGCATAACGGAAAAAGATGCATTGAATCATCCTAAGAAAAATATAATAACAAGAGCATTAGGAACTAGTGAAAATGTAAAAGTTGATGTTTTTACATTAGAAAATTCTAAATATGATAAATATTTATTATGTTCAGATGGGTTAACAAATGAATTAACAAATTATGAAATATTAAATATAATTAAGGTGGAAAATGATTATATAAGTGCAGCTAACGAATTAGTGAGTTTAGCCAAAGAAAAAGGTGGAAGAGATAACATAACTGTATTGTTGTTTGGAGGAGAGATGTAGTATGAATGGTGTGATACTAGGAAATAGATATGAATTGCTTGAAAAAATAGGCGAAGGTGGCATGTCTGAAGTTTTTAAAGCAAGATGTAATAAATTAAATAGATTTGTAGCAGTTAAAATTCTTAAAAAAGAATTTTGCGATAATGAAGAAATAGTTGAAAAGTTTAAGGGAGAAGCAACAGCTATTGCTAAATTAAATGATAGCAATATAGTAAATATATTAGATGTGGGTACACAAGATGATATAAACTATATTGTTATGGAATTAGTTGATGGAAAAACCTTAAAAGAAATTATTCAAAAGACAGGTAAAATGAATTATGAGTCAGCAATAGTTTCAGCAATTCAAGTAGCGAAAGCTTTAGACTGTGCTCATAGAAATAAAATAATTCATAGAGACGTAAAGCCACAAAATATTTTAGTAGCAGATAATGGAGTAATTAAAGTTACTGATTTTGGAATTGCTAAATCTACATCCTCTTCAACTATTACTAATACTAGTACTATAATGGGGTCGGCTCACTATCTTTCTCCAGAACAAGCAAAAGGTGGATTTATTGACTATAGAACAGATTTATACTCACTAGGAGTAGTTTTATACGAAATGGTTACAGGAACATTACCTTTTGAAGCAGATACAGCAGTAACTATTGCATTAAAGCATTTACAGGAACAAGTTGTACCACCTAAGAATATAAACACTAGAATTCCTGATAGTTTAAATAAGCTTATCTTAAAATGTATGGAAAAAGAGCCTAATAAAAGATATCAAACTGCACAAGAAGTTATAAAAGACCTTGAAAAGATAAAAGAAAATCCTAATGCTATTATAGATCAAGTTTGTGATGATCAACATACTATAATAATGTCAGCAGTTACAGAAGAAATAGCAAAACAATCACCAATTAAAGCTGTATCAACAAATGATGATGCCGATTATGATTATGATGATGACTATGATGATTATGATGACGATGATGATTTTAAAGAAAAGAAATTTAATGGTAAGAAAACTAAAAAGATTTTATTAGGCGTTGGAGGCGGAATATTCTTAATATTATTATGTGTAGGAATATTTACATTGTTTTCTTCAGGATCAAACAAAGAGGTAGAATTACCTAATATAATTGGAATGACTTTGGATGAAGCTAAATCTAAGCTTGAAGGAATGGAATTAACTTTAGTTGATGCTGGTTCAGAAAAGAGTGATGAACCAGAAGGTACTATTATTAAAAGTGATCCTAAGGCTGGAAGTTCTGTAAAGGCAAAAAGTAAAATTAGGGTAATTTTAAGTTCTGGTCAATCAAAAGTAAAAATGCCTGATTTACGTGAAGAAGATACTGATACTGCAAATAAAATATTACAATCACTTAACTTAAAAATAGATAATGTTACTGAGGAGTATAGTGATGATGTACCAAAGGGACAAATAATAAGTCAAACTCCTTCAAAAAATACAGAAATAGATACTACAACAAAAATAAGTGTAGTAGTAAGTAAAGGTGCACAAGTTAGACTTTCAACTGTACCTAATGTTATTGGATTAACATTAGATGATGCAAAGAATAGATTAGATAATGCAAAATTAAAGATTTCTATTGTAGAAAAAGAAACAAATGATGAATCTAAGAATGGAAAAGTATTATCACAATCTATAGAGGGAAGTAAGGTAGAACAATGGACTTCAGTTACTATAACAGTAGGTAAGTATGTAGCGCCTGTAGCACCTACTCCAAATCCAGGGGATAACAATAACAACAATAATGGAAATAATAACAATAATGAAAATAACAATAACAATAACAATCAAGTACCTACAAATCCTGGAGACACAGAAACACCTACCAAACCACCTGTTGATGAGGGTGGAGGCAATGTTGATGCAACTGCAAAACATCCAAGTGCAAAAGCGCCAAAGGTAGAATAATTAAGAGACTGTCTTAAAAAGTAATTCAATTTACTTTTTAAGATGGTTTTTTATAGTTTATTTATTTAAAAAATAAGTTGCATTTTTAATATGATTTTGTTTATTATATTAGATAGGAAATTTAATTATGGAGGAATGTATGAAAGGAAAAATAATAAAAGGTATAGCTGGATTTTATTATGTAAAAGTGGAAGAAAATTTAATAGAATGTAAAGCTCGAGGAAAGTTTAGACACAAAGATGTTAAACCGATGGTTGGAGACAATGTAGTAATACAGGTTGAAAATGGTAAGGGCGTTATTGAATCTATAGAAAAAAGAAGTTCTGAATTACTTAGACCAGCTGTAGCTAATATTTCATTAGCTTTTGTGGTATTTGCAATTAAAAGTCCTGATATAAATTTTGATTTATTAAATAAATTTTTAGTGTTATGTGAGTATAATCATATAGAGGCAATTGTTTGTTTAAATAAAGTAGATTTAGTTTCAGAAGAAGAAAGAGAAAATGTTAAAAAAAGAATTAACGATATAGGATATGAAGTTTTGTACATAAATGCAAAAGAAGGATTAGGAACAGATATACTTAAAGAAAAAATTAATGGCAATATAACAGTACTATGCGGCCCGTCTGGAGCAGGTAAATCTACATTGATAAATAAGCTTACAGATAAAGAACATATGCTTACTGGAATTGTAAGTGAGAAAATAGGAAGAGGTAAACATACTACAAGACATAGTGAACTTATAGAAGTTTCAAATGGATATATAGTTGATACTCCTGGATTTTCAACCCTAGAAATAAAAGATCTTATGAATAAAGAAGATCTTAAATATTGTTTTCCAGAATTTGAAGAGCATAATGAAAGTTGCAAATATAGAGGCTGTTTACACAATAAAGAACCAAAATGTGCTATAAAAGAGGACGTTGAAGATGGTAAAATTAATAAGTATAGATATCAATTTTATATAAAAACATTAGAAGAAATAATAGAGGGGGAAAAAAATAAATGGTAAAAATAGCACCATCAATATTATCAGCAGATTTTTCAAAATTAGGAGAGGACGTAGAAAGAGTAGATAAAGCAGGAGCAGAGTTTATTCATATAGATGTTATGGATGGATCTTTTGTACCTAACATATCATTTGGATTTCCAATAATGAAATCAATAAGAAATAAAACTGACAAAGTTTTTGATGTTCATTTAATGATAGAAAATCCATCAAAATATATAGATGACTTTATAGAAGCAGGAGCTGATTTAATAACTGTTCACTATGAAGCAGATAGACATATAGATAGAACAATTCAATATATTAAATCAAAAGGTAAAAAAGCGGCAATTGCTTTAAATCCAGGTACTCCAACTATGGTTTTAAAAGATTTAATAGCTCAATTAGATATGGTTTTAATAATGTCTGTTAATCCTGGATTTGGAGGACAAAAATTTATACCGTATTCATTAGAAAAAATTAGAGAAGTGAAGGAAATGAGTAAAGATTCAAATTCATCATTATTAATACAAGTAGATGGAGGAGTTGATTCAAGCAATATTAGTGATGTTGTAGAAGCAGGTGCTAATGTAATAGTTGCTGGATCAGCAGTATTTAAAGGAGGAAATATAGAAGAAAACATAAAAGCTTTAAGGAGATAAGTATAAAATGAAAGTAATGATTGTAAGTGGGGGAAATCCACCATCAGAAAGCTTAATAAATCAATATATTAAAAAAGTTGACTTTATAATTGCAGCTGATAAAGGTGGAGAATATCTTCTTAAATATAATATTATTCCTAATTTGCTCATTGGAGATTTTGATTCAATGAGCAAAGAAAGCTTAAATGAATTAAAGAAGGTAGTAAAAGAGGTATTAAAATTCCCGCCAGAAAAAGATTATACAGATACAGAGATGGCTTTAATGGAAGCTGTAAAAAAAGGCGGGGAAAAAATCTATTTGTTTGGTGCTACTGGTACTAGAATGGATCATACGTTAGGAAATATAGGTTTACTTTTATCCTATAAGAAAAAAGGAATAGATTTAGAAATAATAGACAATAATAATAAAGTATATTTAGCTAAAAATAAAATGGTTTTAAATGGTGAAAGAGGTGAAAATATTTCTTTTCACGCATTATCTGATGTTGTTAAAAATTTTAAAATTACAGGGGCTAAATATAATATACCAAATGGAAAGAATATAAATTTATTAGATCCAAGGGCAATATGTAATGAATTTTTAGATACATGTATAAATATAGAATATGATAAAGGTGAGGTATTAATATTACATTCTGTTGATTAATAAAGTAATTTTGAAATAAAATATAAAAAATAGGAACGTTTTCTAGTACTCTTGAATACTAATATAGTAATCTAAAATTTTTGTATATTAATTTTCAGGAGGGTTATTAATGAAAATAATAGCAATTAAGTTACCGAAGTTTTTTTCTAGTATAATAAAATTTTTTAGAAAAAAATAATAGAGTGATACATACAACTCTAAAATAAAAGGTAAAAAATAAAAAATGCAATTCATATCATAATTGCATTTTTTATTTGAACTATATTGCTCTTTGAACCTTACCAGATCTAAGGCATCTTGTACATACACGAACAGTTTTTGGTGTTCCATTAACTAAAGCCTTTATTTTCTTTATGTTAGGAGCCCAAGTTCTCTTTGATTGACGATGTGAATGGCTGAATTGTACACCTGCTACAACGCCTTTATCACAAATTTCGCATCTTCTTGCCACTAGAAAACACCTCCTTATATTCTAAAGATAATTATCTTCAATAGGACAGATTGAATTATAACACAGAATATATTATATATGCAAGCTAATTTTATAAAAGAAAAGATATTATTAAGATTATTATACATATATTTCTTGAATAAAATATCTTTCTAATATAGAATATACAATAAGGAATGTATTTTAGGAGGAATAGCTATGGTTGGATTTTCAAATGAAAATGGTAATATAAATTATTCTGAAGAAGTCTTAGCTAAGATTGTTGGGTTATCAACAATGGAATGTTATGGAGTTGTTGGCATGGTTTCTAAAAATGCTACTGATGGTTTTTGGGAACTTATGCGTGTAGAAAATTTAAGTAAAGGTGTAAAACTAAAACTTATAGAAACAGATAGATTACAAATCGAATTATTTGTTATGGTTGAATATGGAACTAAAATATCGGTTATAGCTAACAACATAATTCAAAAAGTTCGTTATAGCGTTGAAAATTACACAGGATTAAAAGTTTCATCAATAACTGTAAATGTTCAAGCGGTAAGAGTCTAGGAGGTTAAAATTAGATGGAATTTAAAAAAATAAATGGCCATGATTTTTATAACATGGTTGTAAATGCTAGTAATAGATTATTGGAACAAAGTGAATTTGTAAATTCTTTGAATGTATTTCCTGTTCCAGATGGTGACACTGGAACTAATATGTCAATGACATTTAAGGCTGCAGTTAAAGAAATAGAAAATATAAATTCTAATTCAATAGGAGAAATATCTAAAAAATTAGCAAAAGGTGCTTTAATGGGGGCCAGAGGAAATTCTGGAGTAATTTTATCACAAATACTTAGAGGATTTTCTAAAGGCTTAGAAGGAAAAGAAGAAGTTGACGGAACTGAACTTTCAGTAGCGTTCTTTGAGGGTTCTAATGCAGCTTATAAGGCTGTTATGAGACCGACAGAGGGTACAATACTTTCTGTAATAAGAGCAGCGTCAGAATGCGCAGTAGAGTGTGAAACAAAAGATGTAATAACATTATTAGAGGAAGTTAATAAAGCTTCTAAAATAATGCTTGATAAAACTCCTGAGCTATTACCAGCGTTAAAGAAAGCAAAAGTAGTTGATTCAGGTGGTATGGGACTTTATATTATACTTCAAGGTATGCTTGAAGCATTAAAAGAAGGAATACAAGCTAAAATTCAAGAAATAAAGATAAGCTCACCAGAAGCTAAGGTAGGAGCACAATCTACTGAAGATATTGATATTAAATTTGGATACTGTACTGAATTTATTATTCTTGGTGATGCAAAAAAAGCAAAGGAATTTCAAAATACAATAGAACCACTTGGCGATTCTATGATTGTTGTTGGATATGAAGATGTCATTAAAGTTCATATTCATACAAATGATCCAGGTTTAGTCCTATCTCATGCCGTAAAAATAGGAGAATTATCAAAAATTAAAATTGATAATATGAGAGAAGAACATAGAGAGTTATTAACAGAATTACAATCAAATGAAAATATACCAATGGATGAGGTATCAACTGATGAAGCAGATCATAAAAAATATGCATTTATAACAGTTGCTATGGGGGATGGAATCGTAAAAATATTTAAAGATTCAGGTGTTGATTATGTTATTGAAGGTGGTCAAACAATGAACCCATCTACTCAAGACATATTAGATTGTATAGATAAATTAAATGCAGATCATATTTTTGTTATGCCAAATAATAAAAATATAATTATGGCTGCCAATCAAGCAGCAGAAATATCAGATAAGCATATAATTGTAATTCCTACAACAACTATTCCACAAGGAATAGCTTGTATAACTATGTTTAATCCTGAATGTGAAGCAGAAGAAAATGTTGAAGAGTTAAATGATGTTATAAATTCAGTAAAGACAGGATCAATAACTTATGCTGTTAGAGATACTGAAATTGATGGAAAAGAAATAAAACAAGGTAATATATTAGGATTAGTAGAAGGAAAAATTAAAGAAGTAGGGGAAGATAAAATTTCCGTTGCTAAACAAGTTCTTAAAGATATGTTAGACGATGATAGCGAACTAATAACTATTTATTATGGAGAAGAAATCGAAGAAGACAAAGTTAATGAATTTGTAGAAGAATTAGAGACTGAATTTGAAGATTTAGATATTCAAGCATATAAAGGAAATCAACCTTTGTACTACTTCTTAATGTCAGTAGAATAATAAAATTTACTAATATTATATAATTGAAAAGCACCTTAATTGGTGCTTTTTTTGGAGGAAAAATTTAATGGATATATATAGTGATATTTCTTCATTGAAGGGTGTAGGTCCTAAATTAACAGAGAAATTAAATAAATGTGGTATATTTAATATTTTAGATCTTTTATTATACTTTCCAAGAGATTATGAATTTGTTAACTCTAATATATTATTGGAAGAAATAAGTGGTGAAGAAAAACAAATTTTAAGATGTAAAGTTATAAGAATAAAAAGTGATATAAAAACCAAAACTGGAAAAATATTAACAACAATAGAATTTGACTATAAAGGATGTAAAGCTTATGGAAAATGGTTTAATCAAAAATATATAAAAAATACCTTTTATATTAACAAAACATATAATTTAATGGGCAAATTTAAAAGAATAGGTAAGACCCTTGAAGTAACTAATCCTACAGTTGTATGTGAAGAAGCATTAGATAATAGCATTTTACCTAAATATCCTCTAAAAGGAGATATAAGTAATAAGATTATAGAAAAGTTAATTAATCTTGTTATTTCTTCAATAAGTATAAAAGAAAATCTTCCTTTAGATATGTTAAATAAATATAATCTTATATCTTTAAATGATGCAATAAGGTCAATTCATTTTCCAGAGAATAAAGATTTATTAGAAAAAGCTATTGTTAGATTAAAATTTCAAGAATTGTTTACTTATTCATTAAAATTATTATTAGTAAAACATAAGCTTAATAAGAATAAAGATGGAATATGTTTTGAATGGGATGATGAACTTAAGACATTAAAAGATAGCATACCGTATTTTTTAACAAATGCTCAAACAAAAGTTGTTAGAGAAATTTTAAGAGATCAAAAATCTCAAAAACCTATGAATAGATTAGTTCAAGGGGATGTTGGGAGTGGAAAGACTATAGTTGCATTAATTTCTATATTTAATGTAATAAAGAATGGATATCAATGTGCTTTTATGGCACCAACAGAAATACTTGCTAATCAGCATTATGAAGAATCTAAAAAATTATTCAAAAATTTTGATATAGATATTGAGATATTAACTGGAAGTACTTCGCTAAAAGAAAAAAGAAGAATAAAAGAAAAAATAAAACAGGAAAATCCAATGTTGCTTATAGGTACTCATACATTATTTCAAGATGATGTTATTTTTAATAAATTAGGACTTATAATAACTGATGAGCAGCATAGATTTGGCGTTGAACAAAGAAGTAAGCTTATTAATAAAGGTAAGAAAGCAGATTGTCTAGTGATGACAGCAACACCTATACCTAGAACTTTGGCTCTTTATTTATATTCAGATTTAGATGTTTCAATAATTGATGAATTACCTCCAGGAAGAAAGAGAATAGATACTAGATTTTATCAAGAAAATAATAGAGGTATTGGATATGAATTGGCTTTGGAAGAAATAAATAAGGGAAGGCAAGTATATATAGTCTGTCCACTTATTGATGAAGATGAAAAAGAAGAATTAAATTCTGTAGAAACTTTATATGCTAAGTTGAAAAATGGTATATTTAAAAATATAGGAGTTGAAATACTTCATGGTAAAATGAAGGCAATTGAAAAACAAGATATAATAAGTAGATTTAAAAATAATGAATTTAAAGTATTAATATCTACAACAGTTATAGAGGTAGGGGTTAATGTACCTAATGCATCAGTTATGATTATAGAAAATGCTGAGAGGTTTGGATTAGCACAACTACATCAATTAAGAGGGCGTGTTGGAAGAGGAGAGTATGCATCATATTGCATTTTGATTGCTAAAGCAAAGAGCAATGTAACTAAAAAAAGAATGATGATTATGACAGAATCAAATGATGGATTTTTTATTTCGGAAGAGGATTTGAAACTAAGAGGATCAGGTGAGATGTTTGGTAGAAAACAAAGTGGAGATGCAGGGTTTATTTTAGCAGATCTATATGATGACATTAGTATATTAAAGGCTGCTAAACATGAAGCAATTGATATACTGCATAACAATTATAAAGAAAATATTAAGCTTATAAGTGAAATGAAAAAAAGTTTAGAAAACAATAGTAAATACATTTGTTTTAATTAATTTGAATTATTATATACAAATATGTTAATATACTTAATATATGCCATTAAGGAGGAAGAATTTTGAGAATAATATCAGGAAAAGCAAGAGGACGTAAATTAATACCTCCTGCAAGTATGGAAACAAGGCCAACGTTAGATAGAGTTAAAGAGGCTATGTTTAGCATGATACAAGGATATATACCAGATTCTAATGTTATAGATGTTTTTGCTGGAACAGGAAGCCTTGGACTAGAAGCAGCTAGTAGAGGTGCTAAAGAAGTTTATTTGATAGATAAAAGTTCTGAAACCTTTCCGTTATTAAAAGAAAATATAAAAAATTTAAAATTTGATGATTTTTGTTTTGCCTTGAACATGGATTCATATGAAGCATTAAGAAAGTTATCAAATCAAGGAAAAGTTTTTGACTTGATTTTTATAGATCCACCATATTGTAAAGAAATGATTCCAGAAGCTATTAAAATTATAAAAGAAAATAATGTTTTAAATGAAAATGGAATAATTGTAACTAAAATTGATACTATAGAAGAGATTTATGATGGATATGAAGATATAATTTTAACAAGAAGTAGAAAATATGGTAACACTACAGTGTGTTTTTATGCGTATAAGGAGGACTAACTATGAAGGTAGCTGTTTACCCAGGAAGCTTTGATCCTATAACAAATGGTCATTTGGACATAATTGAAAGAGGATCAAAGGTTTTTGATAAACTAATCATAGGCGTTTTGGTTAATGTTGATAAAAAAGGACTTTTTGAAATTGAAGAAAGAGTTGAGCTTATAAAAAAGGTTACAAAGCATATAAAAAATGTTGAAGTTCTGAGTTTTAATGGGTTATTAATAGACTTTTTGAAAGCAAATAATGCTAATGTTATTTTAAAAGGACTTAGAGCGGTATCAGACTTTGAATATGAATTTAAAATGGCACTTATGAATAATAAATTAGATCCTAATATTGAGACAGTATTTATGATGACTTCTGCACAATATTCATACTTAAGTTCATCTTCAGTAAAGCAAGTTGCTAAGTTTGGAGGATGCATTGAAGGACTTGTACCAAAAGAAATTATATCTGATGTTATTAGAAGGAGTAAAATTTAAGGAGTGGTATTATGGAAAAGATGGATGTGAATATAATGGAATTGTTAGAGTATCTGCAAGATTTGGTAGATAATTCACCTAAAGTTCCTATAAGTGGTAAGGTTGTAGTTGATAAAAAAGAAGTTCTTGAAGTGGTAGATCAAATTATAAATTATTTACCCGATCAATTTAAAAAAGCTCAATGGGTTATGAATGAAAGAGAAAGAATACTTGGAGAAGCTAAAAAAGAATACGATACAGTGAAAAAAGAAACTATGATGATTATGAGACAAAATGTTGAGAGTCATGATATAGTGAAAGAAGCTAAGTTAAGAGCACAAGAAATTATAGCTTCAGCACAAAGAGATGCTAAAGCTATAAGATTAGGTTCTAGGGATTATTCAGATGAAATTTTATCACAACTTGATAGAGAGCTAGAAGCTAAAAAAGAAGCTTTAATTAAGGGTCTTCAAAATAGTTTTGAAATAGTAGCTAAAGATATAGATGATAATTTAAGTACTGCCTGCCTAACCATAAGAGAAAATATAAAAGAGTTAAGAGGAATGAAAAAATAATTTATATATTATTTTAAGTATTATTGTTAAAATTAAAAGTAAAAACATTGGTAATAAATACATAAAGGAATTTATAGTACAAGCTGTTGGGAAATTAGATGTAACAATGCTTGTAGGTATAATTTTTACTAATGAATATGTTATTACAAAACTGAATATTCCTTGAACTAACTTTAAAGATATATATTTAAAATAGGAAATGTTAAAGTCATTCATAAATGAACTTATTTGTGCTATTACGGATAATCCAGAAAAAGAACACAAAAAACTTATAATTCCTAATTTTAATGAAAGTGAAATATTTAAGTTTGAAATTAAATTACAACCATTTGTCATTTCTATACTTCCTAAGAATATAGAGAACAAGGTACCACTTTGTATATGAAATAAATTTTCTAAAAAATCAAATATATTATTTATATAAGCACTATTTTTTATAAGAGATATTATTACGGAAAATATAACGATGAATCCACAAATTGATAATATTGTGTTTACACCATTTCCAACGGCATTTTTTATTGCTTGACCAAAATTTAATTTTTTTTCATTTATAGAACTTTTAGAAATCGGTTTTCTTAAGGTTCTATTTTTTTTTGTAATTATACCAATAAATATAACAGAAAGATAATTAGCTATAAGTAGTATATAGCCTAATGTAGTATTATTTAAAAGTGCTGTTCCTACAGAGCCAATTAAAAATAAAGGCCCTACATTTGAAGCTATATTTAAAAGCCTTTGACATTCTTTATCATCTATACTTCCTAGAGACCATAAATCAATGGAGTATTTTGCTCCTAAAGGATATCCACATAAAAAACTAGCTACTATAGGAAATGAGCAGTTTTTAGATAAGCCTAGAGGCTTACAAATTAATGGACCTAATATCTTAGAATACAGTGAGATTCCATCATAAGATATTAATAAATTACAAATAACCAAAAAAGGAAATGTTACAGGTAAAACAGCGCTGTACCATAATTTACATCCGTCAATAGCTGCAATTGTACACTGCTTTATATTTAATATAAATAATACTATAAATATAGAACATATTATACAAAATAAAATATTACTTTTTATATTTAATGATTTTATTAAAATGATAGTTAGTAATATTATTAATAACCATAAGAAAACAATAGTATAACTCATTAAATCACTCCAATTTTAAAGATTTATAAGAGCGTAAAAATATACTCTTTGTAAATCTTAGAATAGAAATAAAGTTGTATATTATATTTATTTATATTCTTATGATTATGTTAAATGTATTTATAATATGATTGGGCTAGTTAAATAATCTTGCATAGGATTTATTTTAGGATTTAAAATAGAATAAGCTTTTGTTCCAAGAAGATCTATTTCTAAACATTCATTAATATTATTTTTTGGAATTTTAGTTATTAAATTAACAGTACTATTCTTTTTTATATTCTTTAAAAGTTCCTTTCCTTTTAAATTGAAACCTAGAATCCTACAATAAGGACAAGGTTCTTTGGATAATTTTAACAAATTATATTTTTCAAGACCTATAAAAAACTGAGTTAAGATTCTATTTAATCTAGTATAGGTATATCTTTTACTTTTAGAGTTTAGTATTAATTCATCTAAAGAATTTGATTTTAACACTTCTTTTAATATCTTATTATCTAATCCTTCTGATATATCAGGAAGATTTTTTAGTAAACTACCGTCAGTTATAAGTTTATATTTAACATATTTAAATATATCTTCTTCGAATATAAAAGGATAATTTTCGAAGGATAATTTATTCAATATATTGTAACTTTCTTGGGGTAAAAAGTCTTTTAAATGTTCTAAATTTTTATTTTTCAAATGATTTCTTATAGATGTTGCTGAAGAAAAAGTAGTATTTAGGGAGTCATCATTATATTTTGAACCTTCTCTTTTTAAAGTTAAAGGTATTATTTTACTATTTAGTAAATTTAAAGCTTTAATATATTCTATACCTAAAATATTATTTGAATTTGAAATACAGTCCAAAATATGATTTGATTTAAAAAAATCGCTTAATGCATTAGCTCTACTTAGGTGAAATGGAAGACCTAAATTTAAATAATTTTTTAACACAATTTTGTAATTTTCAGGCTCTTTTACTAATACATCTGTTATATCTTCGAGAATTTTTGTGCTACCTTCTTCACTTCCAAAATATAAATTATCTACAATGTTTAAAGAATTAAGCAAAGAAACTGATCCAAAAGCAAAATGTTCTGCAGAAGATAAAGAATATACTAAAGGCAATTCTATTACTAAATCAACTCCATTTTTAAGAGCTATTTCAGTACGAGTCCATTTGTCTACCATAGCTGGGATACCACGTTGCATAAAATTTCCGCTCATAACACAAACTATACTATCGGCATTAGCATTTATTTTAGCTTGACTTAAATGATATTGATGTCCTTTGTGAAATGGATTATATTCAGCAATTATTCCTGTCACCATAATAATAAAAACACTCCTTATAAATGAATTTGTTATGTTATTATAACACAATTGAATCCATAAGAATTGTTTGTTAAACAATTATCAATATTGCAAAAAAAATACACTAAAAAATACAAATTAATAATATTAATATAAAAATATGAGTAAAAGATAAAAAAGTGTTATCAGATTATTCAGATTATTGCAAATCTAAAGACTTCTATTTTATTGATAAAATTGGTTGAAAAGATCATATGTATAGGAGTATATTATAAAATATAGGAAGTCAATTGAAGGGAGAATCACTTATGCAACTTATGGAAAAAATGTGGCTTAGAGCCAAATCTGATAAAAAGAAAATAGTATTACCAGAAGGAAATGAAGAAAGAAATATAACTGCTGCCAGAAAAATAGTAGATAATGGATTAGCACATCCAATTTTAATTGGGAATAGAGAAGAAGTGTTAAAAAAAGCAGATGAAATAAATATAAACCTAGAAAATGTAGAAATAATAGATCCTAATGATTCGGACAAACTAGAAAATTATACAAAAAATTTCTATGAACTTAGAAAAAATAAAGGAATGACTATGGTCAAGGCAGAAAAGATAGTAAGAGACCCTCTTTATTTTGCAACTATGATGGTAAAATTAGATGATGCAGATGGAATGGTTTCAGGAGCAATTCATACTACAGGAGATTTATTAAGACCAGGATTACAAATTATAAAGACAATGCCAGGAGTGTCAATAGTATCGAGTTTCTTTATTATGAATGTACCAGGCAAAGAATTTGGTACTGATGGAACTTTAATATTTGCAGACTGTGCAGTTAATCCTAATCCAAATGAAGATGAATTAGCAGCTATAGCTATTGCAACAGCAGAAACAGCAAAGAAGCTTTGTAAAATGGAACCAAGAGTAGCTATGCTATCATTTTCAACAATGGGAAGTGCTGATAATGAACTTGTAGATAAAGTAAGAAATGCTACTGCTAAAGCCAATGCCTTAAGACCAGATCTAATGATAGATGGAGAATTACAATTAGATGCTGCTATAATTGAAAAAGTAGCTGCTCAAAAAGCTCCAAATAGCAAAGTTGCAGGAAAAGCAAATGTGTTAGTTTTCCCAGATTTACAAGCAGGAAACATAGGATATAAATTAGTACAAAGATTTGCCAATGCAGATGCAATTGGACCTGTTTGTCAAGGATTTGCAAAACCAATAAATGATTTATCAAGAGGGTGTAGTGCTGATGATATAGTTAATGTTGTAGCGTTAACAGCAGTTCAAGCACAAGAAGTTTAATTAGCTGAAAGAGGAGAGGAAAAAAATGAAAGTATTAGTAATTAATTGTGGAAGTTCATCTTTAAAATATCAACTAATTGATATGACAACAGAAGACGCTTTAGCAGAAGGACTTGTAGAAAGAATTGGAATTAATGGGTCAATATTAACTCAAAAAGTTAAAGGTAGAGAAAAGTATATAGTAGAACAACCTTTAAAAGATCACCAAGATGCAATTGAATTAGTATTAAAGAGTTTAATTGATGAAAATCATGGTGTTATAAAATCAATGGATGAAATAAGTGCAGTTGGGCATAGAGTAGTTCATGGTGGAGAAAAGTATTCAAAATCAGTATTGGTAAATGATGAAGTTATGAAAAACATTGAAGAATGTATTAAATTAGCACCACTTCATAATCCACCAAATATAATAGGAATAAAGGCTTGTGAAGAACTTATGCCAAATACTCCTATGGTATGTGTATTTGATACTGCATTCCATCAAACTATGCCAGAAAAAGCATATATGTATCCATTACCATATGAATATTATACTGAAGATCATATAAGAAAATATGGTTTCCATGGAACATCTCACAAGTATGTAGCTAATAAAGTTGCAGAATTTATGAAAAAAGATTCAAGTGAATTAAAAACAGTAACTTGTCATTTAGGAAATGGAGTTAGTATTACAGCAGTAGATGGTGGAAAATCAATTGATACTACAATGGGATTTACTCCACTTGCAGGTACAATAATGGGTTCAAGATGTGGAGATATAGATCCAGCAATAGTTACGTATTTAATTAAAGAAAAAGGTTACTCAGCTGATGAAGTAAATGATATATTAAATAAAAAATCAGGTATATTAGGAGTTTCAGGAGTAGGAACTGATTTTAGAGATATAAGAAGTGCTATAGGAGATAATAACAAAAGAGCAATTCTTGCAACAGATATTTTTGGCTATCAAATAAAGAAACAAATAGGCGCATATGCAGCTATAATGGGTGGAATTGATACAATAGTATTTACAGCAGGGATAGGAGAACATGCTCCAGAAGTTAGAATAAGAGCGTTAAAGGGTCTTGAATTTATAGGAATAGAACTTGACGAAGAAAAGAATAACAGCCATGATATAGGTGAAGGTATTTTAATTTCAAAGGAAAGTTCTAAAGTAAAAATTTATGTTATTCCTACTAATGAGGAATTGATGATAGCAAAAGAAACTTTAGCATTAGTGTAAAAGCAATTTAATAATAAATTTCTTGACTTTTATCGACACACTTTATATAATAAATTGTGTTTGCTTAACAAATATAATATGTTTAAGGAGTGAGAAAGGACTTATTGTAAATAAATGAGTTCTACTGATTATGAAAGTACGAGTTTCAGATCTTATTTCAAGAAAAGAAAGAAGTAAAAAAATTGACTACAAATTTGAAATACCTAAATTTGAATTTGAAGGAGATGTAATCACTCCGGTAAGTAAGTGCGAAGTATCAGGAGTAATAACATCTGATAAAGATATTGTAATAATGAAAGCTAAAGTAAAAGTTACTTTAGAAATGAATTGTGCAAGATGTTTAGATACCTTTATCTATCCAATAGATATTGATATAGAAGAGAGGTTTGCCAATAATAATGATCTTCAAGAAGAAGAGGTTGTTATTGTGCTTGATGACATTTTAGACATCAGTCAAATAGCTGAATGCAATATAATATCAAGTTTACCAATTCAAAGACTTTGCAAGAATGATTGCAAAGGACTTTGTCAAGAATGTGGTTCAAACCTTAATAAGCAGCCATGCTCTTGTAATAAACAAGATGTAGATATTAGATTTGATGTTCTAAAAGGTTTTTTTGACAATAAGGAGGTGTAGTTATGGGAAATCCTGCAAGAAAGTGTTGTAGCGCAAGAAGAGATTCAAGAAGAGCTCAAACATTTAAAGCTAGCTTACCTGGCATAGTTGAGTGTCCTCAATGTCATGAAATGAAGCTTGCTCATAGAGTATGTAAAAACTGTGGATTCTACAAGAATAGAGAAGTTGTATCTTCAGAAAAATAAAAGAAAGTCTTTAGACTTTCTTTTATTTTTATATTAGAATATTATTAAGTAAAATATTTTGATATATGAATGTAATTTAATTAAAAATACTTTAAGATTAATTAAATTTATTAGGATTAATATTTTTAATTAATCTATTTTTTTATCATTTATAGAAAAAGAGGGGTTATGTTTATGAAAATAGCGATTGATGGAATGGGTGGAGATAATGCACCTAGCGCAGTTTTAGAAGGTATAGTATCAGCATTAAAAGAATATAATGAAATAACTTTTTATATTACAGGACCAGAAGATAAAATATCATTAGAACTTTCAAAATACGACTACCCAAAGGAAAAAATTATAATAATAGACGCAAAAGAAGTAATATCAACAAATGAACATCCCGTTATGGCATTGAGAAGAAAAAAGGATTCTAGTATTGTTAAAGCTTTAAATTTAGTTAAAGATGGAACTTGTGATGGTATAATTTCAGCAGGAAGTACTGGGGCCTTTTTAGCTGGGTGTACATTGATTGTAGGAAGGATTAAAGGCGTAGAACGTCCATCATTAGGTCCTATAATGCCTGGCAGAAGAGGAAACTTTATGATTGTTGATGCAGGTGCTAATGTAGATAGTAAACCTGAATACTTAGTTCAATTTGGTAAAATGGGAAGTATATATTATAAAAATGTATTTAATGTTGATAATCCAAGTGTAGGATTATTAAATATTGGATCAGAAGAAGAAAAAGGAAATGATCTTACAAAAGCAACTTATAAGTTATTAAAAGAAGAAAATTCTATAAATTTTGTAGGCAATATAGAACCAAGATATATTCCAACTGGAGATACTAATATTATAGTAAGTGATGGTTTTGCAGGAAATACAGCTTTAAAAATGTACGAAGGATCAGCTACTAATATTTTAGGTATGATAAAAGATGAAGTATTAAAAGCTGATTTAAAAAGTAAAATAGGTGTAGTATTGCTAAAACCTTTCTTAAAGAAAATTATGAAGAAATTTGACTACAAGGAATACGGTGGAGCACCTTTTTTAGGAGTAAACGGTATTTGTATAAAAGCACATGGTAGCTCTGATGGGAAGGCTTTTAAAAATGCAATTAGACAAACAAAGATTTTTTATGAAAATAATGTTTTAGATGAGATAAAAAAAGAGTTTGAAAATAAAAATTAAATCTTATTTATAAAGTTATTTAAATTAATATTGACTATGGAAAAAATATATACTATTATCTAACTGTAGAGTTTGGGAGGTGAAATAAATGTTTGAAAAAATTCAAAATATTGTAGCAGATAAATTAAGTATTGATTTAGGAAGTATTACTATGGAATCATCATTTATTGAAGATTTAAATGCGGATTCATTAGATATAGTGGAACTTATAATGGCCTTAGAAGATGAATTAGATATGGAAATACCAGATGAAGATGTTGAAAACTTTAAGACAGTTGGCGACGTTGTTAATTACGTAAAAGCTCATTACGATGAATAACATAATCCCGCAAGTTAGCGGGATTTTCTTTATAACTAGTTTATTCTTGAATTTGTTATGTTTTTATTAAATTTTATTTTTAGCAAGTTGAAGAATAAACTTCAAGGAGTGGATATAAATGAATAGATATAAATTTAATGATATAGAAAACCGCTTAGGAGTTTATTTTAATAATCCTTCATTAATTAAGACTGCATTAACACATAGTTCATTTGGTAATCAATTCAAAGATGCTAAATATAATGAGAGATTAGAATTTTTAGGAGATTCTGTATTACAGCTTTGTATTACAGAGTATCTTTTTAATAAATTTAAAGATAAATCAGAAGGTGAATTAACTAAAATTAGAAGTTTAATAGTTTGCGAAAATTCACTTTACGAAATAGCAAAGAAGTTAAGTCTTGGAGAATATATAAGAATGAGTAAGGGTGAAGAACTTACTGGTGGAAGAGAAAGAATGTCTATACAAGCAGATGCTGTTGAAGCAGTAATTGCAGCAGTATATTTAGACAAGGGAATAGGTTTTGTAAATGACTTTATATTACTTCATTTTGAAGAAATAATAAATAAAGCAATAAATAATGAAATAGTATTAGATTTTAAAACTAAATTACAAGAGTTGTTACAAAAGGATGGAGAAATTTTAATTCAATATGATTTAGTAAAGTATGAAGGTCCGCCTCATAGAAGAAAATTTTTCACTAATGTAATTATAAATGAAAAGGTTATGGGGATAGGAGAAGGATATAGCAAAAAAGAAGCTGAACAAAATGCAGCAAGAGAAGCTTTAAAGAGGTTAGAAAAAAAGTATGAGTAAAAATTATTATATTATCCCTATATTTGTACCGCAGGAAGGATGTCCACATAAATGTGTATTTTGTAATCAAGACAGAATAACAGGACTTAAAGATATAGTAACTACTGATATAGTAATAAAAACAATAGATGACTATTTAGAAACAATAACAAATAAAGATGCTATTATAGAAGTTTCATTCTTTGGTGGCACCTTTACAGCAGTAAAAGAAGAAAAGCAAAGAGCTTTTTTAGAAATAGCCAAAGGTTATAAAGATAAAGGCTTAATTGATAAAATAAGACTTTCTACAAGACCTGATGCAATTGATGACTATATACTTACTTATTTAAAGGAATACAAAGTTGATATAATAGAACTTGGGGTACAATCTTTAGATGATGAAATATTAAAAAAATCAGGTAGAGGTCATTATGTTTCAGATGTAGAAAAAGCATCATCTCTAATAAAACAATATGGTTTTGTTTTAGGGCATCAAATAATGCCAGGGTTACCAGGTGATACTTTTGAAAAAGATATTTTAACAACAAAGTTATCTATAAAAATGAAACCAGATATTTGTAGAATATATCCTGCATTAGTAATAAAAGATACACCTATGGAAAAAATGTATAAATTAGGTTCATATATACCATATACTTTAGACGAAGCAGTTGATATAAGTAAATCTATGTATCAATTGTATACTAAAAATAATATTCAAGTAATTAGAATAGGACTACAACCAACTGAAAGCATAAATGAAGGCGCAGATATAGTAAGTGGCCCGTTCCATCCAGCTTTTAGAGAACTAGTTGAGAGCAGCTTAATAGCAAACTTAATTAATTCTAATGTGAAAGATAAAGAAAGAGTTGAATTAAGAATAAATCCTAGAGATATAAGTAAACTATATGCTAATAAGAAAAAATATTTCAATAGCATAAAAAACAAGAATATTATAGTTAAGCAAGATTTTGAAGTTTCAAGAGGAAATTTAAAATTAATAACTAAAGAAGAAAATATTAACATTGCATATTAGCGAGAGGAAACTCTCGCTTTTTATTCTGTGAGCCTTTTATGAGAAATGATGAAATTTCTTAATTTTAAAAAGTTTATAATATATAAGAATAAAAAAGCCTTTTAATTGATATTTATTTAAAATTTTATTACATTGATATTTACGTGTCTTTAAGATAAAATTATTACAAATAAGGAGTGTTGTTTATGAAGAAGAAAACTAGAGAAAAGCTAAAAATTTTTATGGCTATTTTTATTATTTTAATTTTTATTATAGGATTATTACCAGCAGTATTTTTATAAGGAGTGGTGTACTTGTTTTTAAAATCCCTAGATATAAGAGGATTTAAGTCCTTTGCAGATAAGACAGAATTAAAATTCAACGATGGAGTAACTGCAGTAGTAGGCCCAAATGGTAGTGGGAAAAGTAACATTTCTGATGCTGTTAGATGGGTTTTAGGCGAACAAAGCGTTAAAACTCTTAGGGGCGGAAAAATGGAGGATGTAATCTTTGCAGGAACTCAATATAGAAAGCCTGTAGGATTAGCTCAAGTGTCTTTAACTTTAGATAATAGTGATGAAAAATTGTCAACAGAGTATAATGAGGTCACTGTGTCAAGGAGAATATTTAGATCTGGGGAATCTGAGTATTTAATAAATAACAAAAAATGTAGGCTTAAAGATGTGATAAATCTTTTCATGGATACAGGCATAGGTAAAGAAGGATACTCATTAATAGGACAAGGAAAGATAGAATCTATATTAAGTGGAAGACCAGAAGAGAGAAGAGCACTCTTAGAAGAAGCAGCAGGTATAGTTAAATTTAAAAGTAGAAAAGAAGAGGCAGAAAAAAAGTTAGCTAATACAGATAGTAATTTGGTTAGAATACGAGACATAATATCTACATATAGTGATCGTATAGAACCATTGAGAATAGATAGAGAAAAGGCTTTGAAATTTAATTTAATTTCTGAAGATTTAAGGAAGAACGAAGTTTCATTATTAGTTAAGTATATAAAAATAAAAGAAGAAGAGTTAAAAGAATTTGATAATGAATTAGAAAATAAGACTACGTTTATTAATGAAAAAAAAAGAGAATTAAATTTACTTAAGGAAGAATTGAAATTTTTAGAAGAGAACATTAATTTATTAGAAAAAGAAACAGAACAAGATAAAACTGCTTATTATAAATTAAAAGAATTAATTAGTGAAAATTCTAAGGATATAGAATTAAATAAGGAAAGAATTAAAAATTTGAAAGAAAAAATTTCAAAGAACGATGAAGAAATAGAAATTGTAATATTAAAGATTAAAGAATTAGAAGAAGCTAAAACTAATTTAAATAGTTATTTGGAAAATTATTTAAAAGATCAAAAGGAAAAAAATGAAGCTATTATTAGTCTAGAAAAAATAAAATTAACTCTTTCAAAAAAACAAGATGATATGGAAAAAGAGCTTTCTAAACTTAAAGAAGATGAATTTGAATTATTAAGAAGTAATTCTGAAACAAAGAACTCTATAACTTTAATAAATAAAGAAATTTTATTAAAAGAAGAGAAAAAATCTGAATTAGAAAAATCATATGAATTTATAAAGCATAACGTAGCTATAAATGGAGTTACTTATCAAAACTTATTAAATAAGATAATTAATGATAAAAAAGAGATAGGTTTATTAGAAGAAGAAATAAGTAAAGATAAAAGTTCTATGACTTCATTGATGACTAAATTAACTAATAAGCAAAAAGAATTAACTAATTTGAATAATTTGGTAACTAAGTTAGAGGCTAATAAAAACATATTAGAAAATTTAGAAAAACAATATGAGGGTTATAATAAATCTGTTAAGTATTTAATGGAAGCTATTAATAAAGGATTAATTAATAGTGTTAAAAATACTAAAATTCTTGGTGAAGTTTTTAAAGTTGATAAGAAATACGAGATAGCAATAGAGATATCGTTAGGTTCAATAATTTCTAATATTATTACTGAAAATGAAGAAAATGCTAAAAAATTAATAAAATATTTAAAAGAACATCATTTAGGTAGAGCAACATTTTTACCTTTAAATATAATAAAAGGTAAAAAGCTGATTTTAGATAATAGTATTACTAAAATTGAAGGATATCTTGGTATTGCTAGTGAAATTGTTTCTTATGAATCAACATATACAAATATATTGGATCATGTACTAGGTAGAACAATAATAGCAAAAGATATGAATTCAGCATTGCAGATAGCTAAAAATGGGAATTACAGGTATAAAATAGTTACATTAGAGGGAGAAGTTATAAGCCCTGGAGGTGCACTTACTGGAGGAAGTATATATACTAAACACAGTAATGTATTAGGAAGAAAAAGGGAAATTGAAGAGATATTATTAAAAATTGATACAACTAAAAAAAGTTGTGTTATTGTAGAAAAAGAAATTTTAAAAGTAAGAGAAGACGTAAAAAAATTAGATGAGGAAATATTAAATAAAAGAGATGAGGTTCACTATAAAAATATTGAAATAACTAAAAAACAAGGTGAAGCTGAGAGATTAAAAAATGATACTAATAAATTTAAAGATAATCTAGAGATAACTAAAAACGAATTCCAAAGAGTTGAAAAAGATATAGATAAATTAAATTCTGATCTTGAAAACAAAAAGTCTGAAATTAAAGTTATCGAAGATAAAAATACATTCAATAAAGATAGATATTTAAAATTAGAAAAATCTATTAAAGAAAAGAATAACGAGATAGATGAGAATACAAATAAGATTACGGAAATAAAAATTAATAAGGCAACATTAGATGAAACTATTCAAAATGAAAAAAATCAATTTATTAGATTAGAAAAAGAATTAAATGAATTAAGAGTGAAAGAAAAAGCGCTTTTAATTGAAAATAATAATAGTAATGAAAATCTTATAAATTTAGAAAATGATATAAAAAGTAAATTGACTGCTACTAATGAAAATAATGTTAAAATAGAGGCGCTAGAAAAACAGTTAAAATATAAGGAATTAGAAAAAGAAAAATTAAAAGAAAGTTCTTTAAAACAAGATAACTTAATAACTAATATGTTTGAGATGATAAATTTAAAGGAACGAGATATAAATAAACAAGAAGTTATTAAAGCTAAAAAAGAGATTGAAAAAGATAATTATTATAAAAAATTAAATGAAGAATTAGAATTGACATATGTAGAAGCTTTAGATATAGCAGAAGAAATTGAAAATGAAGAAGAAATTAAAGAATTAACTAAGAAATTAAAGATGCAAATAACAGCACTTGGGACAGTAAATTTAGCATCTATTCAAGAATATGAAGAAGTTAAAGAAAAATTTGATTTTATGTCTTCTCAAGAAAAAGATTTAGAATGTGCTAAAGAAGAATTAAATTCTGTAATTTACGAAATGACTATTAAAATAAAAGATCTATTTAAAGAAAATTTTAAAATGTTAAATGTAACTTTTAATGAAACTTTTAGAGAGTTATTTAAGGGTGGTAGTGCTGAATTGATTTTGTGTGATGGTGATGAGTTAACTGCTAATATTGATATAAATGTTGAACCACCAGGTAAAAAGCTTCAAAACATAAACTTGCTATCAGGAGGAGAAAAAGTTTTATCTGCTATAGCATTACTATTCTCAATACTAAAGATGAAGCCAACACCATTTTGTATATTAGATGAAATAGAAGCTGCATTAGATGATGCAAATGTATATAGATATGCAGAATTCTTAACTAAATTTTCTAAAAACACTCAATTCATAGTTATAACTCATAGAAAGGGTACCATGGAAGTAAGTGATGTAATTTATGGTGTTACTATGGAGGAAAAAGGTGTATCTAAAGTTGTATCAGTAGATTTAACTGCCAGCTAAGGTTGCTTAATAAAAGATAGTGTTTTTGCTTAAAAGAATGTTTTTATATAAAACTTTAAACTTATTATTTATAAATTTAAATCATTATTATATACTTAAGAAGTGATTAATTTATAATTATAAGGGTGGAAATATTACAGATGTTATTAGATAATAGAAATATATAAACTTAAAATTTTAGGAGGAATTAAATTTGTTTGGAAATTTATTTAATAAACTAAAAGATGGATTAACTAAGACAAGAGATGGACTAACTGATAAAATAAATGAAGCTTTAAAAATAGCTATAACAATAGATGAAGATTTATATGAGGAATTAGAAGAAATATTAATAACATCTGATATAGGTATGGACACTACAATGGATATTATTGAGAGATTAAGAAAAAAAATTCGTAAAGAAAAGATTAATGATCCTCAAGAAGTGAAACCTGCATTAAAAGAAGTCATAAAGGAAATATTATTAGAAGGCAATTATGAAGATAATGATGATGAAAAGAAAGTAATGCTTGTAATAGGAGTTAATGGAGTTGGAAAAACTACATCTATTGGTAAACTTGCAGCAAAAAATAAGAGAGATGGCAAAAAAGTATTACTTATTGCTGCAGATACATTTAGAGCAGCAGCAATAGATCAATTAGAAGTGTGGAGTAGAAGAGCAGAGGTTGATTTGATAAAACATCAAGAAGGATCAGATCCCGCAGCGGTTGTATTTGATGCTATAGAAGCATCGAAAGCAAGAAATACAGATTTATTGATATGCGACACAGCAGGAAGACTTCATAATAAGAAAAATTTAATGA
Organism: Clostridium sp. ZBS2; assembly: GCF_023845855.1. NCBI lineage: Bacteria > Bacillati > Bacillota > Clostridia > Eubacteriales > Clostridiaceae > Clostridium > Clostridium sp. ZBS2. The sequence goes on from NZ_JAMQIF010000019.1 coordinate 39,047, forward strand.
ATGAATTAGAAAAAATTAATAGAATTATTGACAGAGAGTTAGATGGAGTTAAAAAAGAAACTTTATTAGTATTAGATGCTACAACAGGTCAAAATGCAGTAATACAAGCAAAGCAATTTATGGAGGTATGTCCTATTGATGGAATAATCCTAACTAAATTAGATGGTACTGCAAAGGGGGGAGTTGTAATTTCAATAAAACAAAGTTTAAATATACCTGTTAGATATATAGGTGTTGGAGAAGGTATTGATGATCTTCAAAAATTTGATGCTGAAAGTTTTGCAGAGGCAATAATTTAATAATAAAATAAAAAAAATATGACTGTTAAGTAAAAATACTTGACAGCTATATAAAATCCTGTTAAAATCTCTTTTGTGGGTAAGGTGATCTTATGGAAGACCGAGTTGAAATTTCAATGTTAATGGATTTATACAGTTCATTATTAACAGAGAAACAACGTAGCGTTATGGCATTATATTATGATGATGATTTGTCATTAGCTGAAATAGCAGAATTAAACAAAACAAGTCGTCAAGCAATTCATGATTTAATAAAAAGATGCGATAAACAGCTTCTATCATATGAAAGTAAGCTTAACTTACTTCAAAAGAGTATGAGAAGAGAAAAATATATTATGAATTTTTTAGAAGAACTAAAAGAGAAGTATTCTGTTAGTGATAAAGATTACTTAATGTTTAAAGAAAAACTAGAAAATTTATAGGGAGGTAATTAAACATGGCTTTTGAAGGTTTAGGCGAAAAATTACAGGAGACTTTCAGAAAGTTAAAAGGTAAAGGAAAGTTAACTGAAAAAGATATAAAGGAAGCCATGAGAGAAGTAAAGCTTGCCTTATTAGAAGCAGATGTTAACTATAAAGTTGTTAAAGGATTTATCTCAACTGTTAGTTCAAAATGTGTTGGGAATGAAGTTCTTGAAAGCTTAACGCCAGGACAACAAGTTATAAAAATAGTTAACGAAGAACTTACTAATCTTATGGGTGGAAGTGAGAGTAAAATAAATTACTCTAGCTCAGGAACAACAGTAATTATGTTAGTAGGTCTGCAAGGAGCCGGTAAAACTACAATGTGTGGTAAACTTGCACTTGAACTTAGGAAAAACAATAAGAAACCATTATTAGTTGCATGTGATATTTACAGACCAGCAGCTATAAAACAATTAGAGATTGTTGGAAAGCAAATTGAAATTCCGGTATTTTCAATGGGAGATAAAGTTAATCCTGTTGATATTGCAAAGGCTGGAATAGCTCATGGAAAAGATAATGGGAATAATATTATAATAATAGATACAGCAGGAAGACTTCATATTGATGAAGCTTTAATGCAAGAACTTCAAGATATAAAAGAAAATGTTAATCCATCTGAAATACTTTTAGTTGTTGACTCAATGACAGGTCAAGATGCAGTAAATGTTGCAGAAAGTTTTAATAAGGACTTAGATGTAACAGGTGTAATACTTACCAAACTAGATGGTGATACAAGAGGTGGAGCAGCTCTTTCAATAAGAAGCATCACTGAAAAGCCAATAAAGTATATAGGTACTGGCGAAAAACTAAGTGATTTTGAAGTATTCCATCCTGATAGAATGTCATCAAGAATTCTTGGTATGGGAGATGTATTGTCTCTTATAGAAAAAGCTCAATCAGCTATTGATGAAAAAGAAGCAGCTGATTTAGGTAAAAGAATGTTAAATCAAGAATTTAATTTTAATGATTATTTAACAGCTATAGAGCAAATGAAAAAACTTGGACCTCTAAATAAAATTTTAGAAATGATTCCAGGAATGAATTCTAAAGAATTTCAAAATGTAGATTTATCTAAAGGTGAAGATGCAATTAACAAAACAAAATCTGTTATTCATTCTATGACAGAAAAAGAAAGAAATAATCCTCATTTACTTACATCAGGTAATACTGCAAGCTCAAGAAAAAAAAGAATTGCAAGAGGAGCAGGTACAACAATACAAGAAGTTAATAAACTTGTAAAAAGTTATGATATGATGAAGAAAAATATGAAGCAAATGAAGTCGCTTCAAAAGCAGTCTAAAAAAGGTTTGTTTGGAAAACTACCTTTTTAAATAAATAATATCTTTTGAAGGAGGTGAAATTAAAATGGCAGTTAAAATTAGATTAAGAAGAATGGGAGCTAAAAAAGCACCTTTCTATAGAATAGTTGTTGCTGATTCAAGAAGCCCAAGAGATGGTAGATTCATCGAAGAAATTGGTTACTACAATCCAATAACTGAACCAGCTGAAGTTAAAATCAATGAAGAAAAAGCTAATAAATGGTTACAAGATGGTGCACAACCAACAGATGTAGTTAAGAAGCTTTTCACTCAAGCAGGTCTTAGCAAGTAATTTTGTGGAGGTGAGTTCTATAATTAGTACATATTAATTATAGAGGTTTATGAAAGAATTAGTTGAGTTTATAGCTAAATCTCTAGTTGATAATCCAGAAGCCGTTAGTATCAATGAGATAATTGGGGAACAATCAATAATCTTAGAGCTAAAAGTAGCTCCTGAAGATATGGGTAGAGTTATCGGCAAACAAGGGAGAATAGCCAAAGCAATTAGAACTGTTGTAAAAGCCGTAGCCATTAAACAAAATAAACGAGTTATAGTAGAAATCATTTAAAAAAAAAGAGTTAGGGTTACACCTAACTCTTTTTAAATATTTAAAATAAAATATTATGTAAAGGATGTGAATTTTTTGGAAGAGATATTTAAAGTAGGGCAGATCATAAATACTCATGGAATTAAAGGTGAAGTAAAAGTATATCCATTAACTGAGGATGTTAATAAGTTTAAAAAATTAAAAAACGTTTTAATTGATGGAAAAGAAAGAAATATACAAAGTGTTAAATTCCAAAAAGATAGAGTTATTTTAAAAATAGAAGGAATAGACACTATGAATGATGCTGAAACTTATAAACAAAAATATATTGAGATATTTAGAAGCAGTGCTCCTGCATTAGAGGCAGACACTCATTATGTTGTTGATTTAGTAGGTTGTATGGTATATGACACTGATAATATGGAACTTGGAAAAATATTTGATGTTATTAGTACGCCAAGCAATGATGTATATTGGATAAAGGAACCTAAAGAATTATTAATTCCTGTTTTAAAAGATATTGTTTTAAATATTGATATAGATAATAAAAAAATAGTAATAAAACCAGTTAGGCAGTGGCAAGATGAAGATTAGTATACTTACTCTTTTTCCGGAAATGTTTTCAATTTTTAATCATAGTATAATTGGTAGAGCTCAGGAAAATAATATAGTAGAATTAGAATTATTTAATATACGTGATTATACGTTAGATAAACATAAAAAGGTAGATGATTATCCTTATGGTGGAGGCGCTGGAATGGTCATGGCACCTCAACCAATTATAGATACTATAAGAAAAGCTAAGGAAAGTAATAATGGTAAAGTAGTTTTCTTAGGACCTAGAGGGAAAACATTTAATCAAAAAATGGCAATGAATCTTTCAAAAGAAGAAAATTTGATATTTTTATGCGGGCATTATGAAGGAATAGATGAACGTGTATATAAGCATATTGATATGGAAGTATCATTAGGTGATTTTATTCTTACAGGAGGAGAAATGGCGGCAATTCCAGTGATAGATGCTATTTTACGATTGATACCAGGGGTACTGGGAAAAGAAGAAAGTTTTATGGATGAATCTTTTTCTGATGATTTATTAGAATATCCTCAATATACTAGGCCATATGAGTTTGAGGGGGAGCATGTTCCAGAAATACTTTTATCAGGCCATCATGAGAACATAAGAAAATGGAGAAGACTACAATCTTTGGACCTAACTAAAAAGAGAAGACCTGATTTATATAAAAATGTTATTTTAACAAAAGAAGATAAAAAACTTTTGGGAAGAAAAAACAAATAAAATTTATTGAAACAAATAAAAAAATATGTTATGATTAAAAACGTGCTAGTACGGGCGTTCCTCTGTCATGCATATATATTTTGTTAAGAACGTCAAATTATCTTTAAGGAGGGAATGCACAATGAACGAAATAATAAGAGCTATTGAAGCTGAACAATTAAGAACTGACCTACCAAACTTTAAAATTGGTGACAATGTAAAAGTTTATGTTAAGGTTACAGAAGGTACAAGAGAAAGAGTACAAATGTTTGAAGGTACTGTAATTAAGAAACAAAACGGTGGATTAAGAGAAACTTTCACTGTAAGAAGAGTTGCTTATGGATGCGGTGTTGAAAGAACATTCCCAATGCATGCACCAATAATCGAAAAGATTGAAATCTCAAGAAGAGGTAAAGTAAGAAGAGCTAAACTTTACTACTTAAGAGATAGAGTTGGTAAGGCTGCAAAGGTTAAAGAATTATTAACTAGATAATTAGATTAAAAGGTGGACTGATTCAGTCCTCTTTTTTTCTATAATAAATTAATTAGAAGCTTAAGCTTCTTTTCTTTTAATATAGAAAAAAATAAGCATAAGGAGGAAATGAAATGGCAATTAACTGGTTTCCAGGACATATGAAAAAAACTCAAAGAGAAATAAAAGAAAATTTAAAATTAGTAGATGCGGTTATTGAAATAAGAGATGCTAGAATACCAAGAAGTTCTGCTAATCCGGATATAGATAGTTTATTACAAGGTAAGCCAAGAATAATACTTTTAAATAAAAGTGATTTAACAGAAGGCAAAGTAACAAAAGAATGGATTAAACATTTAACTAAAGATGATGTTAAAGTATTAGAGGTGAATTGTTTAAAAGGAGACGGATTAAAAGCAATAAAACCAATGCTATTATCTTTACTTAAAGAAAAACATGATAGATTAAGAGCAAAGGGCATGGTAAATATAACAACTAGAGTTATGGTTGTTGGAATTCCTAATGTTGGTAAGTCTACATTTATAAATAAAATGGCTAGAAATAGTATTGCTAAAACAGGAGATAAACCAGGAGTTACTAAAAGCAAGCAATGGATAAAAACATCAATAGGCATAGAACTTTTAGATACACCAGGTGTATTATGGCCTAGATTTGAAGATGAAGAAACAGCATTAAATTTAGCTTTTACAGGTGCTATAAAAGATGAAATAATGGATATAGAAGAACTTTCATATAAGCTTGTTGAAAGATTACAAAGCTTTTATAAAGATAATTTAAAGGAAAGATATAAAATAGATGAAGTTTCTGAAGATCCATTAGAAACTTTAAATGCAATAGCTAAAAAAAGAGGTACATTAGTTTCAGGCGGAGAAATTAATTACAATAGAATAGCTGTTATACTATTAGATGAATTTAGAGCTGGAAGAATAGGAAAAATTTCATTAGAACGTCCAGGTAAAATAAATGAATAGTTTACTTGATTTAGATATAGATAAATTATCATATAAAATTATAAAAGAAAAAACTTCAGAAATATCAATTTCAGATAGCTATAAGTCTGAAGAATTAAAGATGATAATTAATAAATTATTAGATGATAAAAGAAAAAATGTATCATCTTTAGGAAAGAGCATGCAAAAACACTTGGATTCATATATAAAAGAAATGTATAGAGTAAAATCTATGTATGACTTTGATAAATCTTTTGGAAAGTTCAAATATATAGCAGGTGTTGATGAAGTTGGAAGAGGACCATTAGCAGGACCTATTGTAGCATGTGCAGTGATTTTAGATCTAAATGTTATTGATGAAGATTTAATATTATATTTAAATGATTCTAAAAAATTAAATTATACAAAAAGAGAAGAATTATCAGAGATAATTAAAGAAAAAGCATTGGCATATCAGATATCTCTTTCATCAAACAAAGAAATAGATGAAAGAGGAATAGCATTTGCTAATAATAATGTTTTTTTAGATTCGTGCAATAATTTAAGCGTAAGACCAGAATTAGTATTATCAGATGGATACTTAGTAAAGAATATAGATATAGATAATAAATTTGTAATAAAGGGCGATACTAAAAGTGCAAGTATTGCAGCTGCATCTATATTGGCAAAAGTATACAGAGATAATATGATGAAGGAATATTCAATTAAATACCCACATTATGATTTTGAAAATAATATGGGTTATGGAACTCAAAAACATATAAATGGATTAAAAAAATATGGAAAATGTGAAATACATAGAAATAGTTTTTTAAATAATATATTATGACAAATACCTTGTAAAATAATGGGGCAATTATTTTACAAGGTATTTTTAAGTTCTAAAAGCATCTTTTATATGATTAATCTTATAAGATGAATCAAGTTTATTAAGATATACTTCTATAACATCAAAACGTACATTAAAATTGTAAAGTTTTTTATAATTTATATAGGATTTTGTAACTTTTATAATGTTTTTTTGTTTGTTTATAGATACGGATTCTCTTGGAACTCCAAATTCATAATTATATCTACCTTTAACTTCTATTATTATTAATATAGAATTTTTTATACATATAATATCTATTTCTCCTAGAAAATTTTTAAAGTTACATTCAAGTATTTTAAAATTATTCTTTATTAGGTAGTTACATGATAATTTTTCGCAATAAGTTCCTATGTCTTTATTAAATTTTTTCATTAATATAAGCTCCTTAAATATATAAATTTTTATTAAATGTAATATAAAAATTATGTTAAGAATAATAATATACAAAATATAGTAAAGATTATTGACATGAATTAAAAAAATAAATCATTTTTATTAAAAGGATTAATAAAAGTTTATATGTCTATAATGTTAATGGGTGATTTAATATGTCTATAAAAATAATAAGTGCCACACAAAATGGCTTAGAAGGATTATTAATAGAAGTAGAAGTTGATATATCAAAAGGCTTACCATCATTTTCTATTGTTGGTCTTGCAGATACTTCTGTTAAAGAATCTAAAGAGCGTGTGAGATCAGCAATTTTAAATAGCGGATATGATTTTCCGCTAGGAAGAATAACTATTAATCTAGCACCAGCAGATACAAGAAAGATAGGATCTCTTTTAGATTTGCCTATAGCATTAGGAATACTTATGGCATCTAATCAAATAGAATGCAATAAAGTAAACGATTATATAATTTTTGGAGAATTATCGTTATCAGGAGAATTAAAAGCAGTAAAAGGAAGTATACCTATAATAATTGAAGGAATAAAAGAAAGAAAAAATAAGTTTATATTTCCTTATGAAAATTTAGAAGAGAGTTATTATTTCGATGAAGGCGAATATTATCCATTTAGAAGTTTGAAAGAAGTAATATCATATGTCACATACAAAGACTTATTACCGTGCAGAATTTCTAAAAGTGATATTGAAAGAAAAGATATTTTAGAGAGTTTGGATTTTGGTGAAATAATAGGACAATACTCATCAAAGAGAGCCCTGGAGATTTCAGCGGCAGGGAAACATAATATTTTATTATATGGAGAACCAGGATGTGGTAAAACAATGCTTGCTAAAGCTATAACATCAATATTACCACCACTATCTAAAAAAGAATTATTAGAAATAGCTAAAATATATAGTGCATCTGGTCTTATGGAAAAAAATACTTTAATAAATCGTCCTTTTAGATCTCCACATCATACTACAACTAAAAGTGCTTTGATTGGAGGAGGAAAAGAAGTAAAGGCTGGAGAAGTAACTTTAGCGCATAATGGAGTGCTTTTTCTTGATGAGGTATTAGAGTTCAAAAAGGATGCTTTAGAATCATTAAGAGAGCCATTAGAAGAAAAAGAAATAAATATAGACAGAATCAGTGGGAACTATACAATGCCAGCCAACTTTTTACTTATTGGAGCATTTAATCCTATTGAAGAAAAAGATGAAAGCATATTAGAAGGTGGTTTATATTCTAGGTATAATGCAAAAAAATATTTCAGAAAATTTTCTACTGCTTTATTAGATAGAATGGATATCTTAAATTTTGTTCCAAGACTTAAATATGATGATATTGAAAAGAGAAAGGATTCATACAATTCTAAAGTTATGAAAGAAAAAGTTCTTAAAGCTAGAGAGATTCAAGAAGAAAGATTTAAAAATACAAGATATAAATATAATTCAGATATAAAAGGAAAAGATATATTTGACATATGCAAGATGAGTAAAGGATGTAGTGATATTTTAAAGCATTATTATAATACATCTAGTGTATCAATGAGAGGATATAGTAAAGTTATTAAATTAGCACAAACAATAGCAGATATAGATTGCAGTAAGGAAATTTTAGAGCAACATATAATTGAAGCGTTTAATTATAGAAGAAATATAGATGGAGAGATTATATAGTAAATATAAGGAGAATCTAAATGTTAAACTATGAATTATGGTTTATATTATTAGATATAAGCAATAAGGAAAAAATGAATTTGATAGATGAGTATGAAACAGAAGAAAATATATATAACAATTTTGAAAATATATTAAAAAGAAATAAAAAATTACAAAAAAAACTTGGAAATTTTGAAAAGAATGATTTGGTTTATGAAATTATATCTGTAAACAATAAATTAAATAAAGAAGGTATAGGATATATAACATACTCTAATCCTTTATACAAAGAGAGATTGAAGCAACTTTCACCAGCACCATGTTATTTATTTTATAAAGGAAATATTGATTTGATAAATGGTAAATCTATAGCTATTGTAGGAGCAAGAAAATGTTCAAATTATGCATTAGCAGTAACAAAGCTCTTGACAAAGGAGATTATTACTAATAATATAACGCTTATAAGTGGTGGTGCAAGAGGTGTGGATTCCATAGCTCATAAATGTGCTTTAGAAAATGGAGGAAAAACTATTATAGTTTTAGGATGTGGTATAGATGTTGTATATCCATCAGAAAATAAAGGTCTATTTTCAAAAGCCATTGAAGATGGGTTGATTATTTCAGAATTTCCATTAGGAACTAAACCTCTAAAGCATAATTTTCCATTAAGAAATAGAATAATAAGTGGTTTAAGTGATGTTGTTATAGTTGCAGAAGCAAGTGAAAAAAGTGGATCATTAATAACTGCTAGAATAGCTCAAGAACAAAACAAAGATGTATTGGTTGTGCCTGGTTCTATTTTATATGAAGGAGCAAAAGGTTCTAATATGTTGATCAAAGATGGATGTGATGTTTTAAGTAGTAAAGAGGATTTAAACAAATTCTTTAATACAAATCACATAAATATTGAAACGATGAAAATTAGACCAGAAAAAAGAGAAATATTAGATATGATTACAGATGAACCAATTCATATAGATGACATATTTAAGAATAGTTGTGTTGACAGAGGGGCTTTATATGCGTTATTATTTGAAATGCAAATAAAGAATGAGATAATTTGCCTTCCTGGTAATTACTATATAAAAATAATTTAAAACAAATTTAGGGGGTGAGTACTTCATAAAATTTTTTATGAAGTTATAAATATGGGTCAAAAACTTGTAATCGTTGAGTCGCCAGCAAAAGCAAAAACAATTGGTAAATATTTAGGGAAAAATTACATTGTAGAAGCTTCTATGGGTCATGTAAGAGATTTACCTAAAAGCAAATTAGGTGTTGATATAGAGAATAATTATACACCCAAGTATATAACAATCAGAGGTAAGGGTGAATTATTAGATAAGTTAAAAAAAGCAGCTAAAAAATCTGATAAAATATATTTGGCAACTGACCCCGACCGTGAGGGAGAAGCTATATCATGGCATTTAGCTAATATTTTAAAGATACCTGAAAATGAAAAATGCAGAATAGTTTTTAATGAAATTACTAAAACTGCAGTAAAGGGTGCTATAAAACAAGCTAGAAGTATAGATTTAGATTTAGTTGATGCTCAGCAGGCTAGAAGAATATTAGATAGACTTGTTGGATATGAGATAAGCCCAATTTTATGGAAAAATGTAAAATGGGGTCTTAGTGCAGGTAGAGTTCAATCAGCAGCATTAAAATTAATTTGTGATAGAGAAGAAGAAATAAAAGCATTCATACCTAAAGAATATTGGTCTGTTGATTGTGTATTAAGAAAAGATAGAAAGAAATTCCCAATAAGACTTTCAACTTATAAGAGTAAAAAAATTGAAGTTAACACAGAAGAAGAAGCTAATAAAATAAAACAAGAACTTGAAAATGATAAGTTTATTATAAAGGCTATAAAAAAAGGTAATAAGGTTAAAAATCCATTACCACCATTTACAACAAGTACACTTCAACAAGATGCTAGCAAAAAGTTGAATTTTATGACTAAGAGAACTATGTCAATTGCACAGGCTCTTTATGAAGGTATAGAAATTAAGGGATATGGAACTGTTGGTTTAATTACTTATATGAGAACAGATTCTATGAGAATATCTCAAGAAGCTCAAGAAAATGCAAAAACATTTATTGAAAATACTTATGGTAAAGAGTATTTGCCAAGTGCTCCTAGAATATATAAAGGAAAGAAAAATATTCAAGATGCGCATGAAGCTATTAGACCTACATACGTAGAAATTACACCAGAAGTAGCAAAAGAAAATTTAACTTCAGAACAATATAAACTATATTCATTAATTTGGAATAGATTTGTAGCAAGTCAAATGTCATCATGTGTACTTAATACAAATTCTATAGATATACTAAATGGAGAATATAAATTTAAAGCATCAGGATCAACAATAAATTTTGATGGATTCATGAAAATATACGAGTATTTAAATGAAGATGATGAAAAGTCTGTTACATTACCTGTTTTAGAAGAAGGGGAAGAATTAAAAGTTGTATCTATAGATGAAAAACAACATTTTACACAGCCTCAACCAAGATATACAGAAGCATCTTTTGTTAAATTGCTAGAAGAAAAAGGAATAGGAAGACCTAGTACGTATGTACCAACAATATCTACATTAGTTGGCAGGTCATATGTTATTCGTGAAAAGAAAAACTTAATTCCAACAGAACTAGGATTTATAGTAAACAATATAGTTAGTGAATACTTTACTCAAATAGTGGATGCAGATTTTACAGCTGATATGGAGAAAAAGCTTGATAATGTTGAAGAAGGAAGTGAAAGTTGGACTAAAATAGTAGAAGAATTCTTCACACCTCTAAAGGTAGCAATAGAAAAAGCCGAAAAAGAAATATCAAAGGTTGTAATAGAAGATAAAGTTAGTGATGTTAAGTGTGATAAATGTGGTCGCATGATGGTAATAAAAAGAGGACGATATGGTGAGTTCTTAGCATGCCCTGGATACCCAGAATGTAAGAATGCTAAACCTATAGTAGAAGAATTAGATGTACCATGTCCTGAATGCGGAAAAACTATAGTTGTTAAGAAAAGCAAAAGAGGAAAGAAATTCTTTGGATGTTCAGGATATCCAGAATGTACTTTTGTTAGTTGGTATGAACCAGTAAAGGAAAAATGTCCCAAGTGTGATTCTTATATGGTACTTAAATATTCAAAAACTAAAGGAAAATATATCAAGTGTTCTAATGGAGAGTGTGATTATACTAAAGAACTTAAAGAAGATAAAAGCGAATAATTTTAATTATGAATTTTAACAGTTCTATTGTGTCGAAATAAAAAAAAATACTGTTGTAAAGCACTAGTTTATATGTTAGACTAAAATCAACAAGACATGAGAGAAAATTCATTAAATTAAGAATTTTCTAAAAAAAGATTATATTCTGTTTGTATAATCAGAGATTATTGTGAGGTTAACAAGGAGGATAAGAAATGTCATCTCTATTAAATAAAACAAGAAGACTAAATAAAATCTTGCAAAAGACAGGGACTGAGCCAGTTGCTTTTCAAGATATATGTACACTTTTAAGCGAAGTTCTTGAATGTAATGCTTATATAGTAAGCAAAAGAGGTAAAGTTTTAGGATATACTTTTTCTCCAGGCTTTGAATGTGAAGCTATGAAAAAGAAAGTTATAGAAGATAAAAAATTTCCGGAAGATTATAATCTTACCCTTTTAGAAAGTAATGAAACATTAGCAAACTTATATAATCAAGGTAGATGTGTATTTGCAGAAATTGGTGATTGTAAGGCAAAAGATAAAATTTCAACTATAATTCCAATAATAGGTAGTAGAGAAAGATTAGGTACATTAATATTAGCTAGATTTGGAAAAGAATTTACTGATGATGATTTAGTTTTAGTTGAGTATAGTGCAACAATAGTTGGAATGGAAATGCTTAGAGCAATGCAAGAAGATTTAGCAGAGCAAACTAGGAAAAAAGCTGTTGTTCAATTAGCTATAGGAACTCTTTCTTATTCTGAATTAGAAGCAGTAGAACATATTTTTGAAGAATTAAATGGAAATGAAGGCTTATTAGTTGCTTCTAAAATTGCTGATAAAGTAGGAATAACCAGAAGTGTTATAGTAAATGCTTTAAGGAAATTTGAAAGTGCTGGTGTTATTGAATCTAGATCGTTAGGCATGAAAGGTACTTATATTAGAGTATTAAACGAAAAATTATTAGATGAATTAAAAAAAATAAAATAGTAGTTTTATTTCAAAATTAGACGAGCTATAAATAGAAGAAACCAAGAAATTTGGTTTCTTCTATTTATTTTTAGAGAAAAAGTAATTTTTTTGTTGATAGGTTAAATACCTTATGTTATACTGTTTAAGGTAACAAAATACACACATCATCCAATTTGTAAATTAGGTGCCCTATTAAGGGATTATTTGCAAGAAGAAGATGATGGAGGTAAAAACCAAGGAGGTAACAAAATGTCAGTAATATCAATGAAACAATTATTAGAAGCAGGTGTACACTTTGGACACCAAACAAGAAGATGGAACCCTAAGATGGCTCCTTACATTTTCACAGAAAGAAATGGTATATATATCATAGACCTTCAAAAAACAGTTAGAAAAGCTGAAGAAGCTTATAACTTCATTAAAGAAGTAGCTACAGAAGGAAAAGATATATTATTCGTTGGAACAAAGAAACAAGCTCAAGAAGCTATCAAAGATGAAGCAATAAGAAGCAGCATGCACTTTGTAAACAATAGATGGTTAGGTGGAATGTTAACAAACTTCTCTACTATCAAGAAAAGAATAAGAAGACTTTCTGAAATAGAAACAATGCAAGAAGATGGAACATTTGATGTTCTTCCAAAGAAGGAAGTTATCAAATTAAAGGGTGAATTAGAAAAATTAGAAAAAAATCTTGGTGGTATCAAAAACTTAGATTGTGACAACATAGGTGCTATGTTCGTAGTTGATCCAAGAAAAGAAAAGAATGCTATATCAGAAGCTAAGATTCTTGGAATCCCTGTAGTTGCTATAGTAGATACTAACTGTGATCCAGAAGAAGTTGATTACGTAATTCCTGGTAATGATGATGCTATAAGAGCTGTTAAATTAATAACTGCTAAAATGGCTGATGCTATCATGGAAGGAAGACAAGGCGAAGAATTAGCTGAATAGTTTATATATACTATTTTAATAGAAGACAAAACAATTTTGTTTTGTCTTCTAACTTAGAAGCCATAATTATTAAAAATTTAATACTTTATATTAAGTTTTTAATAATTCTTCTAAATAGTTAATTTATTATGAATATAATAGATTAATAAAATGCAATATATAATCGAGGAGGAATTTAATAATGATATCTGCAAAATCAGTTAAAGAATTAAGAGAAAGAACTGGCGCAGGAATGATGGACTGCAAAAAAGCATTAACAGAAACAGATGGTGACATCGAAAAAGCTGTTGAAGTATTAAGAGAAAAAGGACTTGCGGCTGCAGCTAAGAAATCAGGAAGAGTTGCTGCTGAAGGTTTAGTTAAAACATATATTTCAGAAGATAAAAAGAGCGGAGCTATCGTTGAACTTAACTGTGAAACAGATTTCGTTGCAGCAAATGAAGATTTCATTGCTTTTGCTGAAGCTTTAGCTAAAATAGCAACATCAACAAATGTTACAACAGTAGAAGAATTTGTTAATGAAAAATTTGACGGAGAAGCTACAATACAAGAAGCTTTAACAGGATTAATCGCTAGACTTGGTGAAAACATGACTGTTAGAAGATTTGTTAAATTTGCAGTAGATAATGGAGTAGTTAAAAGCTATATCCATGGTGGTGGAAGAATTGGTGTTTTAGTAGAAGTAGCTTGTGATGTAGAGTCACCAGCTGTTGAAGAAGTTGCAAAAGAACTTTGTATGCAAATAGCTGCTGCAAACCCATTATTCTTATCTAAAGAAGAAGTTGATCAAGATTCTATAGAAAAAGAAAAAGAAATCTATAGAGTTCAAGCTTTAAATGAAGGAAAGCCAGAAAAGATAGTTGAAAAGATGGTTATGGGAAGAATCCAAAAGTACTACAAAGAAGTTTGTCTTCTTGAACAACTTTGGGTTAAAGATGGCGATAAGACTATAACTAAGTTTATAGATGAAAAAGCTAAAGAAGCTGGTTCTGCAATCAAAGTAAATAGATTCGTAAGATTCGAAAGAGGCGAAGGAATCGAAAAAGTTGAAGAAAACTTTGCAGAAGAAGTTGCTAAACAATTAGGAAAATAGTAAAATATAAAAAACTAAAGAGGACACTCTGTGTTCTCTTTTTTTAAAGAAAATAATAGAATATAAGGCATTGTTTTCTTCTAATGCCACATTTAGGAGGTAGTTTTAAATGACAAATTGTAAATATAAAAGAGTAATTTTAAAACTTTCAGGTGAAGCTTTAGCTGGAGTAAGTGGTTTTGGACTTGACTTTAATGTAGCTAAAAGAATAGCTCTAGAAATTAAAGAACTAGTTGATATGGGAGTAGAAGTTGGAACAGTTGTAGGTGGAGGAAATATCTGGCGTGGAAGAAGCGGCGAAGGTATGGATAGAACAACAGCTGATTACATGGGAATGATGGCTACTTGTATAAATGCATTAGCACTACAAGATTCTTTAGAACAAGTAGGCGTAAAAACTAGAGTTCAAACTGCTATAGAAATGAAAGAAGTTGCAGAACCTTTTATTAGAAGAAGAGCAATGAGACACTTAGAAAAAGGTAGAGTTGTTATTTTTGCAGCAGGAACAGGAAATCCATATTTCTCAACTGATACTACTGCAGCTTTAAGAGCAGCAGAAATAGAAGCAGAAGTAATACTTCTAGCAAAAAAAGTTGATGGAGTTTATGATAAAGATCCTATGAAGTTTCCAGAAGCAAAAAAATATGATACACTATCATATATAGATGTTTTAGATCAAGGATTACAAGTTATGGATTCTACAGCAACTTCATTATGCATGGATAATAATATTCCAATACTTGTATTTGGTTTAGATGAGCCAGGTAATATTAAAAGAGCAATAACTGGCGAAAATATCGGAACATTAGTAACTAAAAAATAGGAGGATAATCATGATTAAGGACATCATTAAGAATGCAGAAGAAAAAATGCAAAAAACTGTAACTGTATTAAAATCAGAGTTAGGAACTATGAAAGCAGGAAGAGCTAATCCAAGTATGCTTGATAAAATTCAAATCGATTATTATGGAAGCATGTGCCCATTATCACAAGCAGCAAATATTTCTTCACCTGAACCAAGAGTATTAATGATAACACCTTGGGAAAAGCAATTATTAAAAGAAATTGAAAAAGCGATTTTAAAATCGGACTTAGGTTTAAATCCTTCAAATGATGGTTCAATAATAAGATTAGTTATTCCAGAATTAACAGAAGAAACAAGAAAGGATCTTGTTAAAAAAGTTAAAAAAACTGGGGAAGAATCTAAAGTAGCAATTAGATCAATTAGAAGAGATGCTAATGATAAAATTAAAGCATTAAAGAAAGATGGAGACGTATCTGAAGACCAAATTAAAAAAGGCGAAGATGATGTTCAAAAGAAGACAGATGCTATTATAAAAGATATAGACAAGATAATAGTTGATAAAGAAAAAGAGATTCTAGCTATTTAATCTCAAAACCTGCTATTTAGCAGGTTTTTTTCCTTAATTTGTTCATTTAATTGATATTTAAGCTGATTTATATTATAAACAGAGAGAGGGGATGGGAAATTTGTTAAGTATATTTAAGTCAAAAAAAGATTCGACAAATGAAGTTGTACTAGATATGAATAAAATACCGCAGCACATTGCAATAATAATGGATGGAAACGGTCGTTGGGCTAAAAAAAGAAAATTACCAAGAAGTATGGGACATAAAGCAGGCGTTGAAACAATAAGAAAAATTGTAAAAGAGTCTAAAAGATTAGGAATAAAATATTTAACTTTATATGCTTTCTCAACTGAAAATTGGAAAAGACCTAAAGAAGAAGTAGGTGCATTAATGCAGCTACTAGTAGTTTATCTTAAGCGAGAAGTTGCAGAACTTAACAAAAATGGTGTTAAAATCAATGT
The DNA here is from genome assembly GCF_023845855.1 of Clostridium sp. ZBS2. Lineage (NCBI taxonomy): Bacteria > Bacillati > Bacillota > Clostridia > Eubacteriales > Clostridiaceae > Clostridium > Clostridium sp. ZBS2. The sequence goes on from NZ_JAMQIF010000019.1 coordinate 55,386, forward strand.
ATTGGGTGATATGTTAAAATTCCCAGCAGAATGTAAGGAAGAATTAAATAAAGCTATAGAAATAACAAATAATAATACTGAAATAAATTTAAATCTGGCACTAAATTATGGTGGTAGAGATGAATTAGTTAGAGCTATGAAATTAATTATAGATGATTTAGAAGACGATAAAATAAAAAAAGAAGATATTAGTGAAGATTTGATATCAAATTACATATATACTAAAGGAATGCCTGACCCAGATTTGATTATTAGACCTTCTGGTGAACAAAGAATTAGTAACTTTTTATTATGGCAATGTGCTTATTCAGAATTTTGGTATTCAGATATAGCTTGGCCAGATTTTAAAGAAGAAGATTTACAAAAAGCCATATTGGACTATCAAAATAGAGATAGAAGATTTGGTGGAGTAAAGTAAAGGGGTGACTGTTTTTGAAATCTAATAATAGATACTTAGGTGCACTTATGATTGCTCCATTTATAATATTTATTTTTCTTGGAGGAATTTATCTTAAATCATTTGTTATTTTATTATCAGCAATGGGACTTTGGGAATTCTACAATGCTTTAAAAAAGAAGGACTTTAATCCAATATCAGTTTTTGGATATGCATTATTAATTATGTATTATTTTTTAAATAATGATTTTAATATAATGATGTATGTAGTAGTTCTTGCCATGTTTATATTGTTGATTATTCCAGTAATAAATTTAGATTATACATTTATAGATGTTTCTTTAACATTTTTAGGTTTTATATATGCTGGTATTTTATTTAGCTTTGTATATTTAGTTAATGCAAAACATCATGGAGAATTTTTAGTTTGGCTTATATTTATAGGATCATGGATGACAGATACAAGTGCATATTACTCAGGAAAATTTTTAGGTAAACATAAACTTTGTCCAAAGGTTTCTCCAAAGAAAACAATTGAAGGATCTATCGGAGGTCTTTTAGGCGCAATTTTATGTTGTGGTATATTTGGAATTATAGTTAATAAATATGTATATGTTATGCCTTTATATCATTATTTTATTATAGGAGCTTTGTGTGGTGTGTTTAGCCAGTTTGGAGACTTAGTAGCCTCTTCAATAAAAAGATATGTAGGAATAAAAGATTACAGCAATTTAATACCTGGTCATGGTGGAATATTAGACAGATTTGATAGTATAATTTTTTCATCAACAGTTGTATTTTATTACTTAACTTTTATAGTTGGAATTTAATATTTATTAAAAAATCTGTAGATTTAAATTTAAGTCTGCAGATTTTTTTGTTGTAAAATTTAAAAATATAGATTTTGTTAAAGATAAATAATAATTAAATTGTTACTTAGGGCATATATTATAAAAAGTGATTTTAGGGTGGTGTATAGTATTTTTGAGAAATATAAAAAAATAATATCTTTAACAGTATTACTTTTTATAACAGTTATAATTACATATATTATAAAATATTATTTTAAACCTTTTTTAGCAATGATATTTATATCGATAATAGCTGCTCCACTATATAAGCTTATGATAAAATTAAATATTCCGTATAAGATTTCAGGAGCTCTAAGTATTGTTTTAGTTAATATATTTTTAATATTAATTATATTATATTTAGGAAATGAAATATTCAATGTATTTCAAAAGATATATTTGAGTAATGTAAACACAATAAATAGAATTATACAAGATATTTCATTAGAACTTGATTTGCAATTAAAAAAGCTTGATTTGGGTAAGAGTGTAATATCCATAATAAATCAAGAAAGTATAAGAAGAGGGGCACTAACTACAGGTGAAGGAATAATAGCTTATTTTATAGGAAATATATGTGCTTTCTTTATATTAGTAGATGGGGAAAAAATAAAAAGTTTAGTTTTAATGTTATTTCCAAGTGAAATGATTAAAAAAATAAAAAAACAAAAAGAAAATTTTAGTCAAATGTGTTTGATAGAAATAAGTTTAGTTTTGATATCAACACTTGAGATTATAGGAGGATTCTTTATATTAAATGTATCTAATTATTTTATATTAGGAATACTTTGTGGTATTTTAGATGTGTTACCTTATGTAGGAACTATAATTGTATTTATTCCAATTATAATATACAATATTGTAATGAAAGATTATCTTACTGCATTTGGACTTATGTGTTTATATATATTAGTTCAAGTCATAAGAGAAATTTTAGAAGCAAAATTTTTAAGTGATAAACTAGATATACATCCTTTAATTGTATTAATTTCTATATATATTGGGGTAGAAGTATTTGGGATTTTAGGAATACTAGTTGGACCTATGTACAGTATTTTGGCAAAAGAAATAGTATATAGTTCTAGTTAAACAATTTATAAAAATTAGTAGCATTTTATAATGTACTTTAGGAGGAAAGAAATGAAAAAGCTATCTATATTAGGGGTTACAGGTTCAATAGGAACTCAAGCCTTAGATGTAATAAAAAAATCAAATGGAGAATTAAAACTAATTGGAGCAACTGCTAATTCTTCAGTAAATAAAATGATTGAAATTATTGAAGAATTTAATCCTAAATATGTAGGTATGATGGATAAGACTTCTGCAGAGAAATTAGAAAAATACTGCAAAGAAAGAAATAAGCCAACAATAGTTTTATCTCAAATGAAGGGTCTTAATAAAATAGCATCTCTAGAAGAAATTGACATAGTTTTGACATCTTTAGTTGGTATGATAGGCTTAGAGCCAACATTAGAAGCGATAAAGGCAAAAAAAGATATAGCACTTGCAAATAAAGAGACATTAGTTGTTGCAGGTGAACTTGTTATGAGTGAAGCTAAAAAAAATAATGTTAAAATACTTCCTGTTGATTCAGAGCACAGTGCTATTTATCAATCTTTAAGAGGAAATGATTTAAATACTTTAAATAAAATAATACTTACAGCATCAGGTGGACCTTTCAGAGGTAAGAAATTATGTGATTTAAATGATATAAGTGTCGATGATGCTTTAAATCATCCTAAGTGGAATATGGGAAGAAAGATTTCTATTGACTCAGCTACTTTAATGAACAAAGGTCTTGAAGTAATAGAGGCACATTGGCTTTTTGAGTGTGATTATGATAATATACAAGTTGTTATTCATCCTCAAAGCATAGTACATTCTATGGTTGAATATTGTGATGGAAGTATAATAGCACAACTTGGAGCAGCAGATATGAGACTGCCAATACAATATGCTCTTAATTATACAGAAAGAAAAAATTTAATAGCAAAAACATTAGATTTTTATGAAGTATCACAGTTAACTTTTGAAAAACCGGATTTAGAAACTTTTAAGCCATTAAAATTAGCGTTTAAAGCAGGTAAACAAGGTGGACTTATGCCAACTATATTAAATGGTGCTAATGAAGCGGCAGTATCATTATTTTTAGACGAAAAAATTGAGTTTTTAGATATTTTTAATATTATAGAAAATTGTATGAATGCATTTGAAGAAGAAAGTAAAAAGCCTTTAACTTTAGAGAATATAATTAAAATAGATAGAAAAGTTAAAAAATATGTAGTAGATATGAAATAGGAAAGGATGAAAAAATATGAATCTAGTAGCTATATTAGGGGCTATTTTAGCGTTTAGTGTTTTAATAATTGTACATGAACTTGGCCATTTTACATTAGCAAAATTAAATGGAGTAAGAGTAGAGGAATTTGCTATAGGAATGGGCCCTAAGGTGATTTCTAAAAAAGGAAAAGAAACAACATATTCATTACGTCTATTTCCTATTGGTGGTTTTGTAAATATGATGGGTGAAGAAGAGGCAGTTCAAGATGAGAGGAGTTTTTCAGAAAAATCGCCTCTTAGAAGGATAAGTATTATAATAGCTGGAGCTGCAATGAATTATATATTGGCAATAGTAATATTTGCGTGTATTGCAGGAAAATTTGGATACAAAGTGCCAGAGATAGCAACTGTTCTTCCGGATCATCCAGCAATAGAAGCAGGCTTACAAGAAGGCGATAAATTTTTAAAAATAGATGGTTCACGAGTTTTTACAGCGGATGATATTAGAGTTGGAATAATTATGGCAAAAGGTGAGCCTGTTGATCTTACAGTAAAAAGAGGAGAAGAAATTAAAAATTTAACTATAACGCCAAAATTAAATAAAGAAAATGAATATATCGTAGGTATAGGTTTTGGAGTAGAAACTAATCCAAGTATAGGTGCTAGCTTGAAACATAGTGTTAATCAAACAGCTTCTTTAGTGTCTCAAACATTTAAAGGTCTTAAAATGATATTTACAGGAAAATCAAATTTAAAGACAGATGTGGGAGGTCCACTTACAATAATTAAAATGTCAGCTAAAACTGCTGAAAGTGGTATTTGGGATCTAATGTATTTTGTTGGTTTTATAAGTGTTAGTTTAGCTGTGTTTAATATGTTACCATTCCCAGCTTTAGATGGAGGTTGGACAGTAATACTATTAATTGAATTAATAACAAGAAGAAAAGTTCCAAATAAGATAGTTGAAAATTTAAATTATGTAGGATTTATGTTACTTATAGGTCTTATGATTTTAGTAACTATTAAAGATATCATATTCCCTGTTAAGTTTTAGGAGATGAAAATATGGAAAGAAGAATTTCAAAGAAAGTTAAAGTCGGAAATACTTATGTTGGTGGAGATGCACCAATAACTATTCAATCAATGACTACTACTGATACAAGAAATGTGGAAGATACATTAAATCAAATAAATGAACTGTACAAAGTTGGCTGTGATATAGTGAGATGTGCAGTATTAGATATGGATGCAGCAAAAGCACTAAAGGAAATAACAACTAAATCACCGATACCAGTAGTTGCAGATATACATTTTGATTATAGATTAGCAGTTGAATCAATAGAAAGTGGTGTATCTGCTTTAAGAATTAATCCAGGCAATATTGGAAGTGAAGAAAAAGTAAAGATAGTTGCAGAAAAATGTAAAGAAAAAAACATACCTATAAGAATAGGTGTTAACTCTGGATCTTTAGAAAAAGATATATTAGAAAGAGATGGAAAACCTACAGCACAAGGTTTAGTTGAAAGTGCTCTAAGACATGTTAAGATTTTAGAAAGATTAGATTTTAACGATATAGTTATTTCAATAAAATCATCAGATGTAAGGATGATGATAGATTGTTATAGATTAATAGGAGATAAATGTGATTATCCTCTTCATTTAGGGGTTACAGAATCAGGAACTGTAACTAAAGGTACAATTAAATCAAGCATAGGTATAGGAACTCTTTTAGCTGAGGGAATAGGTGATACTATAAGAGTGTCTTTAACTAGTGATCCTGTTGATGAAATTAAAGTTGCAATAGAAATACTTAAGTCATTAGGATTAAAAAAAGGTGGAGTAAACTTTGTATCTTGTCCTACATGTGGAAGAACTCAAATTAATCTTATTAAGATAGCAAATGAAGTTGAAAAAAGATTAGAAAATTGCAATAAAGATATTAAAGTTGCTGTTATGGGATGCGTTGTAAATGGTCCTGGAGAAGCAAGAGAAGCAGATATTGGAATTGCTGGAGGTAAAGGTGAAGGAATCATCTTTAAAAAAGGCGAAATAATTAAAAAAGTTAAAGAAGAAGAGTTAATAAATGCTTTGATGGAAGAAATAAATAATATTTAGTTTAGAAGATAAAAAGGATATTTTGTGATTTATAAATTAAGCATTATAATATAAGAATAAGTATAGGGGGATGAAAATCCCTCTATTTATTCTTTAGAGAGGAGAGTGGTTCTTATTAGTCAAGACTTTATAAAACAATTAACAAAAGAAATTAATAAGAATGAAATTTTAGAAAATAAAGAAATAAGACTATTAAGATTTCAGTTTTATAAAAAAAGTCAAATATTAAAAATAGTGCTGAAATCATTAGAATCACTTACAAGTCAAGAAGAAGAATATTTGAAAAAGTTAATTATAGATAATTTAGGATTTAATATAGATATAGAATTTTTGTGTTATCTAGATGTTAGTAATACATCATTAGAAGAAATTAATTCAAAATATTGGATTAATATTGCAGAAGAAATAGCAAAAAAATACCCTCTATGTCGTTCTATATTATATTCCAAGAACAGAAAAGTTGATGAAAAAGTTATAAATATATATTCAGGAAATGAAACTTTAATAAATCATGCTTTAAATAAGAAAATAGATAAATTACTTCAGAATAATATAAAAGATATTTTTAGTATTTCAACAAAAGTTAATTTTAGTTTTGATTCAAAATTAATGATTGGTGAAGAATATGAAGCAAGTAAAAAAGAAGAAAATATTAAAATAATAAAAGAAGTTATGAGTAATAGAACTATAAGTTCAGATGGTTCTAGTTCAAAAGTATCTAAATCACAAAAATCCGGTGAAAATAATTATAGAAAAAATGATAATAAGCCAAATTATGCTTCTTACAAGAAAGAACCAAAGGATGAAAATACTATTCTTGGAAGAGGTATAAGGATGGAATCTACACCTATAAAAGATATAGATGAAACAACTGGATATGTAGCTATTATAGGTGAAATTTTCAAAACAGATATTATAGAAACTAAAACAGGAAAAACAATATTAACTTTTTATATTACAGACTATACAAGTTCTATCACTGTAAAGTGTTTCTTAAAACCTCAAGAAAAAGAAGCGGTATTGGATGAAGTCAAAAAAGGACTTTATTGTAAAGTTAGAGGTGAAGCTGTATTTGATACTTATGCAAGAGAAGTAGTAATAATGGGTAGAGATATAGCTAGAATGAAAAAAATTGATAGAATGGATGGAGCTCAGGAAAAGAGAATAGAACTTCATCTTCATACTAATATGAGCAGTATGGACGGTATTACATCTGCATCTAAAATAATAGAGACTGCTGCAAAATGGGGGCATGAAGCAATTGCAATAACGGATCATGGTGTAGTTCAGGCATATCCAGAAGCACAACTTGCTTCTAAAAAAAATAAAATAAAGATATTGTATGGAGTTGAAGGTTATTTAGTTAATAATGGGGTTCCTCTTGTAATAAATGAAAAAGGTTATACATTGGATGATACATTTGTTGTTTTTGATTTAGAAACAACCGGATTTTCTCCTGTTAATGATAAAATAATAGAAATTGGAGCAGTTAAGATTAAAAATGGTGAAATTATAGATAAATTTAGCTGTTTTGTTAATCCAAAAAGAGATATTCCATATAAAATCACACAACTTACAAGCATTGATAATAATATGGTTAAAGATGCAGACATAATAGAAAATATACTTCCGAAATTTATGGAGTTTTGTGAAGATACTGTAGTAGTTGCACATAATGCAGCATTTGATACGGGTTTTATAAAAAAGAATTGCAGAGATTTAAATATAAGGTTTGATCTTCCAATATTGGATACAGTTACATTATGTAGATTTTTATATCCTGAATTAAAAAAGGTTAAACTAAATATAGTTGCTAAATTCTTGGGAATTTCTCTTGAAAATCATCATAGAGCAGTAGATGATGCAAAAGCAACAGCAGATATACTTTTAAAATCTTTTGAGAAAATAGAAGAGGATTTTGAAATAAATGATTTGAAATCTTTAAATGATTTGTTTTTATCAAAAGTGGATATAAGAAAGCAACCAACTTATCATATTATTATTTTAGCTAAGACGCAAGCAGGATTAAAAAATTTATATAAATTAGTATCTAAATCTCATATAGATAATTTCTTTAGAAGGCCAAGAACACCAAAGACTCTACTTTCTGAATTTAGAGAAGGCTTAATTATAGGGTCTGCATGTGAAGCAGGAGAAGTATATAAAGCTGTATTAGAAGGACGAAGTGATGATGAAATAAAAGAAATTATAGAATTTTATGATTACGTTGAAATTCAACCTATAGCTAATAATAATTTCCTTATTGCAAAAGGGTCAGTTAAAGATGAAGAAGAATTAAGAGAGATTAATAGAAAAATATATAGATTGGGTAAGGAATGCAATAAACCTACTGTTGCTACGGGAGATGTACATTTCTTAAATCCTAATGATGAAGCTTTTAGAAGAATAATTATGGCAGGGCAAGGCTTTTCTGACGCAGATAATCAGCCACCACTTTATTTAAAAACAACAGAAGAAATGTTAAAAGAATTTTCTTATTTAGGAAAAGATATCGCAAAAGAAGTTGTTATTGATAATCCTAAAAAAATATCTGATAGTATAGATGTGTTAAAGCCAATACCAGATGAAACATATCCACCTAAAATTGAAGGTGCAGAAGAAGATATAAAGAATATGACATTGAATAAAGCTCATGCTATTTATGGAGAAGTTCTTCCAGAGGTAGTTCAAAAAAGACTAGATAAAGAACTTAACTCTATAATAAACAATGGATATGCCGTATTATATCTAATAGCTCAAAAACTAGTTGCTAAATCTACGGAAGATGGTTATTTGGTTGGTTCAAGAGGATCCGTTGGGTCTTCATTTGTAGCAACTATGTCTGATATCACTGAAGTTAATGGATTGCCACCGCATTATGTATGTCCTAAGTGTAAGAAATCAGAATTCTTTTTAGATGGTTCAATAAGTTCAGGGGCAGATTTACCAGATAAAAATTGTCCTGATTGTGATGTACCATATATAAAAGATGGTCATGATATACCGTTTGAAACCTTCTTAGGGTTTGAAGGAGATAAAGAACCTGATATTGACCTTAACTTTTCAGGAGAGTATCAAGGGGTAGTACATAGGTATACAGAAGTACTATTTGGTAAGGGTCATACATTTAAAGCAGGAACAATTGGAACAATAGCAGAAAAAACAGCTTATGGATATGTAAAAAAATATTTAGATGAAAGAGAAATTATAACCTCTTCAGCTGAAATAGAAAGACTTACACTTGGTTGTACAGGAATAAAAAGAACTACAGGACAACATCCAGGTGGAATAATGGTTGTACCAGCTGATAATGAAATTTATAATTTTTGTCCTATACAACATCCAGCTGATGATAATGATACAGATGTTGTAACAACACATTTTGATTATCATTCAATAAGTGGTAGATTATTAAAATTAGATATACTTGGACATGATGATCCTACTGTTCTTAGAATGTTACAAGATTTAACAGGACTTGATCCGAAAACAATACCTTTAAATGATGAAAAAGTTCTTAGTCTTTTTACATCACCAGAAGCATTAGGCGTTACAAAAGAGGAACTAGAATGTGAAGTTGGAAGTTATGGACTACCTGAATTTGGTACCAAATTTGTAAGAGGGATGCTTGTTGATACACAGCCTAAGACTTTTGCAGATTTAGTAAGAATATCAGGACTTTCCCATGGTACAGATGTTTGGCTTAATAATGCTCAATATTATATAAAAGAAGGCTTTACTACATTAAGAGATTGTATAGCAACAAGAGATGATATTATGGTTTACTTAATGTATAAAGGACTACCACCAAAAAATGCATTTACAATAATGGAAAAAGTAAGAAAAGGAAAAGGTCTTTCAGAAGATGATGAAAAACTTATGAAAGAACATGAAGTACCAGAATGGTATATTGGATCATGTAAAAAGATAAAATATATGTTCCCTAAAGGTCATGCTGTTGCATATGTAATGATGGCTGTTAGAATAGCATATTACAAGGTATATTATCCAGAAGCATATTATGCAACGTATTTTACAGTTAGAGCTGATGATTTTGATGCGAACTTAGTGTGTCTTGGAGACGGTGCTGTGCATACAAAACTTCAAGAATTATATGAGCTTGGAAATAATGCAAGTGTAAAAGACAAAGGATTAATAACTGTATTAGAATTATGTTTTGAGGCTTATAAAAGAGGCGTGAAATTCTTACGAGTAGATTTATATAAATCAGAAGGAATAAAATTTAAAATTGAAGATGGAGCACTTCGTTTACCATTGAATTCTTTGCCTGGAGTTGCGGATAATGCAGCCAAAAATATAGTTGAAGCAAGAGTAAAAGGTGAATTTATATCTAAAGAAGATTTAAGAATAAGAGCAGGGGTTTCAAAAACTGTTATAGAAAGTTTAAGCAGTCATGGATGCTTAGATGGTTTATCAGAAACGAATCAATTATCTTTATTCTAGAAATACTAAGACTTAAAAATATACCTTTAGCGTAAAACAAAAGAATGAATTAATATCTAAATTCAAGCTTTTATTTATAACTCTTGTATTTATCTATTATTTATGATATTATGTACTTAGTTTTTAATGTCAATAGGCTATAAAAGTGGAGTGGGAAATTACCCGCTCTTTCTATTTGTAACGCAACTACTTTAATATAGTTGCGTTTTTGATTATGATTTTATAATTAAAAACGAATGCATTAATTTTAAAACTGAATATAGCAGAGGAGGTTTCATAAATTTGAGAAAAGATATGTTACTTGAAAAAGTAGAAGAATTAGTTAAACCAATAGTAGAAGAATTATCATATGAGTTATACTATTTGGAATATGTAAAAGAAAATGGCGAATATTATTTAAGAATTTATATTGATAAAGAAGAAGATAGTATATCACTAAACGATTGCGAAAAAGTTTCAAGAAGAGTTAGTGAAATACTAGACGTTGAAGATCCAATTGAAGATTCATACTATTTAGAAGTTTCTTCACCAGGATTAAATAGAGGACTTTATAAAGAAGAACATTTTAAAAAGTTTATTGGAAGAGAAGTTTTAGTAAGATTTAATGGATCTTTAGAAGGTATGAAGAAAATACAAGGTATATTAAAAGAAGCTGACAATGAGTTTATAACAGTTCAGGGAGAAAAAGAATTAAAAATTCCAACTGAAAAAATAAAAGGTGCAAACTTAGAGGGAGAAATATAAATAAGGAGGAGATTAAAATGAATGAAGAGTTTGTAGGGGCTCTTAAAGAGATAGTAAAGGAAAAAGGAATATCAGAAGATTTACTTTTTACTACTATTGAAGATGCAATGGTTGCTGCGTATAAAAAGAATTATGCAAATTTAAATACATCAGCACAAAATGTTAAGATAAGTATAAATAGAGAAAATGGGGAAATTCACGTATATGCTCAAAAAATGGTTGTTGATGAGGTTTATGATGAAGTAACAGAAATTTCATTAGAAGAAGCCAAAGCAATTAACCCTAAGTATGAAGTTGATGATATTGTGGATTTAGAAGTAACTCCTAAAAACTTTGGAAGAGTAGCAGCTCAACTTGCTAAACAAGTAGTTACACAAAGAATTAAAGAAGCTGAAAGAAATATAATTTATAGTGAATATAAAGAAAAAGAATTTGATATAATAACAGGTACTATATTAAGAAAAGATAAAGGTATGGTTTTTGTTAGTTTGGGCAAGATTGAAGGTATAATAGGTCCTAATGAACAAATGTCAAATGAAGACTATAGATTTAATGAAAAATTAAAACTATATATAGTTGAAGTTAAAAATACTTCAAAAGGAGCTCAAGTTCATGTCTCAAGAACACATCCAGGTTTAGTTAAGAGATTATTTGAATTAGAAGTTCCAGAAATATTTAATGGTGTAGTTGAAATTAAGAGTATTTCAAGAGAAGCAGGATCAAGAAGTAAGATAGCAGTGTATTCTAACGATGAAGAAGTAGATGCAATGGGAGCTTGTGTAGGTCCTAAAGGTGTTAGAGTTCAAAATATAGTAAATGAACTTAAAAATGAAAAAATAGATATAATAAAATGGAGTAAAGATCCAGCAGAATTTATTTCTAATGCATTAAGTCCAGCAAAAGTAATAAGTTCAGAAATAAATGAAGATAGCAAATCAGCTAAAATAGTAGTTGCTGATGATCAACTTTCATTGGCTATTGGTAAAGAAGGCCAAAATGTAAGACTTGCAGCAAAACTTACTAATTGGAAAATAGATATAAAAAGCAAGTCACAACAAGAAGCTTTAGAAGCAGAAGAAGAAAAGGCTATAGATCAAGATGTAGATATGTCAGAAGAAACTATAGAAAATGTGGCTGGATTAGATCTTAAATGTGAAGATATAGAAGAATAGGAGAGGTGTTTTTAATGAAAGTTAAGAAAATTCCTCTAAGAATGTGCACTGGTTGCATGGAAATGAAACCTAAGAAAGAACTAATAAGAATAGTTAAAAGCCCAGAAGGTGATATATCAGTTGATCTAACTGGTAAAAAATCAGGAAGAGGTGCTTACATTTGTAGAGATATAGAATGTTTTGAAAAAGCATTTAAAGCTAAAAGATTAAGTAGAAACTTAGATAGCTCTATAAGTGAACAAATATATGAAAGACTAAAGGATGAAATAGAAAATGAATAAGTTCTATAATTTTTTAGGTATTGCCAAAAAATCAGGAAATTTGTTAGAGGGTTATAGTAAATGTGACGATTTAAGAAATAAACTTGATATTTATTTGTTTATAATATCTAATGATTTATCACAGTCTTCAAAAGAAAAATTTATAAAACATTGTGTTCAAAGAAATATACCATATATTAATAGTTTCTCCAAAGAAGAATTAGGAAGTCCTATTGGTCGTGATCAAATTATGATACTAGGAATCCTAGATAAAAATATGGCAAAAAAATTGCTTGAAATATATGAGGAGGAGAAACAATATATGAGTAGATAATAATAACGGGGGTGACTTTATGTCAAAAATAAGAGTATACGAATTAGCAAAAGAACTTAATGTAAGTTCAAAAGATTTAATAACATTATTAATGGATGAGTTTGGTGTGGAAGTTAAAAATCATATGAGTGCTATTGAGGATGAAGAAGCTCAATTAATAAAAGAATTATTAGCAACTAAACCAGAATATGCTGAAGGAAGTTCAGAAGAAGCAAAAAGTTTAGTTGATGAATATGAAGAAATTCTACAAAACGAGCTTAACAAAGCTAAAAAGAAAAAGAAAAAGAATAAAAGAGAAGATAAAGACGATGAAAATGAAGAACTTGAGACTGAAGTAATTGAAATTGGAGAAACTATTACAGTTAAGGAATTAGCTGAAAAATTAAATAAACCTTCAAATGATGTTATCAGAACATTAATTTTCTCAGGAGTTATGGCAGCAATAAATCAAGAAATAGATTTCGCAACAGCTGAAAAAGTATGTGAAAGCTATGGTGTAATACTAGAAAAGTTAGAAGTTACAGAAGAACTTGAAGCAGTAGAAGTTGAAGAAGATGATGAAGAAAATCTTGCAAAAAGACCACCAATAGTAACTGTTATGGGTCATGTTGACCACGGTAAAACATCGTTACTTGATGCTATAAGAAAAGCAAAAGTTACTGATACAGAAGCAGGTGGTATAACTCAACATATAGGAGCTTATACTATAAATATAAATGGTGAAGAAATTACATTCTTAGATACTCCAGGCCATGAAGCTTTTACAGCAATGAGAGCACGTGGAGCACAAGTAACAGATGTAGTTATATTAGTTGTTGCAGCTGATGATGGAATTATGCCTCAAACTAAAGAAGCAATTAATCACTGTAAAGCTGCTGGCGTACCTATGGTTGTTGCTATAAATAAAATTGATAAACCAGGTGCAAATCCAGATAGAGTTAAACAAGAATTAACAGAACATGGATTAGTAGTAGAAGAGTGGGGCGGAGACGTTATATGTGAAGAAGTATCTGCAAAGAGTAATTTAAATATTGATAAACTACTTGAAATGGTATTACTTACAGCTGAAATGCTTGAACTTAAAGCTAACAAAGAAAGAAAAGCAAAAGGAACAGTAATCGAAGCTAAGCTTGATAAAGGTAGAGGTCCAGTTGCTACATTATTAGTTCAAAATGGTACTTTACATGTTGGTGACGCAATTATTGTAGGATCTACATATGGTAGAATAAGAGCAATGTTTGATGATACAGGTAAAAAAATCAAATCTGCTGGTCCATCAATTCCAGTTGAAGTTTTAGGTCTTTCAGAAGTTCCAGAAGCTGGAGATAGATTTAATCAAGTAAAAGATGAAAAAACAGCTAGAATAATGGCAGATAAGAGAAAAGATAAAGAAAAATCTGACTCATTAATGAGTGGTAATAGAGTTTCTTTAGAAGATTTATATAGTCAAATTAAAGAAGGAAAAGTTAAAGAACTTGGTATAATAGTAAAAGCCGATGTTCAAGGATCAGTTCAAGCTATTAATCAATCACTAGAAAAACTTTCAACAGATGATGTTAAAGTAAGAGTAATTCATGGTGGTGTTGGTGCAATAACAGAAACTGACATAACTTTAGCAACTGCTTCAAATGCAATAGTTATTGGATTTAATGTAAGACCTGATAATAATGCAGTAGCACAAGCTGATAAAGAAAATGTAGAGATAAAAACTTATAGAATAATTTATGATGCTATAGAAGATGTTAAATCAGCTATGATAGGAATGCTTGAACCAGAATATAAAGAAGTTATTTTAGGATCAGCAGAAGTAAGAGAAACTTATAAGATTTCAAATGTTGGAACAATTGCTGGTTGTTATGTACTAAATGGTAAGCTTCAAAGAAATGCTGAAACAAGAGTTATAAGAGATGGTATAGTTATTTTTGAATCAAGCTTATCATCATTAAAGAGATTTAAAGATGACGTTAAAGAAGTTAATACTGGATATGAATGTGGATTGACAGTAGAAAAATTCAATGACGTTAAAGAAGGCGATATCCTTGAATGCTTTATGATGGAGGCAATCAAGAGAAAAGAGCTATAAAGAGGTGATGTAAATGCCAAACTATAGAGGCGGCAGAATTAACGAAGAATTTAAAAGAGAAATAAGTAACATTATTCAAAATGAAATTAAAGACCCTAGACTTACTGCTATGATTTCTGTTACAGACGTTAAGGTTACTAAAGACTTAAGATATGCTAAGGTATATGTAAGTATATTCTCAACAAAAGAGGAAGAAAAAAAGGATAACTTTACGGCTTTAAAGAGTGCTAGTGGATTTATAAGAAAAATCCTAGGTCAAAGAATAAATGTAAGACACAACCCAGAAATATTATTTGAATTAGATGACTCAATAAATTATGCAATGCATATTGATGAGTTAATTCAAAAGGTAAAAGATAAATAATGTCTTTACAAAGTATAAAGGAAGAGATATTAAAAGCTAAAAAGATTGGATTATCTTTTCATACATCTCCGGATGGAGATGCTATAGGAAGTACTTTATCACTTCTTAAAGCACTTAGAACTATAGGAAAAGATGCTTATATTATTTCAAGAGATGTTATCCAAGATAACCTCTCTTTCCTTTCTTTATCTGAAGAAGTTGATGGAAATACACTAGAACCAGACCAATACACTGATTTAGTTATAGTAATGGATTGTGGTAATGTAGAGAGAATTTCTGCAAATTTAGATAATTATAATGGAAAAATTATAAATATTGATCATCATTTATCAAATGAACAATATGGATATATAAATTATGTAGATCCTAAAGCAGCAGCCACAGCAGAAATATCATATTTACTTATAAAAGAATTAGGTATTGATCTTAGTAAAAAAGACGAGAATAATTTAGAGATGGCAAAAGCAATTTATACATCTTTAGTTACAGATACGGGGTCTTTTAGGCATTCTAATGTTACAAAGAGAACACACGCAATAGCTTCAGAACTTATAGGGTTAGGATTAGACAATAGTAAAGTACACAGCAGTCTTTTTGATAATAGGGAATTTAATAAAATAAAATTAATGGGTTATGTGTTATCAAATTTAGAATTAGCATTAAATAATAAAGTAGCAGTAATGGAAATACCATATCATATACTAGAAAAATTTAATTTATTAACAACAGATACTTCAGATATAATTTCTTTTGGTCTTGGAATAAAGGGCATAGAAGTTGCTATATTATTAAAAGAATCAGAAAAAGGAATTAAAACTAGTTTAAGATCAAAAAACAATGTTGATGTAAGAAAAGTAGCAGAAATATACGGTGGTGGTGGACACATTAAAGCAGCAGGTGCCCTTCAAAAAGGTGTAAATTTAGAAGAAGCTAAAAATAATTTACTAAAAACAATAAAAGAAGAGATGAAGTTATGAATGGTGTACTAAACGTATTTAAAAATAAAGGAATGTCTTCTTTTGATGTAGTTAGAAAAATAAAATTTACAGCAAAAGAAAAAAAAGTTGGACATACAGGAACTCTTGATCCAGAAGCTGAAGGTGTTTTACCAGTTTGTCTAGGAAAAGCAACTAAGATTATAGATTATATAATGAATTCTAGAAAAGTATATAAGGTAAAATTGTTGCTAGGTAAAAATACAACTACCTATGATTTAGAAGGTGAAGTTGTAAAAGAAAGAGACACTTCTCATATAAAAGAAAATGATGTAAAAGAAAGTATACTTTCTTTTATGGGGGAATATGATCAAGTCCCACCAATGTATTGTGCATTGAAACAAAATGGAGTAAGACTTTATCAACTTGCAAGACAAGGAATTGAAGTTGAAAGAGAAGCAAGACGTATTACTATTTATGATATTTGTGAGATTGATTATGATTTACCGTATGTGTCTTTTAAAGTTACATGTTCAAAAGGTACATATATAAGAAGCTTATGTTATGACATTGGTGAAAAACTAAATGTAGGAGCAACCATGGTTAATTTAATAAGAACTGAAACTTCTGTATTTAAAGAAGAAGATAGTATTAATATTGAAGATTTAACACCAGAAAATATTGAAAGCTATATAATAAGTATAGAAGAGGCACTTTCATCTTATCCTAAATTGACAGTGAATACTTCATTTACAAAATTATTAGTCAATGGAGTAAAGGTATATGATAAAAGATTAAGCGATGAAGTTATAGAAAATAATATTTTGTATAGAGTATATGATAAAGAAAATACTTTTATAGGACTTGGCATGAAAGATAGCAAAGGATTTAAGATACAAAAGTTATTATTTTAAAGTGGGAGTAATAAAGATGATTATTATAGAAAACAACTTTGAAGATGTACAAACTTATGATAATTATGTTGCTCTTGGAAGTTTTGATGGATTACATATAGGACATTTATCATTAATAGATGAAGTTACCAGGATAGCAAAAAAAAATAATGGTAAAAGTATGGTCTTTACATTCAAAAATCATCCAAGAAAATTTATAAATCCAAGTAATACTCTTAAACTTTTGATGGAAAATGATGACAAGATAAAGATGTTAGAAGATAAGGGTATTGATATAGCATATTTTGCAAATTTTAATGAAGAATTTATGAAAATAACACCAGAAGAATTTATAAAATTTCTATGTATTAATTTAAATATAAAAGGAATAATAGTAGGTTTTAATTATAAATTTGGATATAAAAATTCAGGTGATACTAAACTTTTAAAAGAACTTGAAAAAAAATATGAATACGAATTACATGTTATGGATTCATGTACATATAAAGATGAAGTTATAAGTAGTACTCGAATTAGAAAAGAATTAGAAGCTGGTAATGTTTCAGAAGCTAGTATCATGTTAAATAGACCATATATTATAAAAGGCGAAATTGTACATGGTCGAGAAATTGGAAGAATGATGGGATTTCCGACGGCTAATTTAAAGTATAATAAAGACATTATTTTACCTAAAATAGGTGTATATTATACTAATGTTAGAGTCAATAATAAAATATATAGAGGAATCACTAACATAGGAAATAATCCAACAGTTAATGGCAAAGAGATTACTTTAGAAACTAATATTTTAAATTTTGATGATGACATTTATGGAAAGATTATGGAAGTTAATTTTATAAAAAAAATAAGAGATCAAAAGAAATTTGATTCTGTAGATGATTTAGTAAATGAACTTAAAAACAATAAATTATTTGCAGAGAAAGAAGAAATAGTTGTTAAATAATATTTATTTACAATAATCATTAGTTTTGATATAATACACATTGAACCTACTTCTAAGTTTGAAGGTGCCATCTTTTTACTTGGAAATAAGGGGATAAAATACACGGAGGTGCACTTATGGATAAGGCAAGAAAATTAGAAATTATTAAACAATACGGAAGAAGTGAAGGAGACACTGGTTCACCAGAAGTTCAAATCGCTTTATTAACAGAAAGAATTAACTCATTAACAGGACATTTAAAAGTTCACAAAAAAGATCATCATTCAAGAAGAGGTCTTTTAATGATGGTTGGACATAGAAGAGGTCTTCTAAACTATTTAGCTGATCAAGATATCGAAAGATACAGAACAATAGTAAAACAATTAGGTTTAAGAAGATAATTTTTAGAGCGGATCTTCCGCTCTATTATTTTAAAAAAATTATAAAAAATATAAAGAGAGTTTGAAAGGAGGGTTTCAAAGATGAATAACGTTTTATCAACTAACATTGCTGGAAAAGAAATGAAAGTTGAATTCGGGAAAATAGGTATGCTATCAAATGCAGCTACATTCATGAGCTACGGAGATACTGTTATTTTAACTAATGTTAATGCATCAAGTGAGCCAAGAGTAGGAATTGATTTTTTCCCTCTAAGTGTTGAATATGAAGAAAGATTATATGCGGTAGGTAAAATACCAGGTGGTTTTATAAAGAGAGAAGGAAGACCATCAGAAAAAGCTATATTAAATGGTAGAGCTGTAGATAGAACTCTAAGACCTTTATTCCCAAAAGGATATAGAAATGATGTTCAAGTAGTTTGTACTGTTGTTTCTGTAGAAAAGGATAATTTACCAGAAATATTAGCTATTAATGCAGCATCAATGGCATTATGCTTATCAAGCATACCTTTTACAATCCCAGTTGCAGCTGTTCAAGTCGGACTTATAGATGATAATTTTATTGTTAATCCAAATGCAACTGAACGTGAAGAAAGTACTCTTCATTTAACAGTTTGTGCAACTAAAGAAAGAGTAATGATGATAGAAGCAGGTGGAAATGAAATTCCTGAAGATACTATGATTGCTGCTATTAAATTTGGATTTGATGAATGTCAAAAAATAATTAACTTCCAAGAAGAAGCAGTTAGTAAATTTGGTAAGGAAAAAGATGTTCCAACATTATTTACTGTTGATGAAGAAGTAGAAAAAGATATAAAAGAATTTGCTTCAGATATGATAAAAGAAGCCATGTATATAACTGATAAAGATGAAAGAAATGCAGCTATAGATGCTGTTAATCAAAAAGTTAAAGAAGAATTTGGCGAAAAATATGAAGATAAATTTGGAGATATAAAAGAAGTACTTTATAACATGCAAAAGAAAGTCGTAAGACATATGTTATTAAAAGACAAGAGAAGACCTGATGGAAGAGCTTTTGATGAGGTGAGACCTTTAGGCTGTGAAGTTGGATTACTTCCAAGAACTCATGGAACAGGATTATTTACAAGAGGATTAACTCAAGTAATGACAGTAGCAACATTAGGTGCTGTAGGAGATATACAAATCTTAGATGGAATAGATGAGGCTCAATCAAAGAGATATATGCATCACTATAACTTCCCAGGATATAGTGTAGGAGAAGTAAAACCTTTAAGAGGACCAGGTAGAAGAGAAATAGGTCATGGAGCTTTAGCAGAAAGAGCACTTGAACCATTAATCCCATCTGAAGAAGAATTCCCATATACAATTAGATTAGTATCAGAAGTATTAAGTTCAAATGGATCTACTTCACAAGCATCAGTTTGTGGTTCAACATTAGCATTATTAGATGCAGGTGTTCCAATAAAAAGACCAGCAGCAGGTATTGCTATGGGATTAATTACTTCAGAAGACTTATCAGAAGAACAAGTATTAACTGATATTCAAGGAATAGAAGATTTCTTCGGAGATATGGACTTTAAGGTAGCAGGTACTACTGAAGGAATTACATCAATCCAAGTTGATACTAAGCTTAAAGGATTTAGTTTTAATGTAGTAGAAAATGCAATTCGCGATGCTAGAAAAGCTAGATTAACTATAATAGATAAAATTAATGAATGTATATCAGAACATAGAGAAGATGTTTCTTTATATGCTCCAAAGACAGAAACAATTCAAATAGATCCAGACAAGATAAGATCTGTAATAGGCGCAGGTGGTAAAGTTATCAATAAGATAATTCAAGATACAGGCGTTAAAATTGATATAAAAGAAGATGGATCTGTATTTGTAAGTTCAAGTGATCACGAAGGTGTTAAAGAAGCAATAAAGATAATCGAAGGATTAACTAAAGATGTTAAGGCTGGAGAAATTTATTTAGGTAAAGTAACTAAAATAACTACATTTGGAGCTTTTGTTGAAATTCTTCCAAATAAAGAAGGCTTAGTTCATATATCTAAATTAGATAAAGAAAGAGTTAATAAAGTAGAAGATGTTGTTTCTGTAGGAGATGAAATCTTAGTAAAAGTTACTGAAATTGATTCACAAGGTAGAATAAATCTTTCAAGAAAAGATGTTCTTTTAGATCAAGAAAACAAAGAAGAAAAATAAAGGGCAATTAAATTGCCTTTTTATTCTTTTTTCATATGTTTTTTATATAAATATATATAAATTAATGACTTTAAAATCGCTTTGGCGATTTTTTTATTATAATCATTTAAAATTTCCCCTTAACATATAGCATGGATTGTAATTGTTAGTATATAAATATAATAATAAAAAAATTTCATATTAAAATTTATTATGGGAAAAATATTTTTATACCTGCATGATTTTAAGTAATTCATAGATGGAAGGAGAGCAATAATTATGTATAATACGTATACTTTAGATAATGGACTTAGAGTTATAACAGAAAAGATAGATCACTTAAATTCAGTAAGTGTTGGAATAATGATACAAAATGGTTCTAGAAATGAGGTTGAGGAAGTAAATGGAATATCTCATTTTATTGAACACATGTTTTTTAAAGGAACTAAAAAAAGAAGTGCAAAACAAATAGTAGAAGAAATAGAAAATGTAGGTGGACAAATAAATGCATTTACTAGTAAAGAAGCAACTTGCTATTATATAAAAGCGTTAAATACTCATTTAGATTTAAGTTTAGATGTGCTTTCAGATATGATATTAAATTCAAATTTTGATGAAGAAGAAATAGAAAAGGAAAAAGGTGTAGTAATAGAAGAAATTAATATGAGTCAGGATTCGCCAGAAGATGTATTAGATGATGAACATTCAAGGGCTGTTTTTAGAGAGAATCCATTATCATATCCTATACTTGGAACTATACCTAAAATAAAATCTTTTACTAGAGAAAAAATTTTAAATTTCATATCAGAAAAATATACTCCTTACAATTCAGTAATATCAGTTTGTGGAAAATTTGATGAGAATGAATTGAAAAAATTAATAGAAGATTGTTTTGGTAGTTGGAAAAGTAAAGAAAAATACATACCTGAGTATAATACACCAATAATACATTGTAAATCAGGATATGTGAATAAAGAAATAGAGCAATTACATATTTCTTTAGGGTTAAAGGGGTTACCATATAGAGATAAAAATAGTTATCCATTAGTACTTTTAAACAATGTTTTGGGGGGAGGAGCTTCTTCTATACTTTTTCAAAAAGTAAGAGAGGAATTAGGACTATGTTACACAATTTGTTCTTATTTGCAACCGTTTCAAGGTATAGGAACTATAAATATATATACAGGTCTGAGCAAAAATTATGCACATAAAGCACTTGAAGTTATAAATAAAGAAGTAATAGAATTCTCAAATAATGGAATAACAAAGAATCAATTAGAAATTAGTAAAGAGAAAATAAAAGCTACGTATATTTTAGGACTAGAAAGTACGAGTTCAAGAATGTTTGCAAATGCTAAAAGTTATCTTTTTACTAATGAGGTATTTACAGAAGAGGAAGTTATAAGAAGAATAGATGCTATAAACCAAAATGACATACAAAACGTTTTAGATGAATGTTTTAAACCAGGAATATTAAATGCTGGCTATGTAGGTCAAGAGGTAAATTACAATGAGTTAAGTAGAATAATATTGGCAGATACAAAAGCATATAATAATTCTTCAAATAGAGATAAAGTTAACATATAAATTTATTTTGTAATAAATATACTTCTTTAATCATATTATGTTATGAGCAAATAAGGAGGATATATATTATGGGAGAATTAAATAATATAAAATATTTAAGTGATATAGAGAAATATGAGTTGATAAATATAAATGATGGTGAAAAATACGATTATTTGGCAAATAATGATTTAATAATAGATGATGATGGAAACTTTAAATTTTTAATTATTAATACAAGTACTAGCAAATTTAGCATGTTTGGTAGCAAAGAGTTTTTAGAAATTCCTTGGGAATGTGTAAAAAAAATAGGGTCTAAAACAATAATACTTGATGCAGATGATGAAATAGTAAAAAAAATTAAACTTTAAAAAAAGTTAAACTTTAAAATGGTATGCAAATATTATATTATTAAGGATGTAATATTTGTAATCATGAAGGGAGGATATTTATTAAAATAAATTAAGTATAAAGACTTATATTTAACTATTTTGATAAATAATTAAACACATGAAGATAGTTGTTCAAAAATTTGGAGGAACTTCGGTTTCAACACCAGAAAAAAGACAAAGAGTAATTGAAAAAGTAAAACAAGCAAAAAAAGAAGGATATAATCCAGTTGTAGTTGTTTCTGCAATGGGAAGAAAAGGTGAGCCTTATGCAACTGATACATTATTATCTTTAGTAAATGAAGATTTTAAAATATCAAATAAACTAGCTCAAGATTTACTTATGTGTTGTGGTGAGTTTATTAGTTCTGTTGTAATGAGTAATGATTTATATGCTGCAGGAATAGATGCAGTTCCATTAACAGGTGGGCAAGCTGGAATTATAACTAATAACAATTTTACTGATGCAAAATGTATAGATACTAATCCAAAGAAAATATTAGACTTAATATCTCAAGGTAGAGTTCCTGTAGTTACAGGTTTCCAAGGAATGTGTGAAGATGGATATTTTACAACACTAGGAAGAGGTGGAAGTGATACAACAGCATCAATACTTGGAGTAGCACTTCAAGCAGAAAGTATAGAGATTTACACTGATGTAGATGGTATTATGACAGCTGATCCAAGACTTGTAGAAGACGCTAGTTTAATAGATGTAATAAGCTATAATGAAGTTTTTCAATTAGCTGATCAAGGTGCTAGTGTTATTCATCCAAGGGCAATAGAACTAGCAATGAAAGCTAATATTCCTTTAATTATTAAGAATACAATGAGTAATTGCAAAGGAACATTAATAAATAACTTTGGTGATAAAGAAAATGAAAGAATTATAACAGGAATAACACATCAAAAAGATAGAATTCAAGTTTTAATTAAGCTTGTTGAAAATGAAGGAAACATGAAATATCAAGATGTATTGGACTTATTAGCTGCAAATAAAATAAGTCTGGATCTAATAAATATATTTCCTGATAGACAAGTATTTACAATAAATTCTAAAGTTAAAGAAACTGTAGAAAATATATTGACTAATTTTAATTTAAAATATCATTTAATAGAAGAGTGCAGCACTATAGCAGTTATAGGCTCTAGAATGAATGGAAGACCAGGTGTTATGGCTAAAATAATTAAATCTTTAGTTACAGCCAATATAGAAGTATTACAGACAGCTGATTCTAATATGACAATTTGGTGTTTAATCCATTCAAAAAATACTAAAAAAGCTATAAATGTACTTCATAAAACTTTTAATTTATCTTAGATGAAATAAGTAGGTATATAATAATTCCTTCCGTACAAAATAATTGTATGGGAGGAATGTTTTTATGAACAATATATTCAATGGTGAAAATAATAATGAAAAAAATTACAACAGTGAAGCCGAAAATAAAATGCAATCTATAAGGGAATTTGGAAATACAGCCCCTGTAACGCCAAATAAAAGTATACAAGTTTTGTCTATAATAGGTCAAATAGAGGGTCATATGGTATTACCACCTCAGACTAAAGCAACAAGATATGAGCATATTATACCTCAATTGATAGATCTAGAACAAAACGATAATGTTAAAGGTATTCTAATTGTATTAAATACTGTTGGTGGAGATGTAGAGGCAGGTCTTGCTATTGCAGAAATGATAAGAAGTATATCTAAGCCAACTGTATCAATAGTAACAGGCGGAGGTCATTCAATAGGAGTACCTCTTGCAACAGCTTCAGATTATTCTTTTATCACTCCATCTGCAACAATGATAGTTCATCCAGTTAGAATGAATGGATTTATAATAGGAGTAGCACAAACTTTTGAATACTTTAAAAAGATGCAAGAAAGAATAAATGAATTTATTACAAGGACATCACATATTAAAGAAGAAGAATTGGAAAAATTCATGCTACAAACAAATGAATTATTAAATGATGTGGGAACAATACTTATTGGTAAGCAAGCAGTTGATTGTGGACTTATAGATGAAGTTGGAGGAATAAAAGAAGCCTTAGCAAAATTAAAAGAATTAACTGAATAATAATTAAGTATTTAAACAGCTATAGAAAAAAATTATAGCTGTTTTTTATTTTTAGTGGTATCTTATTAAAGGAGAAGTTTTATCTATGTAGAAATAATTAACAATGAGGTGATTAAATGTGAGCAGAAGTGGAATTAAAAGAAGTAATAAAAAAACTAAAAAAGAAAGCAATATAAATAATGATATATTAGGAATAATATATATGGCAATAGGCGTAATACTTGCCATAGCTATATACACTTCTTTAGCAGGATTACTATCTTCTTTAGCACAAAATTTTTCTTATTTATTAATAGGTGTAGGCTCTTATGCAATACCTATATATCTAATATATTTTGGTTTTCAATATATCAAAACTAGAGGCAATGTAAAGTTCGGGAAAAGATTTTTAGGGATATTAATGTTAATATTAATATTAATATTAACTTGCTCAGTTATAAATATTCAAATGATGAATGATACA
Source organism: Clostridium sp. ZBS2 (assembly GCF_023845855.1). NCBI lineage: Bacteria > Bacillati > Bacillota > Clostridia > Eubacteriales > Clostridiaceae > Clostridium > Clostridium sp. ZBS2. The sequence continues at coordinate 80,290 of NZ_JAMQIF010000019.1, forward strand.
GATAGTTTTGGAGATAACATTAGATTTATTATTGATAATAAGGGAAGTTTACATGGTGGATTAATAGCTTATTTTATATGTTACCCTTTATATAGGTTTATGGGGGCAATAGGGACTTATATATTATTTTTTACTTTATCTGTTATTTCACTTATATTAATATTTGATATCAATTTATATGATTTAGTGATTGTAGCCAAAGACAAAGGAAAAAAAATAAAAAGCGAGAGAAATGTAAAATCTAAATCTAAAAAAGATGTTAAAGTTTTAGATAATACATTTGTAAACGTGGTTGAAAAAGATGAAGACGTTCCAATAATTAGTAAAGAAAAAGATGCATTTTTATCAACTGTAGATAAAAAAATAAAGATTTTAGATTTTATGAAAAATGATAATATTAAAGATGATGTAGAAGGTGAATTCTCGTCTGATATAGAAAATCAAATTACTGAAAATATTGTAGAAGAGAAGAAAGCCACTCATAAAAAAATAAAATTAAATAGTGAAGAAAAACAAAATATGAGCAGTGAAATAGAAGAAAACCTTTATCACGAACAAAATAAAGAGGATATGCCATATTTTTATCCAGGTTTAGAACTTTTAAAGATTAACAAAAAACTTAAGGGTTCTGATAAAAAAGAATTGATAGAAAATGCTAGTAAGCTTGAAGAAATATTATCAAATTTTGGGGTGGATGCAAAAGTGACTCAAGTAACAAAAGGTCCATCAGTTACAAGATTTGAATTACAACCAAGCCCTGGGGTTAAAGTTAGTAAAATAGTTAATTTATCAGATGATATAGCTCTTGGATTAGCAGCGTCAGGAATTAGAATAGAAGCACCTATTCCAGGAAAGGCAGCTATAGGAATAGAAGTTCCTAATTCACATCAAGTAGCAGTATTTTTAAGAGAAGTTTTAGAATCAAAAGAATTTATTAATTCAAGTAAAAAATTAGCTTTTGCTCTTGGAAAAGATATTTCAGGGAAATGTGTTGTAGGAGACTTAAGTAAGATGCCACATACATTAATTGCAGGGGCAACGGGCTCAGGAAAAAGTGTATGTATAAATTCTTTAATAATAAGTCTATTATATAAATATAGTCCAAATGAAGTTAAATTGCTTATGGTAGATCCTAAGGTTGTTGAACTCAATGTTTATAATGGAATACCACATCTTTTAATTCCAGTAGTTACTGATCCTAAAAAGGCAGCAGCAGCACTTAATTGGGCAGTAAATGAAATGACAAAAAGATATAAGCTTTTTGCTGAAATGGGTGTTAGAAATATGGAATCATACAATGAATTATTTAATAAAGGAGTAATAGAAGAAAAACTTCCTTATATAGTAATCATAGTAGATGAATTGGCAGATTTAATGATGGTTTGCCCTAATGATGTAGAAGATTATATAGGTAGATTAGCACAAATGGCTAGAGCAGCAGGTATGCATTTAGTCATAGCAACTCAAAGACCATCAGTAGATGTAATAACAGGTGTAATTAAAGCTAATATACCATCTAGAATATCATTTGCAGTTTCGTCTCAAATAGATTCTAGAACAATACTTGATAGTTCTGGTGCAGAAAAACTTCTTGGTAAAGGAGATATGTTATATTATCCAGTTGGTGAAAGTAAACCACTTAGAGTACAAGGTTGCTTTATATCAGAAGAAGAGGTAGAACAAGTTATATCCTTTGTAAAATCAAGTCAAGGTACTAGTAATTATGAAGAAGAAATAATAGAGCATATAAATAATGAAGCTCAATCATCAATATCAGAAAATGGTGATGATGTTGATGAACTACTTAATGATGCCATAAATGCGGTAATTGAATACGAGCAAGCATCAACTTCTTTTCTTCAAAGGAAACTTAGGATAGGATTTAATAGGGCTTCTAGAATAATGGATCAGTTAGAAGAAAGAGGTATAATATCTGAAAAAGATGGAAGTAGACCAAGAAAGATATTGATTACCAAAGAAGAATTATATGATGATAAAGATGAGAATTAAAAAAGAAAACTTAAATAATTAATTATAGTTGATAATATAGCTATAAATATTATAATTAATTTGGTATAATTAAAAACATTAAAATACAGGAGGACAAAAACTTGACTAAGTACAAAGTTGGAATGGTGAGTTTAGGATGCGATAAAAATAGAGTGGATTCTGAAATCATCCTTGGAAAAATGAGTAATGAATATGAAATAACTAATAATGCAAAAGAAGCAGATGTTATAATTGTAAATACATGTGGGTTTATAGAGTCGGCTAAACAAGAATCAATAGATACTATTTTAGAAATGGCTGAATATAAAAATAATTACAAGTGTAAGCTTCTTATAGCAACAGGATGTTTAATACAAAGATATGGTGATGAATTAAAAAATCTTATACCTGAAATAGACATAATGTTAGGAGTTAATGATTATAATAAAATAGATAAAGTTATTACAGAACTTATTGAAGGAGATAAAGAAGCTTCTCAATTATTAAATTATTCTGATGAAAACATAAATGAAGGAGACAGAATTCTTACAACACAAAAGGAAAGTGCATATATAAGAATTGCAGAAGGTTGTAATAATTTTTGCACATATTGTATAATTCCTAAAATAAGGGGAAAATTTAGAAGTAGAAGGATGGAAAATATAATTAGTGAAGCTACAGACTTAGCAAGTAAAGGTGTTAAAGAGTTAATATTAATAGCTCAAGATACAACACAATATGGTAGTGATATTTATGGTAAGAAAAATCTTCATGTATTATTAAAAGAGTTATCTAAAATAGAAGGAATAAAGTGGATTAGAGTATTATATTGCTATCCCGAAGCCATATATGATGAATTAATAGAAGAAATCGCATCTAATGATAAAGTAGTAAAATATTTAGATATACCTATACAGCACATAAGTGATCATGTATTAAAGCTTATGGGAAGAAAAACAAGCAAGAAAGACATAACTGATAAAATAGAAAAACTTAGAAAGAATATACCAAATATTACAATTAGAACAACATTCATAGTAGGATTTCCACAAGAAACACAAGAAGACTTTCAAGAAATTTTAGAATTCTTACAAGAATATAAATTAGATAAAGTAGGAGTTTTTAAATATTCAAGAGAAGAAGATACACCGGCTTCAAGAATGGATGGACAAATAGATGAAGAGATAAAGAGCGAAAGAGAAGAAAAGTTAATGTTATCTCAAGAAAAGATTTCTAATAATATAAATAAATTGAAAGTTGGCAAAAAATATGATATTCTAATTGAAGAATATGATGGTGAATGCTATAAAGGTAGAAATTTTGAGATGGCACCTGATATAGATGGAAATGTATTTTTTGAATCTCCTAAGCCATTGGAGATAGGTGAATTCGTTAAAGTAAAAATAATCAAAAATATGGATTACGATTTAATAGGAGTTGTTGAAGATGAATCTTGCAAATAAGTTGACTTTAATTAGAATATTTTTGGTACCTATTTTTCTGATATTTATAGTTGTTAAAGGAATACCATATGGTAGTTTTATAGCTACTATAATATTTGTTTTAGCTGCTTTAACAGATAAGCTTGATGGATATATTGCAAGAAGTAGAAACCAAGTTACTAACTTTGGAAAATTTATGGATCCTTTAGCTGATAAACTATTAGTGACAACTGCACTAATTACATTAGTTGAAATGCATATAGTTCCAAGTTGGGCTGCTGTTATAATAATAGCACGTGAATTTGCAGTATCAGGCTTAAGAACATTGGCTGCTTCTGAGGGAAGAGTTATAGCAGCAAGTTGGTGGGGAAAGATAAAAACAGTAATACAAATAATAGCTATAGTATTATTGCTATTACAAGTTAGTATAGGTGACTCAAAGTATTTAACTAATTTAGTTATTAATAGTGAATTTTGGAAAGGATTCTTTAGTACAGTTCCAAATATAATGCTAATAGCAGCTGTTATAATAACTATAATTTCAGGATATGAATATTTTAAGAAAAACAAAGATTCAATATCTACTAATAAATAGATAAGTTTAAAATAATATAACATGGATATAATTATAATAAATTCCTTCTTTAAGATGTATTTTAAAGGGGGAATTTTTATCAATACTGTTGACTAATAATAATAGTTAAATTATAATTATATACAGAACATAAGTTCGATGAGAGGAAGGTAACATTATGGCTAATATAGATGTAAATAAATTAAAAGCAATTGAAAATGCAATGGGACAAATAGAAAAGCAATTTGGTAAAGGTTCAGTTATGAAATTAGGTGAAGACAGTGTTTTAAATATTGATTCAATTTCTACTGGATGTTTAGATTTAGATATAGCACTTGGAATTGGTGGAGTTCCAAAGGGAAGAATTATTGAAATTTATGGTCCTGAAAGTTCAGGTAAAACAACAATAGCTCTTCATATAGCTGCAGAAGCACAGAAAAAAGGTGGAGCAGTAGGATTTATAGATGCAGAACATGCATTAGATCCATCTTATGCAAGAAACTTAGGGGTAGATACAGAAAATCTTATAGTTTCTCAGCCAGATACAGGAGAACAAGGTCTTGAAATAGCAGAAGCATTAGTTCGTTCAGGTGCAATTGATGTAATTATAGTTGACTCTGTTGCAGCATTGGTTCCTAAAGCTGAAATTGAAGGAGAAATGGGAGATTCTCATATTGGACTTCAAGCAAGACTAATGTCACAAGCATTAAGAAAACTAGCAGGTACAATTAGTAAAACAAATTGCATAGCAATTTTCATTAACCAATTGAGAGAAAAAGTTGGAGTAATGTTTGGTTCACCTGAAACAACAACAGGAGGAAGAGCATTAAAGTTCTATGCATCAGTAAGACTTGATGTAAGGAGAATAGACTCTATAAAACAAGGTGATGGTATTGTTGGTAATAGAACAAGAATAAAAGTAACAAAGAATAAAGTAGCACCACCTTTTAAACAAGCAGAATTTGACATAATGTATAACGAAGGTATTTCAAGAGAAGGAAACATATTAGATGTTGGAGTTAAGGAAGAAATAGTACAAAAGAGTGGGGCATGGTTCTCATATGGAGACATAAGGTTGGGTCAAGGTAGAGAAAATGCTAAACAATACTTAAAAGAAAATCCAGAAGTTGCATTAGATGTAGAAAATCAAATAAGAGAAAAACATAATCTTCCATTGATGGATGCTGTTATAAATGAAACATCATCTGAAGTTAAAAATAAAGAAAATAAGGAACAATCAGATAAATAAATAGATAATTATAAAAAGCAAAAGGATTATTTCTTTTGCTTTTTTTACAATAAAAAGGATGATATATATAAATATTGTTATATGAAAATATTTTTATGATTATATATGTTGTTATTACTAAAATTTTATAGCAAATACAAATAAAAAAAACTCTTGTAACTCAGTAAATATGAGCATGATAACAATATCATAGCAAGCTTGACATAATTTTATTTTTAATATAGAATAAAAAGGAATACTGGTTTATCATATTCCCAATACAGTGAGAATAATATGACACCTACTATGATTTCTTGTTTACAAAAATAGATAGCTTAACAAGCTAGGAGGTGTTTATATGAAATTTTGGATTTTAATAATAATAGTAAATTTAATTATATTATTAGTATTAGGAATACTACTTTATAAAATGATACAAAAAGTATCGAAGGATAAAATTGAATCTCTTGAAAATGAGGCACAAGATGTTTTAGAAAGAGCTAAAAGAGAAGCAGAAGCTCTTCAAAAAGAAACAATACTTGAAGCTAAGGAAGAGGTTCATAAGTTAAGAAATGATTTTGAAAAAGAATCTCGTGAAAGAAGAAATGAGATTCAAAGACTTGAAAGAAGAGTTATTCAAAAAGAAGAATCACTTGATAAAAAGAGTGATACGCTAGAAAAAAGAGAAGAAAAAATTAATCAAAGAATGCTTGATATAGATCAAGTAGAAGCCAATGTAAAAGAAATATATACTCAAAGAAGAGAAGAATTGGAAAGAATTTCATCTCTTTCTAGTGAAGAAGCTCGTAAAATTCTTTTAGACGAAATTAAAAGAGAAATTTCACATGATGCTGCATTGATGATAAAAGAAATCGAAAGCAAAGCAAAAGAAGAAGCAGACAAAAGATCAAGAGAAATAATCACGACTGCTATTCAAAGATGTGCTGCGGATCATGTGTCTGAAACTACTGTGCATGTTGTTGCGCTACCAAATGATGAAATGAAGGGTAGAATAATAGGTAGAGAAGGAAGAAACATTAGAACTCTAGAAACATTAACCGGAGTAGATTTAATAATAGATGATACTCCAGAAGCAGTTATTCTTTCAAGCTTTGATCCAATAAGGAGAGAAGTTGCAAGAATAGCACTTGAAAAGTTGATAGTGGATGGTAGAATACATCCAGCAAGAATCGAAGAGATGGTCGAAAGAGCAGTTAAAGATGTAGAAAATGATATAAAAGAAGAAGGGGAACAAGCGACCCTAGAAACTGGAATAAATGGATTACATCCAGAACTTATAAGACTACTTGGCAGATTAAAGTATAGAACTAGTTATGGTCAAAATGTATTAAAACATTCCATAGAAGTTTCATATTTAGCTGGTTTAATGGCTTCAGAATTAGGTTTAGATGTTACTCTAGCTAAAAGAGCAGGATTACTACATGATATCGGTAAAGCTGTAGATCAGGAGCAAGAAGGTCCTCATGCACTAATTGGAGGAGACCTTGCTAAGAAATATCATGAGCAACCATTGGTGATAAATGCTGTAGCAGCCCATCATGGAGATGTGGAAATGCAATCTTTAGAAGCAGTATTGGTTCAAGCGGCAGATGCTATATCAGCAGCTAGACCGGGGGCAAGAAGAGAAACATTAGAAGCATATATTAAGAGATTGGAAAAATTAGAAGAAATCGCAAATTCTTATGAGGGTGTAGAAAAGTCATATGCCATTCAAGCTGGAAGAGAAATAAGAATTATTGTTAAACCAGATAAAGTTGACGATGCTGGTACTGCTGAATTAGCTAGAAATTTAGTGAAGAGCGTAGAAGAACAACTTGAATATCCAGGACAAATTAAGATTAATGTAATAAGAGAAACTAGAACAGTAGACTTTGCTAAATAAAATTAAAAGATAAAATGTATAATTATTATACATTTTATCTTTTTTCTTTATAAAATATTATACTAAATAAAAGGAATTTAATAGATTGTATAGAATATATATTAATGTAAACGATTTTGTATAATGATTCTAGGAGGAATAATAAAAATGGAAGTATTAAAGGTATCAAGTAAATCAAATCCTAATTCGGTAGCAGGCGCATTAGCCGCAATAATAAAAGAAAAGAACATAGCGGAAATACAAGCAGTGGGAGCTGGAGCAATAAATCAAGCAGTTAAAGCTATAGCAATAGCTAGAGGATTTGTGGCACCAAGTGGAAAGGATATTATTTGTGTACCAGCTTTTACGGATATACAAATAGATGGAGAAGAGAGAACAGCAATAAAACTTATAGTACAACCTAGATAAGATAAAGAAGAGCTTGGTAATGGGCATCTTAATTATTTTTAAGTTGAAATTAATTACAAAACAGTATATACTAAAATGGTTGGATGCTATATTTATTAATTAATTTTTTGTAAAGAGGTGGATATAATGGTATCAAAAGAAGTTATAGTAAAAAGTTCATCAGGTCTTCATGCTAGACCAGCAACATTATTAGTTAAGAAAGCTTCAGGATTTAAGTCAGACGTTAGCATAGAATACAATGGTAAGAAAGCAAACGTTAAGAGCTTAATAGGAGTTTTATCTTTAGCTGTAACTAAAGATGCTGCAATAAAAATTTCAGCATCTGGAGATGATGAAGCTCTAGCAGTTGAAGAATTAGTAAGTTTAGTTCAATCTTTAGACGATTAATATTTATTAAAAAGAGATGTCCCTAAAAAGTATATAAATTTAGGAGACATCTCTTTTGTTATGTATAATATTCTAATTAAAATATAATTTTCCCCATAAGCAAATAGAAGAATAATATTATTTACTTATTGGGAAAATATTATAATAGGTATTTTAATTAATTTTTTTATTTAAATTATTATTGCATTTAAATAGCAATGACAGTAAATTTAATGATGATAAAAAAATTATTATATATATTATTCTTTGAATTATAGGTATTCCAAAAGAAAATATAGTTACTAAATTAATATTTAGTAAACCTATTAATCCCCAATTAAAGGCACCTAGAATAACTAAAATAAAAGAAATTTTATCGAATATATTTAATTTATACATTTTATTCACTCCTAACTTTAGAATACATTATGTTTATATATATGATTTAAAATAAAAAATAATAACATTAAGTAAATTTTTCAATAAAATACTATGAAAATATAAAAAATATGTTATAATACGAATGTTGAAATAAAAAAAATAAAATATATTCGTGTGGAGGTTTTTGTATGAGAAATTTATATAGCACACCATTAAATTCAAGATATGCATCTAAAGAAATGAGTTTTATTTTTTCAGATGATATGAAATTTACAACTTGGAGAAAGCTATGGGTAGCTCTTGCTGAAGGTGAAAGAGAACTAGGCTTAAATATAACAGAGGAACAAGTAAATGAATTAAAATCAAATATTAATAATATAAATTATGAAGAAGCTATAAAAAAAGAAAAAGAAGTAAGACACGATGTAATGAGTCATGTGTACGCATATGGGTTACAATGTCCAGCTGCTAAGGGTATAATTCATCTTGGAGCTACTTCTTGTTACGTAGGCGATAACACAGATGTAATAATAATGAGAGATGCACTTTTATTAATAAAAGATAAGATAGTAACAGTATTAAATCACTTAAAGAATTTTGCCATTGAATATAAAGATTTACCTACATTAGGATTTACACATTATCAGCCAGCTCAATTAACTACAGTAGGAAAAAGAGCGACTTTATGGATGCAAGATTTAGTTATGGACATTGAAAATATAGATTTTGTAATACATAGTTTAAAACTAAGAGGAGTAAAAGGAACAACTGGAACTCAAGCTAGTTTTATGGAATTATTTGATGGTGATGAAGAAAAAGTTAAAAAATTAGATAAAATGATAGCAGAAAAAATGGGATTTGATAAGAGTTTTGGCGTTACAGGTCAAACTTATCCAAGAAAACTTGATTCAATAGTTTTAAATACATTATCAGAAATTGCACAAAGTGCTTATAAATTTAGTAATGACTTAAGATTACTTCAAAGTATGAAAGAGATGGAAGAACCTTTTGAAAAAAATCAAATAGGATCATCAGCAATGGCTTATAAGAGAAATCCTATGAGAAGTGAAAGAATTAGTGCACTAGCTAGATACGTAATAGTAGATGCTTTAAATCCAGCAATAACAGCAGGAACTCAATGGTTTGAAAGAACGTTAGATGATTCAGCTAATAAGAGATTATCAGTTGCAGAAGGATTCTTGGCTTTAGATGGAGTATTAAATCTTTATATGAACATAGCTGAAAACATGGTAGTATATGATAAAGTCATAGCATCACATGTAGCTAGTGAGCTGCCATTTATGGCTACTGAAAATATAATGATGGAAGCAGTAAAAAGAGGAAAAGATAGACAAGAATTACATGAAAAAATACGAGTTCATTCTATGGCAGCAGCTCAAAGAGTTAAAGGCGAAGGATTAGATAATGATTTAATAGAAAGAATAATAAATGATAATTCTTTTGGACTTACTAAGGATGAAATATTATCAATAATAGATGCTAAAAAATTTGTTGGTAGAGCACCAAGTCAAGTAGTAGAATTTATTGATGAATATGTAAATCCTATTATAGAAAGTAATGAAGAAGCTTTAAAAATTAAGAGTGAAATAACAGTTTAAATAATTTAAATATATAGGATATCTTAGTTTGAATCATTCTAAGGTATCCTATATTATTGAGAAGTCTATTTAACCTAGTACATACATCAAGTTATACTTAAAACAAAGTGCAAAATTAAGAACAGATTTTAATATATTTCTAAGCTTCTTATTCTAGGATATAATATAGGGTAGGTTAAACTTAAAGGATAGTTTAATTTGTTATAGCTATGACAGCAGTATAAGTAATCTCCATCTGGAAGAATATGAGTTATTAAACCTGAGTGGAAGAATCGACCTATTTTAGGTGTATAAAATTGTATTATAGTACCCTTCTTTAAAGGAGAATTTTTATTAATTTCAAATCCAAGTTTATTTTTTATAATATATGAATGTAGCTCTTCAACTCTAACCCAAGCATTACTATAGGGTTTCCATGAATTTGAAGTCTTTAAACCACCAAAATGAATTGATTGAGAAATAAAATTTGTACAATCTCCACCTATACCATCAAAGGATGTATAATCTTTATTAGGAGTCAAAGCAAATTTTTCGGCGTATTCACAAGCTTTTAATGGATCATAAGAAAAACTTCTATCAGAAGTATAAGGTGTTCTGTAACAATTATTACTTTCAAGATATTTTTTATATAGACGATCTAAAACCTTTATTTTAGAACTCCAAATACCTATTTTATTAGATGAAATAATATTCATTATTTGTAGTAAATCTTTTTTTAGTATATCTTCATATAAATTAGGATCTTCCTCTTTATTAACTAAAAACATTATTTTTAATTTGTGATTACTTTTATTTGATATAAGTATATATTCATCTAATGAATATGATATTATACCTTTGGGTGAATTATTTAAAGTGAAGGATTGTAGGTAGTTAAATTTTATTTTGAGTAAATTGTGATTTTTTTCAAGTATGTTAAATTTATATTTAGTTTTTATATTGTTTATTTGTAAGTTCAATTTTTTTAGCCATAAAGAATTAAAGCATTTTTTTAAATATAAATCTTCAAAAATATTGTCGCTTACATTACATTTTTCTTTTTGAATTAAATTGAATTTATCATATGTAGTAGATAAAATTTTATGAAAATAATATAAATCTATTGATAACAATATATCACCGCCTAAGGAAAGTAGTTTTTTATAAATTATAATTAATTTATAAAAATACGTTTACAGATATATATGAACAAAGTTTATATATATTGCTAAAAAGTATTAAAATATATATTCTCATATAATGTGATATAATTAAGTGGTTCTATTACGTATAACACTTGCTGATAATATAATTAAAATATATAATATAAAGGTATTAAAAAATAAAGAATAATATTTTAATTATAAGATATTTTAATTATATTAGTGAATAATGAAACCTTATGAGAGATTTAAAAAAAGGAGTTATAAAAATAATGCAAAATTTACCTAACTCAATAGTTGAAAAATATGAAGAAATTCTTGGAAAGATAAAAGTCTTTTCAAATCAATATCTTAATGAACAATATGAAAAAGTTTGTATAAAAGCGTTACATGACTTAGGAATGAGCCATGAAGATTCATTGAAAAAAGGGAAAAGCTCTTCATGGGCAGCAGGAGTTGTTCATGCAATTGGAACAGTAAATAATTTATTTGATGTTAAAGAGGAGCCATATATTAAAGCTCTTGATTTATATAAAGAATTTGGAGTAAGTAATAGTACGGGCTCTATGAAATCAAAAGAAATAAGAAACTTATTAAATATATCAAAAGATGATGAAATATGGATAGTAAATTCTAATGATAAGAGCGATTCTTTAAATGATAAAAAAGAAGTAGAAGCTGAGAAAGAAGAAAATATTAGAATTACTGAAGAATTTATAAAAGCTCAAAAAATAATGAGAAAAGCATGGTCTGAAAAGAATTTTAATAAGAAGGTAAAACTTGCAAAAGAGGCTTTAAGTGTTTGTGAGTATTGCTCAGATGCATATATAATTTTATCTAAAGATGTAAGTTTAACTGATAATGATAAGAAAGAGTTATTAGAAAAATCAGTTGATTCAGGTAAATACATATTGGGCATTGACAGTTTAAAAACTGCATCTAAAGAATGTTTTAATAAAAAAGAAGCTCAACCATTTTTTGGAGCTAAATATACTTTGGCTATTCAATTATGGAAAATGGGTAAAAAAAATGATGCTATAGATAATGCATTTGAAATATTAGAATTTAATGAAAAAGACAACTTAATGGTAAGAGGAATATTGTCTAGTTGGTTATTAATTGAAAAAAGATATGATGATGCAGAAAAGTTATTTAAAAAATATGATAATGATTATTTAGCAGCAGTATCATATAATAAGGCTTTATTACGTTATAAAACAGGAAAAATAAAAGAAGCAGAAGATGCTATAAGAAAAGCATACAAGAAAAATTCATTTGTAATACCATATATATTGAAACAAAAGAAAATTCCTAAAGTATTACCTAGAATATCTAGATTTGGAAGTGATGCAGAAGCTATGCATTATATAAAATATAGTTTAGAAGCATGGAATGAATCTAACGAAACTATTAACTGGATAAAGGAAATGAATATAAATTTTAAAATTCAAAAATCAAATTAATAGATTATTGTAAAATATGAAAAAAGATTACGTGTTGACCTTTACATAATTAGAAGAATATGATAATATAAAAATATAAATTAAATATTAATCTTCAGGGCAGGGTGAAATTCCCTACCGGCGGTAAAGCCCGCGAGCTAGAAATAGCAGATTTGGTTAAATTCCGAAGCCGACAGTAAAGTCTGGATGAAAGAAGAAATTACTTATTTGATCTAATGATTATTAGGTTTTAATTCGTATTATTTAAATTGATTTTTACCCTGAACTTATATTTTAGTTCAGGGTTTTTTAATTTATAAGATAAAATATGATTTTTAATTATATCTAAATAATATTAAAATCATATATCTTTATTTTGATACGTTAAAATCATAATTCATTATAAATAAGATTATTATTAATCCCTGAAGTATTACACTTCAGGGATTTTTTTCTTTAGAACATTGTAAAAAAGGAAAATTTCATAAAAATTCAAATCATAATTAATTTAGGCAAATGAAAATAAATAACTCATGCCTATAAGTGGTTGCTATGATTTTTATATTAAGAAGAAGGTGAATTTAGTGAATGAGAAGTATATGGGGTTAGCATTAGAATTGGCTAAAAAAGGAATAGGAAAGGTTAATCCAAACCCTTTAGTGGGTGCAGTAATTGTAAAGGACGATGAGATAATTGGAATAGGATATCATGAGCAGTATGGAGGACCACATGCAGAAGTAAATGCCATTAACAACGCTACTAAGTTATTAGAAGGAAGTACGATATACATAACATTAGAGCCATGTGCACATTATGGAAAAACTCCTCCATGTGTAAATTTAATAATAGAGAAAAAAATAAAAAAAGTAGTAATAGGAATGTTGGATCCAAATCCAATGGTATCAGGAAAAAGTGTAAAAAAACTAAAAGAGAATGATATAGAAGTTATAGTTGGTATAGAAGAAGAGAAATGTAAAAAATTAAATGAATCATTTATTAAATATATAACATCAAATTTACCATTTGTTATTTTAAAAAGTGCAATATCATTAGATGGGAAAATAGCTACAGCTATAGGAGAGTCAAAGTGGATTACATCAAAAGAAGCAAGGAGAGATGGGCATTTATTAAGAAATAAATTGTCAGCTATTATGGTAGGGGTAAATACTGTTATTAAGGATAATCCAGAACTTACATGCAGAATAGAAAATGGGAGAAATCCAATAAGAATTATTGTTGATAGCACCTTAAGAATTCCATTAGATTCAAAGATAGTAAATAACTCTGATAGATTAACCATAGTAGCAACAACTAAATATGCTGACAAATTAAAAAAACAAAAATTAGTTAATAAAGGTGCAAGAGTAATAGAAATAATTGATAAAAATAAAAAAGTTGATTTAAAAGAATTGATGATATATTTAGGTAATTTAAAAATAGATTCTATATTAATTGAAGGTGGAGGAACATTAAACTTTTCTGCATTAGAAGAAAATATAGTTGATAAGGTAAGATTTTATATAGCACCTAAAATATTAGGTGGTGAAACAAGTAAAAGTAGTATAGGTGGACAGGGATTTTCTAAATTAAGTGATGCTGTAAAACTTAGAGATTTAACTTATGAAAAATTATCAGAGGAGATAGTTATAGAAGGATATATAAATAAATTGAAGTAAAAGGATGTGATTAATTGTTTACTGGAATTGTTGAAGAAGTAGGTAGTTTAGAGAAACTTACATTAGGGGGAGGCTTTGGAGTAATAGAAATAAGAGCCAATAAGGTACTGGAAAATACTAAAATAGGAGATAGTATTGCATCAAATGGTGTATGTTTAACAGTTTTGGAAATGACTAAATCTTCATTTAAAGCTAATGTAATGGGAGAAACCTTAGAAAAAAGTTCACTGGGAAGTTTGAAATCAGGAAATAAAATTAATCTTGAAAGAGCAATGAAATTAGAAGATAGATTTGGTGGACATATAGTAAGTGGTCATATAGATGGAGTAGGTAAAATAACCGATATAGAAAAAAAGGTCGATGGTACATGGGTTACTATATCTGCATCAAAAGAGATTTTGAAATATATTATATACAAAGGTTCAATAGCCATTGATGGCATAAGTCTAACAGTTGCATATGTTGATGATGAAAAGTTTAAAGTATCTGTTATACCGCATACTTTAGAAAATACAATTTTATATGAGAAAAAAGTTCAGTCAGTTGTAAATTTAGAATGTGATGTGGTTGGAAAATATATTGAAAAATTAGTAAATAACAAGGATGAAGAAATAAAAAATGAAAGCAATGTAACCATGGAGTTTTTAAGAGAAAATGGTTTTTAATAATAAAATGCGTTTTAAGGGGGTATTGATATATGCATAAGCAAACTGGACAGAGCAATTGAACTTAGGAAT